>JAAKFE010000016.1 GCA_011065175.1 Candidatus Anoxychlamydiales bacterium
AGTCGATTACAAAAAGATTTTTTCTATTTTAAAAGTTTTTAGCAAATATCTATCAGATAATCTCACTAAAAATATCTATAAATTTAAGATAACTTTTAGAAAGACTTCTGATTTTAAAAAAATCACACAAAACTCAATTCTATTAGAAGACAAAAGCAAATAATTTAGGAGTTAAATAAATGTCAAAAAAAGATAAAAACCAAAAACCTCTAGAAGAGATACGTGAACTGCAAAACAAATATCTGCATACTTTAGCAGAGCTTGAAAATACAAGAAAAAGAATGCAAAAAGAGAAAACTGAATCTTTATCTTTTGCTATTGAAAATACTATCTCAGAGTTCTTGCCTTTGATTGATAATTTTGAAAATGCTCTAAATTTGGCAAATGACTCATCTGAAGAAGTGAAAAATTGGGCTATGGGCTTTCAAATGATATTATCACAGCTTAAAGATGTACTGCATAATCATGGCATTGTTCCCTATCATTCTGTCGGCAACAACTTTGATCCTCATTTACATGATGCTGTAGAAATACTTGAGACAAATGATCATGAACCGGGATCTGTTATAGAAGAGTTTGCAAAAGGTTATAAAAGCACTTCTAGGGTTATTCGCCCAGCTAGAGTAAAAGTTACAAAAAAACCCTTAGAAAATAAAGAAGATATAGATGTTGAAAATGATCAGCATCAAGATGAAAAAGAAAATGAAAACAGTTGTGATTCTGGAATTTGTGAAAAAGAAGATGAAAACTGCTGCAATTCTGAAAAAGATCAAGATGAAAATATAAAAAATTCTAAGGATGAAAATATAAAAATTAACAAATAAAAAAAAGGTATTATTATGAGCAAAAAAAGCAAAATAATAGGTATAGATTTAGGAACAACAAACTCTTGCGTTTCAATAATGGAGGGGGGGGCTTACAAAGTTATAGCAAATGCTGAAGGAACAAGAACAACACCTTCTATTATCTCTTATAAAGATAAAGAAAGACTAGTTGGAGTGCCCGCTAAAAGACAAGCTGTTACAAACCCTGAAAAAACACTTTTTTCAACAAAGCGATTTATTGGAAGGAAATTTGATGAAGTTCAAGATGAGATAAAAACAGTTCCATATAAAGTCATAAAAGATTCAAATGGAAACGTCGGTTTTGAAATTGATGGAAAAAACATAACTCCAGAAGAAGCAGCTGCTCAAATTTTAATAAAAATGAAAGAGACAGCAGAAAACTATCTTGGAGAAAAGGTAACTGAAGCTGTAATTACTGTTCCAGCTTACTTTAATGATTCACAAAGACAATCAACAAAAGATGCCGGAAAAATAGCTGGCTTAGAGGTTAAAAGAATTATCCCAGAGCCTACAGCTGCAGCACTCGCGTATGGTCTTGATAAAAAACATGAACAAAAAATAGCTGTATATGATCTAGGTGGTGGTACATTTGATATTTCAATAATGGAGATCGGAGATGGTGTTTTTGAGGTATTATCTACAAACGGTGATACACATTTAGGTGGAGATGATTTTGATGGTAAAATCATAAAATGGATATTAGAAGAGTTTCAAAAAGAGAGTGGCATCGATTTATCTAAAGATAAAATGGCTCTTCAAAGAGTTAAAGATGCTGCTGAAAAAGCTAAAATAGAGCTATCTGGAACTCAATCTACAGAAATCAACCAACCATTCATCACAATGGATGCAACAGGACCAAAACACTTATCTTTAACACTAACTAGAGCTAAACTAGAGAGTCTTTGTCATGATCTTATAGAAAGAACAAAAATTCCTTGTGAAAAAGCTCTAAAAGATGCCGGTTTATCTGCAAGTGATATCAATACAGTACTACTCGTTGGGGGTATGACTAGAATGCCCTCTGTTAAAGAAATAGTAAAAAATATCTTTGGAAAAGAGCCTGATCAAGGAATAAACCCAGATGAAGCTGTTTCAACAGGAGCTGCTATTCAAGGTGGCATTCTAGGCGGAGATGTTAAAGACATTTTACTCTTAGACGTTGTGCCTTTAACACTCGGCATTGAAACACTAGGTGGAGTCTTGACTCCTTTAATTGAGAGAAACACAACTATTCCAACTCAGAAAAAACAAGTGTTCTCAACAGCATCAGATAATCAACCAGCTGTTACCATAGTTGTTATTCAAGGAGAAAGACCCATGGCTAAAGACAACAAAGAGATCGGTAGGTTTGATTTAACAGAAATTCCACCAGCGCCAAGAGGCACGCCACAAATCGAGGTATGTTTCGATCTAAATGCTGATGGAATTTTAAGTGTTTCTGCTAAAGACAAACAATCTGGCAAAGAGCAAAAAATCAGAATCGAAGCAAAATCAGGTCTTTCTGATGATGAGATTAAAGCTAAAGTTCAAGAAGCTGAAAAACATCAAGAAGAAGACAAAAAGAAAAAAGAAGAAATTGATACTAAAAACGAAGCTGAAACTACCGTTTTTAGAGCTGAAAAAGCGCTCTCTGATTATACAGATAAGCTTCCATCTAATATTTCAGCGGATATTCAATCAAAAGTAGACAAAGTAAAAGACGCTTTAAAAGGCACTGATATAGCTACTATAAAATCTGCTATGAAAGAGCTTCAAGAGCACATGCAAAAAATTGGTGAAGAGCTTCAAAAAGCACAGGCGGCTCAAGGTGCAGCTGGCGCAGGAGCTCAAGGTGCAAATCCTGAGCCAAACAAAGAAGATGCTTCAAAGAAAGATAAAAAAGAAGATATTCAAGAAGCAGAAGCTGAAATCATTGAAGATGAGAAAAAGTAACTAAATCTTTTTCAAATTTGAAATTAGTAAATCAATATAAAAAGACGGCTAAATAGCCGTCTTTTTATATTTTCGTAAATATTAAAATATCCTAAATAAAATAGTCTTTAATACATTCTTTCACAAAAAAAGAGCAGTATGTAGAACAGCTAGAGATACTGATTAAAATCCATTTTTAGTTCTATCTGCACTCAAAAACCTTCTCTTTTTTCTCCGCTCTATCTCCATCGAACCATGAAACAACAGTCTTACCATCATTATACCTTTCTACATAAGGAAGATGGACTGAGTAAATATGGATCGGTGAGTCGACTGTAGTATTGAAATGTAATACATGTAATATATATTCATTGTTAAGCCGCACCCCATTCTCACCATTTATTTCCCACGAAATATGAAGAAACCTATCATTACCAAGACCATGTACCCTAGCCGCTTTGCCTTTCTGAAATTGATCTACGAACTTATTAAATTTTTGAATCTCTAATATTTTCTTTGCTGCTTTTTCAGCTTCCCTATATGTTTTTCTAGGTAATAGGTTTCTACCTGGACTCTCTTGAGAAGATTCTATTTCTTCCAATACTTGTCCAAAAGAAGTTTTTACATTAAAAAATCCGCCTATATAATTAAAAAATGTATGAACGACCGTATCTTCAAAACATCTACAAACAGCCGTATCTATATAATATCTATGAAAGAACGTATCTTTACGATAAGTTGCATCTCCTACCAAATGCTCAAGCTCTGAATGTGGCAGAGGTGAAAAGAATTTCTTTGCTAGTTTCTCTGTATTAAACGTGTTCATTTGGTATTCTTCAGAAACTCTTCTCAAATAAGATTCTGAAACTTCAGAAGGATCAACAAAATTACTTTCCTTAACCTCCCATAGTCCTGAAACCTGTAGTTTAGATGGTTCATTATTTAATGCAAAAGCTGATCGTATCTTAACTTGTCCTGTCAGTGCTGCCAATCCTGCCATAATCATAAAAGCCATAATAATTTCCTTTTGTTTATATTTATAGTAAATCAAAATATTTTATCGAATTATAAAGAAAATGTAAAGATTATTAATTTATTTTGAACTTGAGTATAAGAAAAATGTCCATCTTTTTTGATATTAAAAAATGACTTCCTCGCTTAGTGACTCTGATAGTTAGCGAGTCTAATCAAACTTATAATGATTTAGCATCTATTGGCAACCTGCCATTCGCTGAAATATCCCCAAAGATATATTCTAAAACTGCCCTATAAACACATTCATCTTCTTGATATAGTGGTTTAATTTTTAATCGATAAATGCTATCTTTTTTAGTTAAGCCAGTTTGACATAAAATTTTTTATTCTTCTTCAGATAAGATTAGTGTGATTTATAAATTTATATTAATAAAATAGCTTTATCAATGTAAACTTAAATCACTATATACCAAAACTATATTTTTAAATTCTTTAAAATCCTCTAGATAGTAAGGAGAACCAAAGAAAAAGATTATAGTATTTTCTGGATCTAATAGTTTCATTTTATCGAGTAATTTTTCTGTAACGCAAGACTCTCATATATATTTAAAAAACCTTCTCTTTTTGCTCAAACTTACTATCTACCCATGAAACAACAAGGTTACCATCTCTCCTTTTCACTTCAGGAGAACTCTGGCCAGGGGCTGGGAAAATACGGAACGTTGACTCGATTGTAGTATTGAAATGCATTACCTGAAATACATATTCCTTGACAGCTCTACCTTTACCGCTGCTTTTCCACCAAAAAAGCAGAGACTTATCGGTACCATTATTAAGACCATATACACAACCCTCTTTGTTTTGGTAAAATTGATATATGAAATCCTCAAATTTTATACTATCCAATCGTTCCTTTGCTTGTTTTTCAGCTTCCCTATATGTTTTTCTAGGTAATAATTTTCTACCTGGACTCTCTCGAGAAGCGTCTAATTCTTCCAATACTTTTCCTAAAGAAGTTTTTTCTT
This sequence comes from Candidatus Anoxychlamydiales bacterium, assembly GCA_011065175.1. Classification (GTDB taxonomy): domain Bacteria; phylum Chlamydiota; class Chlamydiia; order Chlamydiales; family SM23-39; genus JAAKFX01. The sequence continues at coordinate 4,757 of JAAKFE010000016.1, forward strand.
CAAAAAGGCCGCCTATATAGTCCAAAAATGTATGAATGAACGTATCTTTAAAACAGCACTGAATGCTCGGATAACCTTCAAAAGATCTATAAAAGAACGACTTAGAATAGATTGCATCTCTTACATAATCCTCAATATTTGGACTTAACAGTGATGAAAACAATTTATTAGCTAGTTTCGCTATATTCGACGTGTTCACATTGTATTTTCCAGTAACTCTTCCCAAATAAGCGTTTAAAACTTTAGAAGGCTCAACAACACCACACTCAGCAGAATTCCATAGTCCTGAAACCTGTGGTTTAGATGATGCAAAGGTAGGTGGTGCCATAACGAAACCTGGAAGGCCAACCATAGCCATAATAATCTCCTTTTGTTTATATTTATAGTAAATCAAAATACTTTATCAAATTATAAAGAAAATGTAAAAATTTTTAATTTATTAAGCTTGAATAAAAAAAAAGTTACTTATTTTCTAGTATCTCAATATAAGAAAAAATATTTTTTTTCTTATTATTATTTTTTGAAATCATTTTAAAGTTTCTCTATTAGCTTTATCTACAATTTTAATTAATTTTTAAACTGTTATTAACCCAATTTTTCTTTAATCAAAATTTATAACGATTTAGCATCTATTGGAATCTTACCATTCGCTGAAATATCCCCAAAAATATATTCCAAAACTGCTTTATAAGCACATTCATCTTCTTGATACGCCAAAACTATATTTTTAAATTCTTTAAAATCCTCTAAATAGTAAGGAGAACCAAAGAAAAAGATAATTGTTTTATCTGGATCTAATGCCTTCATTTTATCGAGTAGTTTTTCTGTAACACACGACTCATATATATTTAAAATAACTAAATTTTTAGAAGATAGCTCTAGATGTCTTTCATAAATAGATTTACAATCTATTCCTTCTAAAACAAGTTTTTTTACTAAAAAACTCTCTGTTAAATTTTGAGAAGAAGTTAAAAATAAAACATTAGTATTTAAATCAACGGGTAGTAGTCCATCATTTTTATAAATAGTTAAAGCTTCATAGAAGAGTTTTTGTTTTAAATCATAAGCCTCAGGGCTTAAAATTACTTCAGGATTATAATCAGGAGCATATCTATTTTCAAAAAGATTTAAATCTTCTTTAGCTTTTAAAATTTTTAAGACATGTCTGTTTAATTTTCCTTCATCTAATGATTTTTCTAAATAAGCTTGTTTTATAGCCGTAAAAGCTTTTGGAAAAAAATCTAAAATAATTTCATCAACGCTAATCTTTCCTATAGCTCCATATAGTAAAATATCATTTCCAGCTATGTGAGCTAAAAGAGCTATCTCGCCTGCTTCATAATATTTTGTTAAAGCTTTCATATTTAAAGCATCAGTAATCAAAAGATTTTTAAAATTTTTGTTTTCAGTTAAAATATCTAAAATTTCTTTGCACAAAGTAACTGGTAGATCTGATAGTTTTGGAAAAAGCACATGAGCTGTCATTATAGCTTTTGCATTTTTATTTATTAATACATCGTATGGATAAAACTCAATATTTTCTAACCTATCTAAGCTGTGATATGCAATGGGTATATCTAAATGAGGATCTACGATTACATCTCCAAGTCCTGGAAAATGTTTAGGACAAGCAATAATATTTTGATCTTGCATACCCTGCATTAAAAGATTTGCTTTTTTAGCAACAATTTCTTTGTTATCAGAAAAAGATCTGACATTGATAATTGGATTTTTAGAATTACTGTTTATATCAATAACAGGAGCAAAATTAATATGCACGCCAACTGCTTTTAACTGAGTTGCTATCTCTTTTCCCATCTCATATAAAAGTTCATCATTTTGAATAGCTCCAAGAGTCATATTTTTAGGAAAAGAAATTGTATCTTCCATTCTCATGCCAAGGCCCCATTCAGCATCTGCAGAAACAAATAAGGGTAGATTTGATATTTTTTGAAGATGATTTAAAAAAACAATCTGAGTTTTTGCATCTGATTGTTTTGCGATAACACCACCTAAATGATATTTAGTTATTACCTCTTCTAAATCTTTTAAATGGTTTTCATCACTTTTAGGACAAGCAGGCAGCATAAAAAGCTGGCCTATTTTTTCATCGAGTGTCATTTTTTTTAAGATTTCTTCAGAGGTGTTTTTAGAAAATAGAAAAAAAGGTAAAATTATAAATAAAAATAAAATACGTAACATAAATAAGACCTACAAAATTTTTGAAAATAGCATAACTCTGAAAAGTAATTTTGAGAACAAAATTTTTTAAAAAATTAAAAAAAGAAAAAAAACTTTTAGAAAAAGTTTTTCACGATCCTCAAAATATCATGAACTGTGACAAATAAAATCCCCCCAATTAATAAAACAACAAAAGGAATAATTAACCTTTCCATGGTTTTAATTTTTATTCGTTTTTTTGTGATAATTTCAAATAGTGAAAAAACTACATGTCCACCATCTAAAACAGGAATAGGTAAAATATTTAAAAAACCTAAGTTTAGAGAAATAAATCCAAGCCAATATAAAGCTTCTAAAGGACCGTAAGCTTTAAAACTAATTTTTACAACTTGAACAATACCAATCGGTCCAGATAGATATTTAGGACTTACAACACCAGTAATTAATGATATAAGAGTTTGATAAGTATTTTTAAAACCATCTGAAAACATTTTTAAAGGATTTGGATTATATTTTACGACTTGATCTGAAAGAGCAACTCCTATAACTTTTGTTTTGCTCATTTGATCAAAAACTTTTAAAGCTTCTTGCTGCTGTTTTGGATTTTTTATAGCTTCTATTTTTCGTTTTATCTCAAAATACTCATTTCCATAAGCTTTATCAAGATTCGCCATCTCTTCTCTAGCTATTGGCTTTATAGGTTTTAAAAGATAAAGACTGTCCGCTTGAGTTATTTCATTTGGAGTACCTAAAAATTTTACAATTTGATTTAAACTTTTTATATCCAAATTTTCATCAAAATTTTTATTCATATCCTTATAAGAGACTTTTGTAAAAATTTTTGAATCTCTTTGAGTTATGAATAAAATTTTTGGGTTTTGAAGCTCTATAAATAGATTTGCTCCATTTTTTATCCTTTCACCGCCCACGGCTATAATTTTATCCCCTTTTTGAAGAGGGACACTATATGCATCTCTTGTATTTGAAAATTGCAAAGCTTTTGTTTCATCAACAAAATTCAAAGGTTTTTTTACTTTAGCATTTTCATCAAATGAGTATGGAATACTATATAAATCGTTTAAGTTTGTTTTTATTTTCTTAAAATATCTGTAATCATCTAAATCATTTTTAAAAGATATGGGATTTTTCAAATGAGATATTTTTACAAGATTAATGTTTGCATGAATTATTTTATCATCTCTTAAAATCGTTAAAAATGCTCTATTTGAATTTAAGATGTCACTTAGCTGCATATTTGAGAAAAGAATTTCTCCATTAGCCCAAAGCAGTCTATCTTTAGCTTTAATTTCAGAGTCTTTCATAACGGGGCTTAAAGAACCTAAAGCAATATTTTCTAAAATCAAGTACCTAGCTGGCATTTGAATTCCGATAGTAGAAAAGTCCTTTCCTTTTTCTACATCTGTATATGTTTTGATAGTATAATCAAAAGGATATCTTTGGTTTTGAAAGTAGTTAACTTTATAGCCTTTTATTTCAACTTCTTTTCCATTTGTAATCGAAGCATGTAAAACATCAGTAAAACCCGTATAAGGTTTATTGTTATATTGGATTATTTCATCGCCTGGCTTGACTTTTAGATCAAAAAGTTCAGATTTTTTATCAACGTAGCCAATTTTTTTGGTATATTCATGAAAAGGTTTATTTCTACCGCCAACAGACCAAATAACTACAAAAACTAAAAAAGCAAAAACAAAATTAACTAAAGGGCCCATTACTGATACTTTTATTCTATCTAATGGTTTTCTTCCAAAGTAACCATCTTTTATCTCATATGGATCTTTACCATCTTCTTTTTGCATACCAGCTATTTTTACAAATCCCCCAAATGGTAAAATGCCGATTTGCCATTTAATATTTTTACGATACCAGCTAAGAATTGGTTTTCCAAAACCAATTGAAAAAGTCTCTATTTTCATTTTAGCTCTTTTAGCCATAAAATAATGACCGAGCTCATGAATAAAAACTAAAAAACTAAGTCCTAATATTGCGAGGATTATGTATAAAATATTTTCCATCATATAGTTATTGACCTTATCATATAGTTAATGCTCTTCTATGAGCCTCTTCTTCGACATCTAAAATATCTTTTAAGTCTAGCATATTTTGAGGGCTATGAAAAGACATTAATTTTTCTAATTTATTAGATATATCTAACCAAGATATTTTATTATTTAAAAATCTATTAACAAGCACTTCATTAGCCATATTCATAAAACATGGCATGCTTTTCGATATTTTTAATGCTTGCATCGCAAGTTTTAAACATAAAAATTTTTTTAGATCAGGCTGAAAAAACGTAAATTTATTATTTTTAATAAAATCAAATTTTTGAATATTTGATTTCTCTCTATTTGGATAGCTTAGAGCATAACTTATAGGAATGTCCATAGTAGGCTCAGACATTTGAGCTAAGATAGAAGAATCCTGAAATTCTACCATACTATGAATAATTTGCTCAGGATGCACTATTACATCAATATTTTCTTTTTCAATATTAAACAGATGATAAGCCTCTATTATCTCTAACCCTTTATTCATCATTGTAGATGAATCTACAGTTATTTTTCTGCCCATAGAAAAATTTGGGTGACTCAGCGCCTCTTTTAAAGAGATATTTTTTAGCTTTTCTTTTGGAAGATTTAAAAAAGGCCCCCCTGATGCTGTTAAAATAAGTCTTTTAATACTGCTATTGGGTTTAATAGCATTTTCTTTTTTAATTTTAATATTTACATCATTTTGCAGACATTGAAAAATTGCGCTATGTTCTGAATCTACCGGAATAATACAAGCTCTATATTTATGTTTTAGTTTATTTATCAAATCTCCTGCTGCAACTAAAACTTCTTTGTTAGCGAGACCAATTGTTTTTTTAGCTTTTATAGCTTCAATAGTAGGTTTTAGGGCAATACTTCCTTGGACAGCCATCATCACAAAATCTATTTCATCTAAAGTTGCGATTTCTACAAGCCCTTCTATTGAAGAGACAATTTTTATATGTTCTAAACCAGTTATAGAAAACAACCGCCTTTTTAACTCTTTTGCTTTTTTTTCATCGAAAACAGCGATGATTTTAGGTTTAAAAATATGAGCTTGTTTTTCTAGCTCATCTATATTGGAATGAGCTGCTAAAGCTACAACATCATATAACTCAATATTTTGTTTAATTATTTTTAAGGTAGATTTTCCAATAGATCCTGTGGATCCTAAAATTGCTATTTTTTTCATGAAACCAAAGGTTTTTGTTATCGAAAATAACATTTCTATCATTGAAGAGTCAACAAAGATGATTAATTAACAGCAAAAGATTTTACTATTTCATCATTCTTCCGATTTTTTTGAATAGTTTTAGAATAGATTTCAACAATTGCTTCGTACGTTCCGGTAATTTTAGCTGCTGAAACAAGTTGAGTTATATAAAACTTAGGATCTAATTTTTTTTCTAAGGCTTTTAAATAAAATTCAATTGATTTAGAATATCTGCCTTCATTGAAATCTTTTTCTGCATTTCTAAACTCTAACCATCTAGATTCAATAAAGCGATAAGCGATTGTAGTAAGAATCGCTAAAATTAATAAAATTGAAAGAATCCAATATTTTCGATATTTATATTTAAACATTAAAATAGCGCGCTGATTTCCCTTCCTCTTTAATTCATCATTTAATATTTTAAGTATTAACTATCAATAAAAAACAAATATAAAAATGTTAAAAAATTTAGATGAGATTTTAAAAAAGCTAAAATTAGCTACATCTACTGTAAAGAAAAATCAAATTTTAGATGATGAGCCTAAAATATCTCATTATATAAATTCTCATCCATTTTTACAAAAAATCATAAAGGATGCCTCCCCTTTAGATGAATACATAATAAAATCTCTAATTGCAATCTCTCAAGCAAACAACATTTTTTTCAACTTTGAAAAAACGCCAAACTCTTCCAAGCTATTAAAAAATCTTTTAGAGGATCTTAAAAAAATTGATAAATTCTACGAATCAATCGGCGGAATAATCGGATATCATTTAGCATTTTTAAAACTTTTAAATCCTAAATCAAAAAGCAATATAAATACCTCTCTTTTAAAAACGCCTTATATCGATATAACCAAACCCAATAAAACAACAAAAGAGTTAATAGATATTGGTCTTAAAAATTTAGATAAATTTGCTTTTATTCTTCCCATGGGAGGAGCTGGCGATAGATTAAATCTATTTGAGACTAAGACAAAAAAACCGCTTGCTGCAGCAACTCTCAACTTTCAAGGAAGAACTCTACTTGAAAATCTAATTAGAGATATTGAAGGCTTAGAATATTTGTATTTCAAAACGTTTAATAAAAAAATTTTACTGCCTATTGTCATAATGACTTCTGATGAAAAAACCAATCATATGCAGATTTTAGAAATTTTTGAAGAAATGAACTATTTTAATAGAGATAAAAAAAGTTTTCATTTTATCAAACAACTCTCAGTACCATTAATTACAGAAAATGGATCTTGGGCTTTAAAAGCTCCTCTAAAATTAGCTTTAAAACCCTCTGGACATGGAGCTATCTGGCAACTTTTAGAAACTCAAAAAGGTTTTGATTTTTTAAAAAAATTTAATATAAAAAAAGTTTTTATTCGTCAGATCAATAACCCCATAGCCGGATTAGATTATCTTCCATTAGCATTTATGGGCGCTGCTTTTCATGATAATAAAGCATTTGGTTTTGTATCTTGCAAAATCAAAAAAGGCTTAAAAGAAGGAATAAATGTTTTAAAAGAGATCAAACAAAAAAATGGTTATTTATATAACATCTCAAATATCGAATATACAGATTTTCATAAGTATTTTAAAGATTTGAGCTCCTCTGAGATATTTTCTAATTTTTTAGCAAACACAAACATATTGATAGCTGATCTAAAAGAGGCAAAAAAAGCTTGTTTAAAAGAGCCCTTGCCTGGACTTACAATAAACTTAAAAACAAAAGTCTTTTCAAAAAACCAGCAAGGCAAACCGATAGAGCTAAAAGCTGGTAGATTAGAATCTATGATGCAAAATATCTCTGATAGCATTCAAGATTTTAGAGATGAGAAAATTAAAAAAGCAGATGTTTTAAATTTAAAAACATTTTTAATTTTGGCAGATAGAAAAAAAACAATATCTACTACTAAAGTAGCCCACATTGAGGGAAAACCAGCATTTGAAACCCCAGAGCATTGCTACTATGATGTATTATCTAATTACTTAGATCTATTAAAAAATCATTGCAATATAAAAATGCCAAAGATGCCCACATTTGATGAATATTTACTGAGGGGCCCATCTTTTATATGCGATATCAATCCAATGTTAGGGCCTTTATATTCAATAATCTCAAAAAAAATTAAAGGTGGCCAAATAGTTTTTGGATCAGAAATAAAACTTGAAATAGCTGAGGTGTTAATTGAAAATTTATATTTAAATGGTTCTTTGTTAATAGAAACTAATTTAATAAAAAAATCAAATAAAAATTTTTATAATTCAGCTAGATGTATATTAAATAATGTAACAGTAAAAAATTTAGGTATAGATAAAACTGTAAATAATAATTTTTTACAAAATAAAATTAAAAGAAAAGAATATCTTAAAATAATTTTAGGTGATTCATCTGAATTTTATGCTAACAATGTCGAATTTATTAATACTCATGAAATAATTGTTCCTTCATTTCATAAAATGTTTATTCTACAAGAAAACAATAAAATTATATATAAAGTTGAAAAAATATAATTTTGAACTATTTTCAAAACATACTACTTGCATAAAAAAACATCTTATTTTATAATCTACAGAAATAAATAATTTGCAATTTAAATTAGATTTATTTTAAATTTGCTTTTTTAGTTTTTTGGATAGAATACTATCCTATAATTTAATTAACCCTAATTAAGGAAGGGAAAAATGAGTCAAAACGATCAAGAATCTATACATAAACAAAAAAACTTCAAAGACCTAGAAGAAATTCTTTCAAAAGCCATCAAAAAAGTTGGTGTAAGAAAAGAGAATGATCTTTGCAAATATATTCCGATGACAAGCGGCGGTTATATGCATCATTTTACTTTAAGAAAGATGATGAAGAAAAATCCATTAGAACTTTCTTCTATGATTAAAAAGTTTATTATTAATAATTCTAGACCAATTGCTGTTGCGCCAAAACCTAGAGCTGCAAGAGGATCTAGAAAAAGAAGAGATCAGCTAACATTTACAAAATGGCAATTAGAAAGAATGCTTAACATTGCCCGGCTAGCAGGCGATAAAGAAATTATTACAATTTTAAGTCCAAAAAAATCTTTAGCATCTTACAAAAGAGAATTAATACAATCTATTAGACAAAACAAAGTAGAGCAAGAACTTTGGAATGGCTATGTTGAATCAGTAACTGCCTTAAACGCATTTGCAGGCTCTGAAGAGCTATCAGAGCTTCTATCAAATAAAAAATAAATTTAACTCAAAAAAAACCTTTGAAAATTTTTCAAAGGTTTTTTTTATACCTAATTTTTTTTTAAAAAGCCTTTTTAAAGACATCTCTTCCAAGCATTTTTTTCTTGACATCTAATAAAAACCACCTATACTTGATTCTTCGCTAACACTATTAAAATTAAGGAAAAATAATATGACGGAATCTGTCAAAAAAGAATTTTCAAAAGTAAGGTCACTGCTTTGGCCAATTTATAATTTTGAATTAAAAAAACTTCTACCAATGCTATTTATGTTTTTTTGTATTTCTTTTAATTACACAATTCTAAGAGATATGAAAGACACATTAGTAATCACAGCCGGAGGATCTGGCGCAGAGGTATTACCATTTTTAAAATTAGGAGTGCTCGCTGGAGCCCTTATTTTTATGCTAATTTACGCAAAACTATCAAATAAGCTTAGTAAACCTGCTCTATTTTTTACTACATTATCTCCATTTTTGGTTTTCTTTGCTCTATTTGCTTTGGTATTTTATCCTGCAAAAGATGCTTTGCATCCTCATGCTCTAGCAGATAAGATGCAAGCAATGCTTCCAGTTGGTCTTATGGGCCTGGTCGCTGTTTTTAGAAACTGGATGTTTTCTATTTTCTATATATTAGCAGAACTTTGGGGTTCAGTTGTTTTATCTCTACTATTTTGGGGTTTTGCAAACGACACTACAAAAGTAAAAGAAGCTAAAAGATTTTACGCACTATTTTTAACAGGAGCTAACGTAGCTTTATTAGTCTCAGGCCCAACTATTAGATACTTTGCTAATTTACCAAAAAAACTAGCACTATCAGCAGGAGTTGATCCTTGGGGAATGACAATAAATAAATTAATGTTAATAGTAGTTCTTTTCGGATTTGTTATAATGGGATTATATTGGTGGATTAACAAAAATGTTTTAACAGATTCTCGTTTCTTCTCTCAAGACGATCAAAAAACTACTAAAAAAGCTAAACCTAAATTATCAATGAAAGATAGTTTTAAATTTTTATTTAAATCTAAATATCTAGGACTTTTAGCAGTTTTAGTAATATCTTATGGAATAGCAATTAACCTAATCGAAGTTACCTGGAAAGGTCAGTTAAAACTTCAGTATCCAAATTCAAATGATTATTTATCCTTTATGGGTGGATTTTCAATGGTAACAGGAATAGTAACAATTTTCACAACAATGTTTCTTGGCGGAAACATCATGAGAAAATTTGGCTGGAGAATTTCAGCTCTATTAACTCCTTCAGTACTCCTTGTAACTGGGCTAACATTTTTAGGATTTGTTGTCTTCAGAGGATCTATGCCAAATTATCTATTAGGAGGAATGGCTCTTCAAATGTTTATTGTACTACTCGGAGCTGCTCAAAACATCTTATCAAAATCCTGTAAATACACATTTTTTGATCCGACAAAAGAGATGGCATACATACCGCTTGACCAAGAGTCTAAAGTAAAAGGAAAAGCAGCTATTGACGTTGTAGGAGCTAGACTTGGGAAATCTGGCGGATCTTTTATGCAAGCAGGACTCATTGTTGCATGTGGTGGAATCGGAGGCATTGCACCATTTGTAATGGCGATTGTCGTTGCAATTGTATCTCTTTGGGTGTTATCTGCTAATGCACTTAGCAAAAGATTCGAAGAAAAATCACAAGACGCCGAAAAGAAAAAAGTTACAGAAGAAGATCTCGAGCTTGTTGCAGCTCCAGTTACTTCTGAAACAAAAAAAGAATAGCTAATATTTCTTATAAAAAGCTCATCTGAAAAGATGGGCTTTTTTTATTCTAAAAAATTCTTTCTAAGTTAAGTCTAAAAATTTCTTTAAAATTGCTTTATTGATAATTTCAAAAAAATGTAGTAAACTAAATTCATTATAAAAGATAAAAAAAATGTTTAAATACGACTTAAAATATATTAGAAATTTTTCAATTATTGCTCATATTGATCACGGTAAATCAACTATTGCAGATAGACTTTTAGAGTTTACAAATACTGTAAGTAAAAGAGAGATGCAAGAGCAATTATTAGATGATATGGAACTAGAAAGAGAAAAAGGAATAACGATAAAAGCTCATCCAGTAACTATGCTATATAACGCAAAAGATGGAAATACCTATCAAATTAATTTTATAGATACTCCTGGACACGTTGATTTTTCTTATGAAGTTTCAAGATCCCTATCTGCTTGTGAAGGAGCTTTATTAATAGTTGATGCAACGCAAGGGGTACAAGCACAAACACTCGCTAATGTATATTTAGCGATAGATCGAAATTTAGAAATAATCTCGATAATAAATAAAATTGATCTTCCAAATTCAGATCCGGAAGATGTCAAAAATCAAATTGAAGAAGTAATAGGTCTGCCGGCTAAAAATGCTATTTTAGCATCTGCTAAAAAAAACATTGGAACTGAAGAGATTTTAGAAAGAATAATAAAAGAAATTCCTGCTCCAAAAAAAGATGAAGATGAAGAAAAAACTTTAAAAGCTTTAGTATTTGACTCTCATTATGATCCTTATAAGGGAGTATTGGCATATGTTAGAGTAATCTCAGGTGAAATCACAAAAAAAACACAAATCAAGTTCATGGCAACAAATAAAACTTTTGAAGTTTTAGAAGTGGGTATTTTTACTCCTGGGGAAAAGGCTGTTGAATCTTTAAAAGCGGGAGAAGTAGGATACCTTGCATCAAACATAAAAAACACAAAAGACATAAAAGTTGGAGATACGATAACACTTACTAAAAGTCCTGCTAAAAAACCCCTCGAGGGGTTCAAAATAATAAATCCGGTAGTTTTTGCAGGGATTTATCCTGTCGACTCATCTGATTTTGAAAATTTAAAAGATGCATTGACAAAGTTACAGTTAAATGATTCAGCGTTGCATGTAGAACAAGAAAGCTCTCAGGCTTTAGGTTTTGGATTTAGAACAGGTTTTTTAGGTCTACTACATTTAGAGATTACCTTTGAAAGATTACAAAGAGAATATTATTTAGATATTATATCTACATCTCCAAGCGTTATTTATAAAGTACATTTAAGAGATGGCAAAGATTTAAAAATAGATAATCCTGCGCACTTTCCCGATCCAACAATTATTGAATCGATAGAAGAGCCATATGTAACGTGCCATGTAATGATTCCATCTGAATATTTAGGCACTGTTATGAACCTTGGCATGGAAAAAAGAGGAAGTTTAATAAAAACAGATACGTTAGATTCAAAAAGACTGCTTTTGACTTTTGATTTTCCGATGAATGAGATTTTAACAGATTTCAATGACAAATTAAAATCGTATACAAAAGGTTATGGTTCCTTTGATTATGAGCTATCTAGTTATAAAGAAGCTAATATCATCAAATTAGAGATCAAGATAAACGATGAAGTGGTTGATGCCTTTTCTACTTTGGTACATAAATCAAAAGCAGAAGCTAAAGGAAGATCCCTTTGTAAAAAGCTAAAAGAGCTTATTCCAAAGCAGTTATTTAAAGTTCCAATTCAAGCAGCTATTGGCGGAAAAATAGTAGCAAGAGAGACGATTTCTGCAATGGGTAAAAATGTTACAGCTAAATGCTATGGTGGAGATATTACAAGAAAAAGAAAGCTTTGGGAAACGCAAAAAAAGGGTAAAAAGAAAATGAAAGAGATTGGTAAAGTAAATATCCCATCAAATGTTTTTACAGAAATTTTAAAATCTGAATAAGAAAACTTAAGCAAAAAACAAGGTTTTAATTTTAAAAATTTTATTTTTAACAGTTAGTTTTTTAGATAAATAGCTTTTTATAAATTACCTGCCTCTAACCCGTCTGTACAATGCATTAATCTTTTCTACAGCAACACTTCCTCTCATCCATGTGCGATATTCGCTAGTCTTTCCTCCTACAAAACTTATTGAACGTCGAAAAGACTCTATAGAAAAAATACGATCTCCTACCCTACGGGCTTTATCAAAAACTGGATCAAGTTTAACGGTGACAATTCTTTTAAAACGAGCAGAATATCTATAACAAATAAAAGAACCCAACCAAGTAATAGGAAGAAAAATAGAGGCAACAGGCAGATTACCTGTTAATCTTAAATTAAACGGTTCATTTATCGATTGATTCAAAGAATAATAAAAAGCATCAGAGCCTAAGACAACACGATCAACAGCAAGAGCGCTCGCAACTATAGCTAAACTGCCAATTATAGCAGCTCCCCAAACACCACTAATTCTTCTTCCAATGGCTGGAGCATTATCGTAAACACTTTTAGATGTTTTATCGAAAGAACTTTTCATTCTTTCTCTTAAAGTCCTAGGTAGATGACAAGTCTCATAAAACTTTTTCCATGAACAGGATGATGGTTTGACCTCATCAGGAAAGTCTCTTTTTGATAACTCTTCCCAAACACATTCATTGTTCACAAAGGAGACGTGTAATTTGGATACTCTAGCTAACCGAGCTAGAGCTCGCGGATCTAAATTACTAACTACTTGTTCCATTCCTTCGAGAGGCAAGTAATTCAAATAAAGTTCTGGATCACCTACAGGAGAACGATGAAATATTCTATTAAACACTCCAGGTAAACACATAAAAAAACACCTTTATTACTATAAATTAAATAATCAATATAAGATTATTGCTTCTAATTAGTTTACGCTATTATCCCATTTTTTAATAGTTAATTATTTAGAAATGTCCTTATGAAAAACAGAAAAAGAATTATTTCAAATAAATTTGTATTTTTATTTTTTAGGGTGCTTTTTTCAATCTTTTCTAGTATTATTTCTTCATCGTTCTCGTAGCTCAGAGGATAGAGCAACCGCCTCCTAAGCGGTAGGTCGCGCGTTCGAATCGCGCCGAGGACATAATTGCTACCAATTCGAACATGGAACCAATACCTTAATTTTTAAGGTATTTGTGCCTTTTATGGCAGTTGTTTGCCCAAAACATTTATTTAAAATTATTAAGAATCAAAAATATGCTAAAGTTTTATAAATTAAATATTTTTTTTGAATTTCTAACTATTGAAATATCTATATCCAAACAATGCAGAAATTGAAGTAGCTATTAAAGCAGTTATAGCACCTGTATAAATGCTCTCTCCGATGCATATCATTGTTTTATTTTTTAAAAAAGAAGAAACCCGATTTTCTTTATCATCTTTTTCAAGATCTGAATCTGGGCTATTTACACACTGATCTATATTTTCTTTTTCTCTTGCAAGCAACATAGAACTAAAAACAAAACCTGCAATAAACGATACCGTTGTCGTTAAAATTGCAGTTTTTGAAAGAACTTCTCCGGAATCAAACCCATTAGAAATAGCGGCTATTTCTCCTATTGAACTTATGACACCAATCGGCAGAGCAATCATAGCACTTCTATAAAAGGTTCTTGTAGGGCAAGAAAGTGAAAGCATTTATTAACCTATGTTTTTTTTGATAGCGCTAATAATTATAAGTAATATGCATAAAACCAATCAACATAAAGATACATAATATTATACTTTAAAATATAAAATATTACTTTATTTGAAAAAAAATAATAGATTAAGAATATTTCTTAATAAAAGATTCCACGCCTTGAGCAATACCGAGTGATATTTTTTCTAGATAGGCAGCTTTTCTAATATTATCTCTTTCTTGAGGATTTGTTAAAAAGCCAGCTTCTACTAAAATGGCAGGCATTTTAGTTTCTCTTATCACACAAAACTTCCCGCTTCTAACTCCCCTAGATCTTGCATTTGTTTTTTTAATTACATCTGATAGAACGCAACTAGCTAAGTTTTGAGAATTTTTTGATTTATTTTTATTCTCTAAGCTATTGTGATAATAAATTTCAATACCGTGAGCTATTTTATTGGGACATGAATTAAAATGAATACTAACAAAAAGCTCTGCTTTTGCTGAATTTGCAACATCTGCTCTTTTTTGAAGAGGAATGAAATAATCTTTAGTTCTAGTCAAGATCACTTTATAGCCGAGTTGCTCTAAATATTTTTTTGTATATAAAGTAGCAGAAAGGGTAAGTTTTTTTTCTTCTAAGTAAGGGTATCTGATTTTTGCACCCTGGTCTCTACCTCCATGGCCTGCATCTAAAACAATAACAGGTCTTCTAATCGTTTTATTTTTATAAGCGGCAGCTACCATTTTTTGAGGAGCTGAATATAAAAAATTTGTAAAAACAAAAAAAAGAAGAAAAAATAATCTATAAAACATCTTTAATCCTATAGGGAATTACATATTTGTTTTGAAATTACTCTATCATCAAACTCTAACGTTACATTTTCAAAAATTTGATAAGTTTCATGGCCTTTTCCAGTAATTATAATGATATCTTGAGCATTGGCAAGTTTTATTGCTATTTCGATTGCTTTTTTTCTATCTTTTTCGATGATAACATTTGTTTTGTTTGATGAAAAACCACTTATTATATCATCTATGATTTTCAAAGAGTCTTCTGATCTTGGATTATCAGAAGTAACTATAGAGATATCTGAAAATTCTTCAGATATTTTTGCCATTAAAGGCCTTTTAGATTTATCTCTATTGCCTCCGCATCCAAAAACATTAATTATTTTTGTTTTTTTTACATCTTTTGAATTTTTTAAATTAACTATTGCTTTTAAAGTTTTTAAAACATTTCTCAAAGCATCTGGAGTATGTGCAAAATCTACAAAAATATTTAAATTATTATTATTTTTAACCTTTTCAAGTCTGCCTTTTACTGATTTGAAATTTTTTATATCTTCTTTTAATTTTTTAAGATCGATTTTTAATCTCAGACCAACTGAGATAGCAGCTAAAATATTGTAGATATTATAATCTCCAATAAGAGGCGTAAAAAAATCTATTTTTTCTTCTTTGTAATGAAGGATAAATGAAGTTCCTTTTAAGCTATATTTTATATCTGTAGCGAAAAGATCTGCTCTTTTCATAGTAGAATAAGTGAAAGTTTTTGATTTTGTATCTTTTATAAGATATTTAAAATTCTCATCGTCAATATTAACAATAGATAAAGCTTTTTCATTTAAAGAATCAAATAGCTTTTTTTTAGCATTTTTATAGTTTTCAAAATTTTGATGATAATCTAAATGATCGAGAGTTAAATTTGTGAAAATTGCGATATTAAAATCTATATTTTTTAATCTGTTTTGATCTAGTCCATGAGATGAAGCTTCCATTGAGAAATATTTTAGATCATTATCCACAGCCTCTTTTAAATATTTTTGGATACTTATACTATCTGGTGTAGTTAACTTTGCTTCAATTTTAGTATCGCCTAAAATGTATTCGATGGTTCCAATTAGTGCTGATTTTTTTTCATTTCTATCTAAAATATGTTTTATTAGGTAGTTTGTAGTAGTTTTTCCATTTGTGCCAGTAATACCAATAGAGAAAAGATTTTTTGAAGGTTTTTCGTAAAAATTTGAGGCAATATCAGCTTCAATTAAAGAGACATCATCTACTATTACTTGGGTGATATTTTTTAAAAATGGATCGTAAATATCTGTAATAACAGCATTAATACCAGCATTAGCAGCTTCATATAAAAATTTAGATCCATCCAATTTCTTTCCTTTTCTTGCTATAAAAAGACCATTAAAAGATGCAAGTCTTGAGTCTTGAGTAATGCTCGATATTTCAATATCTTTTGGACCTTTAATTTCTTTATATGAAATATTTTTTAAAAGTTTTTTTAATCTCATTTATTGGTTCCAATGATTATATAACTCAGATAAATATTTCACCTCTAATGACCAATCAGCTTTTGTAGGATCTGATCTTGGATCAGGATAAGGATAACCGAAAGGATCATCTGGAGCAACACCTAAATAATTTAGAGATCTTATCGCGATTTCTCTAAATATTGGACCAGCACAGATACCTCCTATTTGAGCAGGACCTAATCCTGGAACATATTTTTTCTCTGGCTCATCTATAACTACCATTAAAACAAACTTTGGTTTTTCCACTGGAATAAATCCTATAAAAGATGAGATGTTTTTATCTTTTGAATATTTTCCATTTACTATTTTTTCAGCTGTTCCAGATTTTCCTGCCTCTGTATAACCATAGACATCTGCTAATCTTGATGTCCCACCTGGTTTTGTAATAAATTTTAAAGATTTTTTGATAAGTCTACAAGATGAGGGAGATAGAATTTGTTTTCTATTTTTAAAATCAAAATTTTTTGTGTTATCGACAATTACTTTTTCAGTTCCATCTTCATTTTTTACAATTTTTTTAAAAATTGTGGGATTAACATCTTTTCCTTCATTTGCGATAATTGAAAAAGCTCTGATCATTTGAAAAGAGTTTGCTAAAATATTATATCCCATAGCGAGAGAATATGGAGTTGATTTTGACCACTCAGGCGCTTTATTTTGATAATATTTTCCAAAATCTGGCACAAAACCTTTAGCTTCAAAAGGAAATTCAATGCCTGTCTTTTTTGAGAATCCAAAAAGCTCAATGAGAGCATCTCTATACCATTTTTCTGACATAGTATTGATTAATCTATCTACTAAGGTTGCAATATAGATATTTGAAGATTTTTGAACAGCTAAATACAAATTCAAATATTTATGATTTCTTGCATCTGTAATTGGCTTTGATCTACCTGGAAAATATCCATTTGAGACTGGTATTTTCTCATCAGGAGAAAACATTGGAGCTCTTCCAATTAATGCTAAATCTTCATTTGCTTTTAAGCAAATGGCCATTGTTATTGGCTTCATAATGCTTCCTGGCTCAAATAGATCAACAGCAGCTTTTAGTTTAGATGCCTCTTTGAGATCCTCTGAATTAAAATAATCTTTATATTTTCTAACATCAAAAAAAGGAGCTTGAGCAATAGCTAAAATCTCACCGGAGTATGGATCCATCATAATAGCCCAACCGCCTTTAGCATTAACCGTTTTAATTCCCTTTTCAAGTTCTTCTTCAGCGATTGCTTGAAGATAGTGATTAATAGTTAAATAAATATCAGCTCCATTTTGAGGGGTTGCAATGACATCTCCCACGTCTAAAGGATGTCTAAGTGATCTTGTAATAATTCTTCTTCCTAACTTTCCTTTTAAGTAGCTATTAAAATAAAGCTCTAACCCTCCTGTTGGAAGAGATTGAAAAGTCAAAGGATCTTTTTGATCTTG
>JAAKFE010000017.1 GCA_011065175.1 Candidatus Anoxychlamydiales bacterium
TTTAAATCAATTGTAGTTCCTGATGCATCATCTGATAGAGTTTTTATTGTTGTGGAAGCGGTATCAACAATAAGAGAGCTAGCTGCATTATTTAAAGTAACAGAACTAGAGGATGATATACTGTTGGCATTTGATAAAGTAAGACTTCCTGCGTTTATAGTAGTAGCTCCAGAATAAGTATTAGCTCCTGTAAGAGTTAGAGTAGAAGATCCTGCTTTTACAATATTACCAGCTCCAGCGCTATCAGTAATATCTCCTGCATAAGTTCCTATTAAATTTTGATTAATGGTAAGGGTATTATCAGTTATATCGAGGAATCCTCCAGAGCCACTTAGATTGTTGATTGATTTACTCGTTGTAAGAGCAGTAAATTTTAAAGTTCCTCCATTTATTATTACAGAGGAAGACTCTACTAGCAGATCTGCTGGGGAATTTATCTCTAACGTTCCTGAAGTAACAGTTGTATTTCTTGAAAAATTTGTATATAGAGATCCTCTAGTAAGAGATAAAGTATCCCCAGGTGCACTTGAAGTTAGTTCAAAGGCTCCTCCTAGTCCAGCAAAGTCTCCAGCAAAAGTCTTTGATGTGGTTTGAAAAAGTATAAGCTTATTAGATGCTTGACTCAAAGAAAGGGTTGTATCGATTGTTCCACTAAAATCTTTTATTGTTTTGGCTCCTGCTCCAAATAAAAGCGTAAGGGTTCCTAAGCCAGTTAGCGTTACAGAGGAAGAATTTGCTATAGAACCTGTAGCATTTAAATTTATAGTACCCGCGTTTATTGCTGTTGCTCCACTATAAGTATTAGCTCCTTGAAATTCTAAAATAGATAGTCCTTCTTTAGTAATCCCACCTGATCCAGAAATAACCCCTGCATAAAATCTCGATAAATTTTGATTGACGGTAAGGGTAAATTCATTTAAATCAATTCCCCCACCTGTACCGGATAAAGTTTTGATTGATTGATTTGATGATGTTCCTGTTTTAATACTTAAAGATCCATCGGCTACAACTACACTAGTAGCGTTAGCTAATAAATCACTTGATGAATCTATTTCTAGTGTACCCAATGTATTAGTGAGAATTCCTATATATGCAAAAGAACCTGCTGTTGAATTAAGAGTCAATGTATTTGCTCCATCTTTTTCAATGGGGCCTCCTCCTGTAATAACTCCTGTAAAGCTTCCGTTAGTGTCTTGATCAATAGTTAAAAGATTAGTGGATGATTGATTAATTGTGCCTGTAGAGGCGCCACTTGCTATATATGGTATTGTTTTTGCTCCAGATGCTGCATCTACTTGAAAGGTGCCGTCGATTGTTAAAGATGAAGATGTGTCAATTATTCCATCTCTTAGTTTTAATGTTGCATTAGCATTGACAGTGGTTGGTCCAGAAAAATCATTTGTAGCATTATTTATAATAGTGATAAATGATCCCGCTCCAAATGTATCTATTATTAAATTTCCAGCTCCTGAAATTTTACTGTCTACAGTTGTTGTCGTTTTACTTGCTATAGTACAATTAGCGATTACAAGGTCTATAGTTGTATTACTTGGTAAAGTAATAGTTCCGTCTAAACTTAGCGTTCCACCATTTCTAATTTGTATTCCTCTTGGGTTTGTAAAATCTCCTAATTCAGATATAGTTGATGCAATTAGGGTTCCTCCATCAATCTCCCAATTTCCAATAAAAGAAGGGCTGGCAGCCAACAGATCTATAACATCCCCTCCTATAACCCTAAACGTATTAGCTCCTGATATAGCGCTAGATATATTTATTCTTCCATTTGCATCGAACGTTCCTGGACCTGCCATTGTAATAGGTTGGCTTATTACTCTAGTTCCAACTAAATTTTTTATAATTTTTGAAATTGTTAATCCGCCTGAACTAAATTCAATAGATGTAGTATTTCCAAAAGGAGTTCCTACAGAGTTAACTTCAACTTCTCCAGAAGTAATAGTAAAAGTTCCGCCAAAAGTATTAGTTAGTCCAGGTAACTCTAATGTTCCTGTTCCGCCTGTATCATTTACTGTAACTCCACCAGTGGTTAATAAAGTATCAGCTTCTATATTTTTAGTTACAGTAACTGTTCCGCCTTGCATATCAAAATTTAAAGTACCGCCAGTTGCAAGAAATATATCTGTTCCTGCTGTAGAGCCAGAGGCATTTCCAGTTCCTGCTGTTACAGAGTTAGCTCCACCTACTCCAAAATCATATGTTGAATCTAATATTGTAGCAGTTGAAGTGCTATCAATAAATATAGCGCCACCAAGGCCAGCTCCTCCTCCTCCTTGACCTGCTATTACTGTATTCCCCGCTGCACCAGCTCCTCCTCCGAAATCTGAAGTTCCTCCTGTACCAGAAGCTATACCACCACCACCACCGCCACCACCAAAACCACCTGTAGCTGCGTTGATATTATCAGTAGCATGACCAGATCCACCACCACCACCACCACCAAAACCTCCTGCAGATGAAGCTCCCGTTCCAGCTGCTTCAGCGGCTCCACCGCCACCCCCTCCAATGCCCGGAGTTGTTGCGTTCACAGGTCCCACAGAATTTGCTCCATCGGCTCCTATGTATGTGGATGTACCGCTACCACCAGTTCTTCCGCTAGCATCTTCAGCTTCTAAAATTCCACCACCTCCGCCTCCATCGGCAGCAGCTCCTCCTCCATTATCTCCATCGCCTCCAAGACCACCGCCTCCAGAGCCTCCAGTTGGATCAGATGCCCCCGATGGTACTGGACTATTACCTCCAGTAGCATTATTAAGATCGTATGTTATATTAGATAAAGTTACACTTGCCTGATCGCCAACGTAGATTGCTCCTCCAGCTCCGAGACCACCACCACCAGTTCCTCCATCTTGATTAGAGGAGGCTCCTGCATCGCCACCTGTAGCTTTGGTTCTTGTAATTTTTAAGTTTTGAATTATTGGATTAGCAGAACTTCCCAATATTATGAAGCCTCTATGAAGGTCGGGACCTCCATTAAGAGTATTGCTGTTTCCTTCGATTGTATAGCCGTTCGTAATAGCGGGCAAGGGAGCTGCTAGGGTGGTAGTTGCAGCTGTAATGTTAATGAGTTGTGGAGTGCCATTAGCGGTAGTAATTGCTCCCGCTAGGGTGTCATCTGCTGGAACGTTGATAACAGCTAAAAGGTTGTTGTTATTCAAAATAAAAAGAGCCAAAGCAAATAAAAAAGCAGATACTTTTTTTGTATATATAAAAGGTTTTTTTATTTTATTTTTGAGCAACTATATTAAAATTTTTTCATAATTTAATATTTGAAATATGAATAATTACTTCCAAATAGCACAAATTATGAAAAATTCCTCCCTATATATTTCTATATAAGAACAAATAAAAAAAACGTCAAACAATAAAGCGTAGAAAGAAATAATAGTTTTTTATCTTTTAATCTGAATATTTCATGAAAACATAAAAAAACGAGAAATTTTACTTTTAAACTGCTATAATATAGCACTTTACAAAAACAAAAAACAGGAAAATTTCTCATGACAAAGTGTAACAAATTTCCAATCATTTTTTTCAGCTTAAAAAACAAAAAAATAGTCGCTAATTTTAAAGGAGGAACTATCACAAGTGATGCCGGAGCTCTATCCTGAATATTTCATGAAATATTCAGCTTGATCCTTCATAGGACAAACAGCTCCAAAAATATAAGCATATTCAAATTGTTGCTGCCTGACTACTCTTGGTCGACTTCCTCGTTTAGCCCAAATTTTTGTAACCGTACCTCGCTGTCCAACTCTAGCTTTATCTTGAAACCAAATTTCAACATTTTCCAAAGGAACTCCCTTTGGTAATATTGCAGCTACTTGTTCCTGGAATTTTTTTTAAAGTTTTCTCTGATAGAAGAATCTGATTTTGGATGTTTAGATCTAGAAGAAATCCACGAAAGCCCACATCTTTCAAGCACATGGAAGAGCATAATCTGCACAGAACTTTTCTTTTAACAATATTTGAATATCCTGTCTGCGCACTATTCCGCTTTCACGATTGTTTTGTAAAGCCTCTACTTCCAAACTAAATTCTTCTTCCTCTGCGATGACCTTCTTGTATGCCTTCTAATCCGTTTTTTATAAATCGTAATAACCATTTACGTAGAGAGGTAAGACTAATCTGAAACATATTTATAACTGCCATCTTTTTTTTTCTGCTTGGAGATGTCCTAAAGCAAGCAGACGAATACGTGTTCTTGGATGTGATTCTTTTGTGGCAAGCCGAAAAAAATCAACCCCCTTAAGTTTTGATAGTTCCTCTTGTTTTTTACTCATTTTGTGCCATTTTGGGTTATAAAAAAAAGACAACTATAAACTAAAATTTATATTTGATAAAATGGTCTTATTTATTAATAAGGCTAAATGATTCAATGAGTTAAGAAAGATAAAAAAAATCAAATCCATCTTCTAATAACGTAGTCATTTGGACTATGATAAATGTTTTTTGGGCTTTTATTTTTATGAATTTCTTCTAGTCTCTCAATTAAAGGAGTTTTAATGACTCCAAAATTTTCTCTGCTTTCAATTGCAAAGTTTTTGTCTAATATGATTACATCGTGGTCTTTAAACACAATTAAGTCAAGCGGCTTTACAATTTTAGATATTTGGGTTAGAGAAAGATTTTCAATTAAAACAGGATTTTTATAATTTAAAAGATCCTTAGTGTTTCTTGGAGTAAAACCATTAGTTACTTCAAATAAAAGACCAGAACAATCAATACCTTT
Organism: Candidatus Anoxychlamydiales bacterium; assembly: GCA_011065175.1. Lineage (GTDB taxonomy): Bacteria > Chlamydiota > Chlamydiia > Chlamydiales > SM23-39 > JAAKFX01. The sequence continues at coordinate 4,748 of JAAKFE010000017.1, forward strand.
TAAAATCCATTTATCTAAAAGATCTTTATTAAGACTTTTTGATGGAGGATAAAGTTTTAAAAGATCGTTTATTCCATTTGCAAAATTTCCTCCCCAAACATATTTTTCTCCAAGATGTGATATTAGTTTTTTTATTATCTTATCTGGATTAATGGTTTTTTTGAGGTATATATTTTCAGAAGAATTTGTGAAAATTGTAAATCTAGAATCAATAAAAAGATTTTTAGAATTATAAAAATTTGATGAAATTTTATAAATGTATGGAAAAATAGTTTTTTTCTCTATTTTAAATACCATGTTTTTTAAGGCTACAAATTCTAATGCTCTTATGTGTCCTTTTCTATCTGTTTTTAATGAACTTTTATCTAGACTTCCAAAAATTGATCTAAAATTATCAGTATTTAAAATTGGAGACTCTTTTATTACCTTTAAATATCTGTTTTTCGTTTTTTGCGGATTCAATTGGATAATTACCATTGATATTTATTTTTCTTAATATTATCTCTAAGTTTAGACAAAGTAAAAAGAAAAAATGAAAAAATTTTTATTTTTTTTATTAATTCCAAGTGGTTTTATTTTTGCTGATGGTATAAAGCTGTTTAATGATTCTCCATTTGAGCTAACAGCTATTGTTCAATCAGCCGATGGAAAAATTGTTGCTCAAAAAAACTTTGCTCCAGAAGAGCAATCTACTTGGAGCACTGATCAAACATCAACAGAATGGACGTCTAGTTTTGATGCAAGTTCATCCTATACTCCTTATACTGTGATTTGGAGATGTTCATATGAAGGGTATTATTCTGTTTGTACAGATGTTGCAGCAGGCGCAATGGTAACAGCTCATTCTTGTCCAGGCGCTAAGTATTGCAAACCAAAACCTAAAGATGATCAAAAAAATAATCAAAATAATAAAAAGACATCTTGCTTGTCTTGCAGACCTAAAAAGATTGTAAAATAATAATAATTTTTGATTAAATTTCTTTTCAAAAAGAAAATGTAAATCCAAGAGTATTTTGATGTTTTAACTTAGAGTTATTTGCCGATAAGAGATCAAAAAAAAAAAATTGTTAATTATTAATTAATTTTTTAACATATCTTAAATTTATATTTATAAAAGGTATGTTCATGAAATTTAAGAATAAATATTTGGTAGCTTTTCTTTTTTTGTTAATTTTTTCTAGCCCTCAAAATAAGTTATTTGCAGAAGTTAAAAATGCTAAAAATCCTAAGATTACAACAATTCTAAGAAGTAATTACGTTTATGATGTTTGGATAAAAAATGATGGAGTAAACGATAGAATTCAAACTGCAAGATCCCAAGATTATGGAAGTAATTGGGACTCACCTATATATTTATCTGCTGCAGATCAAGATGCAAGTTCTTTTAGTTTGGGTGTTGATTCACTTGAAAAGGATTTATTTGCTATTTGGGTAAGATCAAATGGTACAAACGATATCGTTCAGTTCTCTTCTACTTTAAATTATGGGCAACCTTGGGATGCTCCAATAGATTTATCTTTGCCAAATCAAGATGCCTCTAGTCCTGATATTGTTTCTGATTTCATTGGAGAAAAAATTTATACAATTTGGGCTAGATCAAACGGAACAAATGATATAATTCAATTTTCAAAATCTTTAGATTTTGGACAAACCTTTTCAACTCCTATAGATTTGTCAGCAACCTTGCAAAATGCTAAAACTCCCAAAATAGCTACAAGTTTTGCCCAAAATTGTATTTGCACTATTTGGGAAAGATCAAATGGAACAAATGATGTAATTCAGTTTAAACACTCTTCTGATTTTGGAAATACTTGGGATTCAGTTGTAGATTTATCTGAAACCGTAAGTAATGCAAGAAATCCTCAAGTTCTAACAAACGGATCTTATATATATACTATTTGGGAAAGAGAAAAGCTTGATGAAGCATGGGCTTATGGGACTGAATTTAGAAAATCAATGGATAGTGGAACTACATTTTCTGATGTTTATGGAATATCCCCATATGTTTATTCAGTAAATAAATCAAAAATGGTGTGTAGCAATGATGCTCAATATATTTATGTTAGCTGGTATATATCAAATGGAATGTATACAGATGCTCAAGTTGTAGTATCAAAGGATTATGGCTACTCTTTTGATGGGGCATTTATATTAAATAATTTTGGCAAAAATTGCATTGATACAGATATAGCAACGGATATTAATGGGCAAAATACTTATATTGTTTGGGCTAGATCAAACGGAACAAATGATATCATACAACTGGGTAAATCAAATGATTATGGAGCTCATTGGACAAACATAGGTCATGACTTATCTTTGCCTGGGCAAGATGCAAAAAATCCAAGTGTAAAAACTAGTGACTCCGGCGATAAAGTCTTTGTTATATGGGCAAGATCTGATGGCACTAAAGATGTTATTGAAGAAGTGTATTCAAATGATTATGGTGCATCCTTTTCTATCCCTCAAACAGTTTCTAATTAAAATTAAATTATATTATCTGAGCGCTTTTAAAGCGTTCAGATTTCATTAGGAACTAAATTTTATGGAGGAATTCAAAAGAGCTTAATTTTTTTCTCGTTATTTAATTTATCCAAAAATAGATCAAAAATCAATCAGTATGCTAAATACTAAGCCATTGAATTTTAAATTATTTCTAGAAACTGTTTTAACAGCTGTTGGATCTTGAGACATTAATCTTTTTAACTGAAGTTGATCCCAAAATTGTAAAAATTCATAACCTACTTTAATAGATAATTTATCAATGTGATTTGTTAGATTTCTATCAAAACTAACTCCAAAAGCTATCTCTGTATTTGGTTGAACTGTTCTTGTTTTTTCTTTGATAGTATATTGTAATAAACTATTTATATCTCCGGGAGTTTTTTGAGATAAATCTACCCTTCCATAAAGAAGAGCAAAATTAGCTTTAGCATAAAAAGAGTAATTAGAATTTATAATAAAATCAGCTAAGTATCCTGCTTTTATTCCAATTCCATAGTAATCATTTTTAGCTCTTATATTACTTTGAAGTTGCGCTATGTGGTATGTTATTCTATATTTTTGATCTATTATTGCTGCTCTAATACCAATCGAGGGTTTAGATATGTAAAATTTACTAACATGGTAGGGTTTTGATATAGTTAAATCCACAGTATTAAAATTACCAGATAAGGTAGCTGATGCTTTAGTGCTTGCTAAAAAAAAGGGAGGAAGAAATAAAGCATATATAGTTCCTCTATCTCCCGTAGTGGATGCTCTTTTCATTTTAATATAAGTCCACGTAAGATCTAAATATCTTTCTATTGGAGATAAAATTGATAGAGGAAAACCAATAGTTAATCGAACCCCAGGGTTGAACTTTTGCTCATTTCTAAAAACTTTTTCATCTTCACTAACTACTTGGGCATATTCTAATCCATCTTCGAAAAAGTTCATATGAAGGTAACTTAATTCAGTATGATGCTTTTTATGACAAATACTTTTTGAATAAGCAAACTTTTTTAAACAATCGCATGCAGGTCTACATTCTTTTTTTTCAATTGAAAAACCAAAGATTGTAAGAGATAATAATAATACAATTAAAAATCTTTTCATTTCAGGTGCTTTTTTTTCATGATATTATAATTGAAGATACCTAGTCAAATTATTTATTAAAACATCAGAAATTCCCGAAAGCTTTTAATTTAAATATTCTCGCCTAATATTAATTTTAAAAATTTTTAAATTATGTCTTTTTAATTTTAGCTATCATTAAAGTTGCTTTTTTATTTGAAATTAACTTTTCAAGCTCATTTTGCTCCACTAGGGATTTTTTTTAATAGAACGCAAAAATCTTTCGGGAATTGCTGTTAAAATATTAAAAATAATAATAATTTATAGATATTGTTTAAAAAAATATTAAAATAGAAATAGATGGTTTAATTTTATATCATGCATCTCATAAGGAAGGGAGTTTTTGTATAATTGCTCTAAAAAACCTACTCCAATTTTCGTAGCATTTAAGTTTTTTAAAAACCTATCATAAAAGCCTCTACCAAAACCTAACCTATTATTGTTTTTATCAAAAACAATCCCAGGGACTAATATACATGAAATATTTTTGGGATCTATTTTTTTACATTTTAAAGGATCTGGCTCTAAAATATTGAACTTACCTTTTATTAGCTCTTCATCTAGATTTGTTACTTCAAAAACATCTAAATTTTCATTAGTGACTTTAGGAAGGCATAACCTGTTATCTTTTGCTAATTTTTTATTAAGTGACCACAGGTTTATCTCTTTTGATTTTGGCGAGAAAGATAAAATATTTGGAAAATTTAAATTTAAAATTTTTAAGCTATTTTTAGATGCAGTAGATCTTCTAATAGGAGATAATTCATTTCTAAGTTTTATAAATGTTTTTCTAAGATCGTTTTTTTTTAAAATCATTGAATCGGTTTTCCTTGGGTATACATAATCTTTTTTATATATCTTCCCTCTTTATCAAAAAGAGTTGCTATGCCATTTCCGTTTATAATTGTAGATATAGGATCTTTTTGATTTATTTGATAGTATGATCCTTTTGTTAATGTATCATTTTCATACTCTTCTATAAACATTACAGATCCATTTTCATACCAAACAAAATGGGGGCCGTTTTTTTTGTTATGAACATATTCTTTTTGAGATTCAAGTTTTAAATTTTTATACCAGGTTTTTACTGTTCCATGAATATTTCCTGAGCTCCAAGTAATCTCTAATTTTGGGATTTTTTCATTTTTTTTGTGGCTTTTGGGGATTTCATTTTTTTTATAGTATTCGGTTTCTATTCCTTCTTTAATATCATCTTTTTGAAAGTATTCATTTTGAAGGTTTCCTTCTAATGAAAATATTTGAACTCTGCCTTCCGGTTTTCCATTTTTATATTCAATGAGTTTTGTTATCTGTTGATTTTTATAAATTGCTTTTTGACCATCACCATTTTTAATTAAAGATGTTTTTACTCTAGACTTTTTAAAATATTGTCCGGTTATTAAAAGATTGTTTTCATAATCTTCTATGAAGGCGATGTTTTCTTTTGAAAAAAACCCAATATTAGATCCATGTTTTATTCCATTTTTATAGGTGGTTTTTGATAAAATTTCTCCAGATTTTGTATATTGAATAATCTCTCCTGTCACTTCGTCATCGATATAGGGAATTATTTTTTTTATTTGACCGTTTGAATAATAATAAATAGTATCTTTTTGCAGTGAGCCTTTTTCATAATAAAATTTTGAGATTAAATCTCCTTTTTCATTATAAACATAACTATCTCTATCAAAAAGCCAGCTTTCTTGATTATTAAAATCTGGAGCTCCAGATATTACGTTTGCATCTATCTTTAATTTTCCATTTGAATGGTACTCTTTATATTTCCCGAAAGCTCTTGCATTTTTTATATCTAGATATTTCCAAATTTGACCATTTTCATGATAAGTTGTTAAAATAGATAAGCTATTATTTTGAGCATCTTTATTATAAATTCTTAAAACTTTTTGATAGGGTTGAGTCTTATCAAAATTTGTTTGCTCATATTTTTTTAAGTTTTCTTCAGATGAGATTGTCTCTGTAAGACCATTTCTATCAACTATTTGAATGCAACTGATTTCACTTTCTTGATGTTTAGCAGTACAAGAAAGCAGGGTAATTGATGCAAAAATCACTAAAATAATATTTTTGTTATTCATAATTTTTTCTTATTAAATTCACGTTTAAAAATTTTCATGTTTATAGAGAAGATATTCTCACTTTTTTTGCTTAAAGAAAAACTTTTGATAAGTAACTGAGGCGAGTCATTATATTGAAAATATTTATCGATTTGAACATCTTCTATAATTGATAAAAGTTTTTGGAGATCTCTATCGTCTATCTCTAAACTATTTAACTGCGTTAGATCTGCCTCTTTTATAAAAGTTGAGTTTTTAATGTTTTCTTCTAAGAATTTTAGTTTGTTTTGATTACTGTTTATAAAACTTATTCTTTTTTTGATTTGTGAGCTATGAGAAAAAGCAGGGTGAAGCAAAAGGTTTGATAAAATTGATTTTTCATTTTGCAAAAATGTTAAATTCTCTAGTTTGTTTTCAACAAAACATTTATCAAATAAAGTATTTTTTTCTATAAAATCTTTTATCTCTTTTCTTTTTGCTATAGTAGTAATTGATTTTTGTTCTAAATAAGTTAGTCTTTTTTCAAAATTATTTAACTTTAAAAATTTATAAATTGAAAATGCTAAGAAAAAAAATACTAATAATAAAAGAGATGAAATTACAAAAAATATGTTTTTTTTGTAGATTGAGAGTTGTCCAATTTTTCTATAAATATTTTTTATCATTTTTTTTACTTTATATTTTTTAAATAAAAACTTGCCCTGTAAGTATTATCTTTAGCCTTCCAGGATGTTTTTTGATTCGGATTTACAAGGCCATCTGATTTTGATAATGAATCATAAAAACTTCTAGCTATAGATGGTTTTTTTGTCTTGAACTCTATCTCTATTTTCGCCACATAGGCTTGAGTTTTTGTAAAAAAAGTTGGAAAGTTTTCTAAAGAGTAATTTATGTAGGTAATTTCAGCTTCTTTTAAATGTTTATGATTATTTAACCAATTAAGAGTTTCACTAACGTTTGGTACTTTTAAAATATATGGAAAAAGTTTATTTTCATTTTCTAGTTTTTTTTCAAATTTATTTAAATCAGCATAAAAATTTGTAAAAATTTCCTTTTTTTTATTTCCTAGATATCTATTTTCTGCTTCTTTCATAAAACTAAGCCTTTGCTCAAGAATGCTTTCTTTGTTTTTTAAAAAATAATCTGATCCAAAGTATATCAAGAAGGTAAAGGCTAAAACAACAAATGTAAAAAAAAGAGTTTTTTTACCAACATTTTCAAATTTTTTGACGGGAGTATATCCATCTTTTCTAAATTGCAAAGATAAAGAATCTTTTTTTAAAGCATCTAAAGAAAGGCCTATACATATCGCAAATTTTTTATATTCTAGCTTCTTTTCAAGAATTGGGCTTTTTAAAAGAGTTGTTACTTTATCATTTTTTAGAAATTCAGAAAGATTTGAAAAAGAATTTAGATCTCCTGTTACTATCAGGGGATGTTTTTCTTCTTTAGATGGGCAAAAATAAATAAAAACTTTTTCTATCTCTTTTTTAAGGTGAGTTAAATCTGTTTTTAATTTGCTTTTGCTATTTATATTTAAAACATCTATTTGTGAATTATTAAGTTGTCTGTCTGTTTTGTCAGCTTCAATTAATTTATTCGTTCCTATTTTTATGCTAAAAGTTTTTACCGGTTGATGATTCTTTATTAAAATGCAGGTAGTTTTATTTTTTGCTAGATGAATTAAAAATGAGCTTTCAATATCTCTATAATAAAAATTTATAAATCTAATTAAAGCTTGAGAGACGGAAGTGACTCTATCTGGGTCGATATTTATATGTTTTAACCGACATAAATGCTTATTTAGCATCTCTTTTGTTGTAATAAAAAATTTTAATTTAGAATCTTTTTTTAGATAAACTGTTGATATTATGGTTTTATCTGTATCTAAAGTTGAAATTGATTCTTCTAGGTACTTTATAGCCTTTTTTATAAAAAAAGATTTTTTTATGCTAAAGTCAGTGTCTTTAATTATTACATCAGAAGCTTCTAAAGCTGATGTAATTAAAAATTTATCTTTATTTGAGATGTAAAGCTCTTTTACGTCGTTCTTTGGTATGTCGCTTATATCTAAAGATTTAATGCTGATTAAATCTTTGTTTTTATCCATAATTGATAAGTTTATTACATCGGAATCAAGATCTATGCCAATAACTTTCATTAAAAAAATCCGGTCATTTAAAAGCTATTAATTTTAACTCTTATAGCTATTTATAAGAAAGCTGAAATAAAAAATTAAAAGAATTATTTTTTCATGACTTTAATACGTTTTAAGAGTAAAATTGTAGAAAAGTAAAAAAAATGTTACTATGATTGCTCAAACAATTAGACTCCTTTTTTCTTGCTATACGATTTTTTTAATTCTTAGAGTTGCAGGATCTTGGATTCCTCAACTAAGAGATCATAATTTCATGAGATTTATAGCTCATTATACAGATCCATATCTAAATATTTTTAAAAGAATTGTTCCTCCAATCGGAGGAACGATAGACGTTTCACCTTTAATCGGTTTTTTTATTTTGCAGTTTTTAGAAAAATTGGTTCTTAGTTTTTTAAAATGAGTTTCAAAAAAGATTTTAAGATAGGTAATTTAAAATTATCTCACAATATAATATATGCTCCACTTGCTGAATATACAGATTTTTCTTATCGAAGATTACTCAGAAATTTTCACACAGGATTGATGTTTTGTGAAATGATTAAAATGGAAGCTTTAATCAGAGAAAAATCTACAAAATTATTAGAATATACAAAAGATATGAAGCCAATCGGCGCTCAACTACTCGGCGCAAATCCAAATGTTGCTCAAGATGCTGCAAAAAAACTAGAAGACTTGGGGTTTGATATAATCGATTTTAACTCTGGTTGTCCCGTTCCAAAGGTTGTTAAAGATGGATCAGGCGCTGCTATGCTTAAAAATCCAAAACTAATTTTTGATGTTCTAGAAAAAATTATAAAAGCAGTGAATATTCCTGTTAGCATAAAAATAAGGCTTGGATGGGATGATAATTCTATCGTTGCTAAAGAAATTGTAAGAATTGCTAAAGATGTTGGTTGCTCCATGATTACGATCCATGGTAGAACAAAAAAACAAGGCTATTCTGGCAGAGCTAATTGGCAAGCCATTAAAGAATGTAAAGAAGTAGCTAAAAATGATATTTTAGTTATTGGAAATGGGGATTTATATTGTATAGATGATGTAAATAGTATGTTTGATCTGACTCAAGCAGATGGTGTTATGATAGCAAGAGGAATGCTCTCTTCTCCATGGCTAAGTATGGGTGTAGAAAACTGTTTTACTAAAAAAAAGCAGCCAAAGATTTTAAGAAAAGAAGTCCTTTTAAAATATATATCATATTTAATAGAAGAAAAAAGAGAAAAAGCTGTTTTTGATTTAAGAAGAATTAGCGGTTGGTTTTTAAGGGGGTTTAAGGATATCAAATATTTGAGAGTAGGCATAAATGCAGCGACTCATATAGATGAAGCAATAAAATTAATAAATAGATTTAATTGGGAAGAAGAATGAAAGAAATAGTCCAGCTTCATGCAAATTTTAAAGGTAATGTTCAAGACGTTTTTTTTAGACAGCAAGTAAAAGCATTTGCTGAAGAATTAAATATTAAGGGCTATGTAAAAAATTTAGAGGATGGATCTGTTGAAGTTATAGCTATGGGCAATAAAAATACTTTAGAAAAATTTTTAAAGAAAATTGAAGATAAACCTGGGCATGGCTCAATATCAAGTATTGAGAAAAGTTTTTCAGAAAAAGGACAATCTTTTGATCTTTTTGAAATTCTATTTTAAAAAAATATATATTAACAAATCTTTGAAAACTACTTTTTTATATCAATTTTTTCGATCCAAAATTATTTAGATTTGGCCAGTAACTTTGCTTATTTGCTTAAAAAAATCTCTTTTAAAATTTCTTTTTCTCGCTATGATATTTTGCTCAGGCATGCTTAATTATTTGGCTGATTAAGAAATGAGTATAACCGGTCAAATCTTTTACATGCTTGGGATATTGCAATATTTTTATAAAAAATCTTCATCATTATTAAGTTTATCTTCAAAAATTTTTAAAAGCCTTTGAATATTTATTTTAGTATCAATCGATTCTTCTTTACTTGTTTCTTTCTTTTCTAAGTGGAGCTCTTTTTCAGATAAGAAATCTATAAAATCATCTATAGACTTAGTTTGGGAGAGCATGTTTTTAGCTTGAAAGGCTAAAGAATTATCAGAAGTTATTACTGTTATTTGAGAGGGGGTTTTGGATAAAAAAACTTTTTCTAATATGTATTCATCAGCAGTTTGACTTTTGGGTGTGTAGATAACTTTTAAACGATCAGCATCAGTTTTGTGGGCCACGATCTCTTCTTGATGATGAGCGTCAAATATTAGATGGCAATTTAACTTCAAAAGGCTAGCTTTTTCTTTAAGAAATTGAATAGTTAAAGTTCTTTGGGTTTGTATGCTTTTTTCATTGTGAAAAAGTTTAAATAATAGATTATAGCCATCAATAAGATATAACATTACTCAGCGCTTGCTAGGCTTTCAATAGTAAGTACTATCTTATCTAATGTTTTTCTCCTGTGAGATATTTTGTTTTTAACAGCTTCTTTGAGCTCTGCAAAAGTTTGATTATAATCATGTTTTACAAAAATTGGATCATAACCAAAGCCTTCTCCACCTTTTTCTTTAGTCTCAATTCTACCTTCACACTTTGAGCATACACATTTTTTTAAACCTTCAGGCGATGCAATTGCCATACAACATTCAAAATAAGCATAGATATCTTTATCGTTAACAGCGGCTAATTTTGAGAGAAGTTTTTTTCTATTATCACTATCCGTTGCGTTTTTTCCGGCATATCTTGCTGAGAAAATACCCGGCTCTCCATTTAAAGCAGGAACTACTAAGCCAGAATCATCTGAAATCACCCATCTGTTTAAAGTATTCGCTGCATGAATTGCTTTAGCTTTAGCGTTTTCTTCAAAAGACGAGCCTGTCTCTTGAGGAGGAACATATTTAGGAAAATCAATTAAGTTTAAGATATCAATATTTGGAACAAGCTCATTTAAAATCGTTTTGATCTCTCTGATTTTGTGGATGTTTTTACTAGCTATTACTAGTTGAAAATTATTAATGTTTTTTTGATCTATGTTTTCATTTTCCATTTTTTTGCCTAAATTTTTGTGTCTTCAAATAAAATATACAAAAAAAAAAGTATTTTGGGAATGGACTCTTTATTCTTTTATAGCTAGAAGCTCTTTGTTTTAATCAAGAAAGTTTCTAATATCTGTTATTGTATAAGTTTTTGATTCATATTCAAATTTTCCTCCAATAGTTTTCCCAATTAGATTTTGTGCTAATTTAGCTTGAAAAGACAATATGTTTTTTTCAATATCAGCTTCTAGAGGACCTAAAATAATGAAAGTAATTTTGTTGCCTTTTTCATCAGATGCAATAATTTTTGTTCCTACATTTACTTTGTCTGTCTCTACAATTTCTTTTGTTAATATTTTTAAATTGTTTAATTGATCAGAAAAAGTTTTTAAATCAGATTGAAGTCTTGCTCTTCTCTCTAAAGCGGCTTTATATTCAGCATTTTCTCTTAAATCTCCAAGAGATCTCGCTTCTTCGATCTCTTTTGCATTATCTAGCATTTCAATAGTTGATATATGAGAAATCTTCTTTTTAAGATCTAAAATCCCTTTTTCAGTCGCCCAAATAACGTCTTCTTCTACAGAGACATTTTTATAATCTGATAGATTTGGAAAAATAACTTTTGCAAGTGAGTGAATAATTTTAATGTCATGATCGCTTAAAAGACGGCATTTTGTTGCTAAAAGTAAATACTCTTTTGCCTGATTTAAACTCGCAATAGTCATAATGCTTTGAATCATTTCATAGCGATTTTGTGTGATTAATGAGATCATTTTTTTTGCAAGGTCTTTTAACTGATTTTTATTCTCTAAATAATCTAATAAGATTAAAAAGCTTTCAAAAAATTTGTTTTTTCCATCGGTATTAGCTAAAGGATATGCTCCTTCTTTTGCAAAAAAAACTTTTTGAAAATACCATACAAATGCAGAGGGATATAATAGAGGATGATGAGCTAATTCTTTGATTTTATCTGAGAGTTTATCAGACTTTATGTTCATTAGCTCTTGCAAGATATAATCTCTTAAAACATTTTGCTCTAGAGAGAGAAAAAGATCTAAAAATATATTTTCCCAATCTGTTTTGTGTTTTCTAATAGATATTAAAAAACGTTTTTTGAAACTAACAATGTCGATATCTTTTAAAAGATCTGCAACAGAAGAAATGCTTTTGATAATCTGATCGATTTTTATAAGTTCTTTATCTGCTTTTAAAGAATCTAAAAAGAAATGTATTTGTATTTTTTCAGCCTCGGTTAACTCTTCATTTCCCAAAACATCTAAAAGTTTGAGAGTTAATGAATTTTTAAACTCTTCTTTTTTTGTCATCTGGGAAAAATCTCTTAAAAAAGAATGAACCATGTAAATAATTTCTTTTGGCTTTGGTTTCGCTTCTAAACTTTTATATAATATCTCTTCGTGATCTATCTCTTTTTCTCTTAAGAAAAAAGGCTTGCTTAAACTTTTAGGGGATTCTATTTTTTTATCTTTTTTAATTTTAGATCTAGCATTTTGCCACCATCTATTCCAGTCTTTTTCTGGAATTACCAAATCACAAAAAGCCTCTTTTATCTCTGCTGCATTTTGTGGTCCTACATCTTTTAATAGAAGCTTGAGTGTTTCTACTGGGGTTTCTCTAGCTTGTTTTTCTAAAAGATCAGGATTTCCAAATCTTCTAGATAAAAAATGATCGTCTTTCAAAGGAACTAGGGTTTTTAGAGCATTTTCAAAAGACAAGCTTTTTTGACCTACAACATATTCAAATTCTAAAAGCATCTCTTCTCTTAAAAGAGATAAATCTAAAACCTCTCCAGTACCCCATCCTGCTTTATGAAAAACAAACTTACCTTTTTTCAGATGAGTTAAAAGTTCATATTTGCTAATAGCTCCTTGAAAATCTTCTCTAGAGCGAAGCCCGATAAGCTTTATTTTTTCATTAAAAAGAGGGTCTTTAGAATACCGTTGTTTTAAATGTTCATAAATAATAGATGCTAGCTCGTCATCGTTTTTATTTTGTAGATCGCAGATCAGTTTTAATATCTCGTTTTTTTCTTCTTCATCTGTTAGTTTTTCCCAAAGAAAAATAGCTCTGTTAACATGTTGCCCAAAATATTCGACTAGATCTGATTTTTTAACTTCAAGAAATAAACTTTTTAATTCTTCATAGTTTACTTCATCACTAAAACAATATTCTTCCCAGATTTTCAAAAAACCTTGGTAATCATTTAATTTAATTTTTTCTATAAATTGTTTTAAATATGTCATTTATATCCTTGAAAATAGAGTTTTTCCCTAATTTAACAGTATATGACAATATTACATAAAATTCAAACAAAAGCTCAAAATATAATTAAGGAATATTAAAGATATTTTTAGGTTCTTTTAAAATAAGTTGCATGACAATTTATTTTTTTGTTATTATTTTTTACTATTTATCTAAATTAAATAAATGAAAATATTTTTTTTATTAGTATTTATAATATTTTTTCTCTTTTTTGAAAATTGCATATTTTGCAATGTTGATTCATGTTTTGAACATTTAGAAAAAGTAAAGACAGTTGAAAGAAAAATAAATGAATCTCTACCCTTTGTTTATAATCAGATGTGTTTAGGTGGGTATTTTACTATGCCTTCTGCAAAAACAAACGATGTGGGCTCTTTTGCTTTTTGTTATTCAAATAGTTGTCCATATCAAATCCTTAGTGCAAATTTTCAGTATTTTGATCGTTTAGAGTTATCTGGGAATTTTTGGATTTTTAAAAATATGTTGGAACCGACCTTTGGGAAAATGGGGTTTGGAGATGACGCCGATAGATCCGCTAATATAAAATTTGTTTTGCTTAAAAAAAAAGATGGTTTCGAGTTTTTACCTGAAATAGCTATTGGATTAAATGATTTTTATGGATCAAAAAGATTTTTTTCAAAATATATAGTTGTAACAAAAGAGTTCTTTAATCAAAAGTTTGAAGCATCTATAGGATATGGAAATGGAAGAATTAATGGATTTTTTGCTGGCATTTTTTGTTTTCCATTTATAAGAAAATCAATTTTTTTTAGGAATTTAGGTTTTTTTTCAGAGTTAGATGCAAATGATTATAAAAATCATGCAAAAGAACATTTAAAAGGTAGAGATCAAAATTTTCCTATAAATGTAGGTCTAAATTTTTCTTTTTTAGATGTTTTTCAATTCTCCATAAGTTCTCTTAGAGGTAAAAAAATAGCGACTTCTTTAACAGCATCATATAATATTGGAAATTCCAAAGGCCTTTTTCCAAAATATCTAGATCCACCGGTTTTTTCAGATTTTTCAAATCTCAAAAAAGAAAATGATTTTTCAAATAATCTAGCTCTAGTCTTTAAAGATGAGGGGTTAGATCTAATGAACATCTCAATGTTTGTAGATGCTAATGATAAAAAATGCCTGTCTTTAAAGATTGTAAATCAAAGATATAGAAATGAAAACATTTTGAAATTAAGGATTCAAAATGTTTTAAGCTTTTTTTCTCTACAGGATTATTTTAGCTATATTGTAAGAGTTGAATCAGAAGGTATTAATCTTCATGAATACATATTTAAAAAAGAGTATTTAAATTCTTATAGAGAAAAAAAAATGGGGAAATTTGAGTTTGATGCTTTAACTCAAATAAGTGATTACTCTTTAAAAGAAGATGAAAAATTTTCAAAAATTTTATACTTAAGAAAAAAAAGTCCCTACTCTTTATCTATTAGACCAAAAGTAAATGCTTTTTTTGGAGCGTGCCGAGGGAAATTTAAATATGACGCAGGGTTTTTAGCAAATCTAGATGGATATCTTTTCGATCAGCTATATTATAATTTACAGCTAAGCTACATAGCAAAACAAGCAAGCGCTCAAGTAGGCAGCAAAGATATCTACAACCCTTCGCAAATTATTAATGTTAGATCAGATTTTGTAAAATATTTTGAAACAAATTCATTTCATGTAGATAATGCGTTTATTCAAAAAAATTTTAATTTGAAAAAAGCTTTTTTTGCAAAAGTAGCGCTCGGTTATTTTGAGTTAGCTTATGCAGGGTTAGCTATGGAGGCTTTATATTATCCCATAAATTCAAGCTTTGCAATTTCAATAGACGCTGCAAATGTCTATAAAAGAAAATATAGTGGGTTAAATTTTCAGAATAAAATCAGAAAATTTAATAATAATAGAGAGGAATTTGAAAAATTTATAGGCTTTCAATATTTTATGAATTTATACTTCGATATAAAACCTTTAGATTTAACTTTTAAAACATCTATAGGACAGTTTTTAGCAAAAGATAAAGGTATAAAGTTAGAGCTTTTAAAACATTTTAAAAGCGGATTTGAGCTCTCTACTTGGATAACGTTTACAGATAAAATAGATATAGTGAATAACAAGAGATATTTCGATAAAGGTTTTTCTATTAGAGTTCCAATAGATCTTTTTATGAATAAATCCTCTAGAAAAAGATTTAATTTTAAGATGTCTGAGTGGCTTAGAGATGTTGGCGCAAAATCTCAAACTGGAAAAGAGCTATTTTCGATAATTCATGATGAGAGAAACGCTTTATAAGGGATAAGTCTTAAAGGATTTTGTTTTAATAAATATAACTTTTTCACTTAGAGATTCCATTATAATTTTAAAGAGAAATACTATTACAACCTTGCGCTTACAAGACATGTTTAAAGATTGCAATAAAAGTTTAATATTCTAACTTACTTTCTGAAAATAATTTATATTAAAAAAAATATCAAATTTTTTCTCTGAAATAAAAATCTTTAATAAAGTTTAAACTGCATTGATGATAAAAGTTAAAAAAGATATTCTTAAAATTAAAAAATTTTGGGAGATAATAAAATGGTTAAAACAGAAAATTTTACGAAAGAACAGATAGATATCTTAAAAAAATACGTCACGAACATCTCAAGTAATATTTTTGTTTTAAAAAATCTTCCAGAAGTTATTAAAGGAGCATTATTCTCTAGATATTCTAGATCATCACTAGGATTAAGATCTCTATTATTAAAAGATTTTATACTAAATGATGAGATCTCTTTTTCTGACTTTGATGAAAAAGAAGATGACAATTTAGCTGTTGAAAAGGCTAATAATTTTTATGATCGAATTTTAGATGGTTTTGGAGATGATTCAATAGGGGAATTAGGGGGTGCTCATTTAGCTATAGAGAATGTTTCTATTATAGCTGCTAAAATTATTGAAGATTGTAGAATAGGGGGCTCTCCTTTAGAAAAATCTACAAGATATATTTATTTCGATAAGAAAGTAAATGGTGAGTATCTATTTTATAAAGAACCTATTTTAATGACCTCTGCGTACAAAGAAATATATTTAGATACTTGCAACCATCTTTTTGATACTTATACAAAATTGATTCCATCTTTGACTAAAATAATACAAAAAGATTTTCCGAGAGAAGAAAAAGTCTCTGAAGTTGCTTATAAAGCAGCTCTTCGCGCAAAAGTTTTAGATTGTTTAAGAGGACTTCTTCCGGCATCTACTTTAACTAATTTAGGAACATTTGGAAATGGTAGGTTCTATGAGAATCTAATAAAAAAATTATCAACTAATTCTTTAGCTGAGATGCAAGAGATATCAAAAGATACTTACTCAGAACTTTATAAAATTATGCCATCTTTTATAAAAAGAACAGACCCAACAAGCAAATATCAAATTGCACATACAAATTTTATTGAGAAGACTAGACAAAATCTGCAAATTTTATCAGATGAACATTCAAAACTCGTTGAAGAACATAGAAACCCTGGTATCTATTTAATAAACTCAGATCCCGATGCGGCTTCTAAAGTTGCAGCAAGCCTGCTTTTTGAATTTAATCAGTCATCACTCGCTTCTTTTCAGAAATATGCTCAGAGTTTATCTCATGAAGAGATTATAAGAATTTTTGAAGCAGCCTCTGTCCATAGAGAAAATAGAAGACATAAATCTTTTAGAGCTTTGGAAAATGCTTCATTTATTTTTGAGATGGTCGCAGATTTTGGGATCTATCGCGATCTTCAAAGACATAGAATGCTAACTCAGGAAAGACAACTTTTAACATGTGATTATGGCTATTTTATTCCTAAAGAAATTATGGGAACTGAGATGGAAAAAGATTATGAGATAGCAATGAAAAATGCAAAAAACACCTATGATACTATTGCAAGTGAGCTAAAAGAAGAAGCTCAATATATAGTTCCTATGGCTTATAATCTACATTGGTATTTCAATATAAATTTAAGATCGCTTCAATGGCTATGTGAGCTTAGATCAAGTCCTCAAGGTCATCAAAATTATAGATATGTTGCTCAAGAGATGGCAAAACAAGTATGTGAAAAATTTCCTGAGTTTGAAAGCTTTTTTAAATTTGTGGATTTTGAAGGATATTCTTTGGGCCGCATGGATCAAGAAATTAGACGAATAGAAAAGACAAGGGCTAAAAGATGAAAATATTAAAATTAGAACCTGGAAGTGTGTTAGGTGGAATGCTACTTATCGCTGGTAGTTGTATTGGAGCCGGGATGTTAGGTCTTCCAGTGCTACTGGGCCTTACAGGTTTTTTTCCTTCAATACTACTTCTTTTAATCTCTTGGGTTTTTATGACTTTTACAGCTCTTTTACTTATTGAAGTTAATGGCTGGTTTTATGAAAGAGTAAATATTATATCAATGGCAGGAAAAGCTTTTGGAAGAGCAGGTAAAATAATTAGCTGGATTTTATATCTATTTTTATTTTATTCGCTTCTTGTTGCCTATATTGCAGGTAGTGGGAAACTATTTTCATCATTTCTGCCGTTTGCAATTTCTCAAAATATATCGAGCATTTTTTTTGTTATTTTCTTTGGTGTAATTGTCTATTTTGGAACAAAAATTGTTGATTTTTCAAATCGCCTTTTAATGATTGGGTTAATTGTAACATATCTTTTAATGATATTTTTAGGGATTTCAAA
>JAAKFE010000018.1 GCA_011065175.1 Candidatus Anoxychlamydiales bacterium
TTTTTCTAAATATTTTAAAACTTTTTTTCTGAGATCTTGTGAATAAGGTCTAGCCATTTGTTGACTCCTTTATTTAAAAAAAATAAAGGATAACATCTATCAATTAAAAATTAAAATACTATACCAAACAATTTATGAATTTTAGATTTTTTATAGCTATGGTTATATTTTATTATTTTGTAGGGGATTTCTCTCATGTGATCTCTCGGTTTTTGTTCACTCTGGCGCTATAATGGAGCTGTCTTATTTTTTGTTAGTTGTTTGTATTATTTTAGTCTATCTAGTTTATAAGGATACAAAAGATATAGATATAAATGTAAACCTGCAAGCACCTAAAAAGCGTTTGTCTATTTTACATATTGTAAGACTTGAGAAATCAAGCGAATATTGCTTGAAGCCAGAATCCAACGTTCTTTAGACGTTGGAGTATGTGTGCGCCTGTGAAGATAGTTTATCAGTGAGATGAAAGTTCTCATCAAAGCAAGCTATAAACTTTGTAATCGAAGATAACTGCATCATCGTGAGATGGTTTGTGGAGAGCAATCTTAGATGAAAACTCAGTCCGTAGGATAACGAACCTGTTTCGGCGGAGATGAACGATGAGCTACCACCTACTTAAGCGAAGTCTGAAAATCACTGTTTGCATTAAGGAATTGTAAAAAAAATAATTTAAGTGACAACTATGCTGAAAATCACCGGCTAAATCTCATCAGATAGAATTTTTTCTCTAATATCTTTCATGTACTGAGCCATAAAATGAAGATTATGAATGCTTGCTAAACTAAGTGCTGTTAGCTCCTTTGCTTTAAATAGGTGATGCAAATAAGAAAGAGAAAAATTTTGACAAGTATAACATGCGCAATTTTTATCAATAGGACCAAAATTACTTTCATTTTCTTTTTTAGTAAGCTTTATACCTTTTTTATTGGTTATAACAAACCCATGCCTTGCTGCTTTTGTAGGATATGAACTATCAAAAGCATCTAACCCAAGAGGAATACAGCCATCTAGTGATGAAATATCTCCAATTCCGAGTAGATGATTTGGTTTATCTTTGGGGAGATGGTTCATTGTAAAGGTTAACATTTCAATCATCTCTTTTTTGTTTTTTCCAACAGAGCCTCCAATTGCAAAACCATCAAAGTCTAGAGAAGATAAATATTTTGAGCTTTTTTCTCTTAAATCTTTATTTATCCCTCCGTGAATAACTGCATACATCGCTTGATTTTGTCTGTTTTTTAAATGGCAATCTAACGATCTTTTCTCCCATCTGTGAGTTCTATCTAATGACTTTTTTAAATCTTTTAGATCCATATGATAAGGAGGAAGCTCATCTAAAGGAATGATAATATCAGATCCAATATCTTTTTGAGCTTGAACAGAGCTCTCTGGCGTTAAAAGTATTTTTTTTCCATCTCTATATGATCTAAATGTAGCTCCATCTTCTGTTATTTTTAAAAGGGTGCAGTTTGTTTTTTTTTGGCCTTTACTTTTAAGCTCGGATGCAACAGAGCCAAAAGCTAATGAAAACACCTGAAACCCACCTGAATCTGTGATAATTGGCATATCTCTATTTATAAACTTATGAATGCCCCCTGCTTTTTTAATAAGTTTTGAGCCTGGTTGCAATATTAAATGATAAGTATTACAAAACATTAGCTCTAGATTGATTGAGCTTAGCATTTTATTATCTATTGCTTTTATCGTGCCGTTTGTGCCAACTGCAACAAAACTGGGGGTATTTATGATTCCATGAGGAGTATAAATTTTTCCAACTCTTGCTTTTGATTTTTTAGACTCATGTAAAATTTCAAATTTAAATTTATTCATATGTTTTTATTTTTTTCATAAAATATTTTGAAAACCTCATAAAAGATACACTAAAAATAATCACTAAGCTTTTAATAATAAAACTAAATAAAATTATATCAAAAATATGATCTACTATACCCCATAGAGCTAAAAAACTAAACAACACAGTATCTATAAACTGAACTACAATCGATGATATTCCCATACGAAGTGGCAAAAATTTTTGATTAAATATTTTTTTTAAAAAAGAAAAAAAATAGATATCTAATCTTTGAGTTATAAAAAATGCTGAAATAGAAGAGATCACAATTCTAGGAGTAGAAGATAAAATATTTTCAAAAGAGCTGTGAGTCGTATCTAAAAGGCTAGGAGTATATAAAAGATGAATCTTTGACATCACTAAAAAAAATAGCATCGAAAAAAAAGAAATTTTTATAGTTTTTATAGCAACTTCTTTTCCAAAATATTCTTGAAGTAGATTTTGAGAAAAAATAGCGCCTATTATAAATACATCTGTTGTCGTTACAGTTTTAGTAAATAGATCTATTTGTTTGATAACAAATAAATTAGCAATCAAAGCTTGAATAGCTGCAAAAACAAGTAGATAATTTTTTCCTAGCCTTAAGGCTACTAATAAAAATAAGATTACTAATAAAATATGAGCCAAAAATAAGATTTCATTCATAAAAATATTTTACATAGTGTGATTTTTTGATAAGGATTATAACAAAAACTACTTGTTATAGACAATTAATAGAAAAAAAGTATCCGATATTAAAAAAAAAAGAAACCCAAATAAAAAATTAAAAAAGTATTTAAAATGCTTTTTCTTTTTGCAAACCCGCTTTTGTGTCTAATAAGCTAGTTGAATCTGTTTTTTTAAACTTATAAAAATATAATAAAGTTCTTCCCAAAAACATCCCAAAAGAAAGGGTCGTTGCTAAAATATAGCGATAAAAAAACATTGAATCTTTCAATAGGATTGGATCTTTTGCTATTATAAACCAAAAATAAAATTTTATCGAAAAACTAATCAAAATCAAAACTAAAGTGGAATATGAGCCAGGCAGTTTTAGTAAATTATTTTTTTTATCAGCTCCAACTTGAATATTTTTAAATATGACAAAGCTAAGGAAAGCACCAATGATGATTGAAAGTAGCCAAACAAGACATGTTAAAAAATTAATATTACTTACTAACCTTTGGATAGATAAAAAGAAAAACACAGAGGGGAGTATAAATATTTTTTTTAAAGGCATTATTCTTGGTTTAAAAGCAATAATTCCTCTAGCAATTAGATAAACAAATAAAGGCCAAACCCAAAGAGGTGGTCCTTTAAAAGTTTGGGTTAAAATAGTTAACATTGGATTCCTTTGCAAATTTATTTACAAAAGCATATCAATTTTCAACAATTCATATAAAGTTTAAAATTATTAATTCTTGTTTAAATCAATTATCTTATGATTAATTAAAATTTTTTATTTTTTTTCTATAAGCCTTTTTTTTCAAAAAATTTAACTTTAAATTTTAATTATATTTCTATTGGCTCACTTTTTTCACATATTTTATTGTAGAAAGATCTCATTTTAGCTATCATTTAAGCCTAAACTCTAAAAAAGGTATTATACAATGTTATTTCTGCCATTTTTACTTTTTGCTATGTGGTCTAGTTGTTTTGCTATTGGAAAAATGGCGATCTTCTCATCAACGCCTCTTTTTTTTACAGCTATTCGTATGTTATTTGCTTCTTTTTTAATTTTAGGCTTTATGCTAATTCGAAAAAAATCAAAGTTAAAAATATCAAAAAAGCAACTAGGTGCAATTTGTCTTTTAGCAATATTTAGTATGTATTTAAATAATGCTTTAGAGTTTTACGGACTTAAATATATTTCTGCTTCTAAAACATGTTTTATATATAGCTTAACACCAATTTTTGCAGCGATTTTATCTTATATTCATTTCAAAGAAAAATTAAGCCCTTTTAAAGTTTTAGGAATGGCAATAGCGCTCATTGGTATAATCCCAGTTTTTTTTATGCAGTCTGGCTCTGAAAAATTAAATAGCTCATTTTTTCATTTATCTCTTCCCGAAATAGCCATTATCTTAGCTGTATTTTTATCTGTATATGGCTGGATTTTACTTAGAAAGCTTGTTAAGGATAACGCTGTCTCGCCTCTAACTGCGAATGGCTGGGGGATGCTACTTGGTGGAATTTTCGCTATTACTCACTCACTTTTATTTGACAAATGGTCTCCTGTTCCTGTAACCCAAGGTCATACTGGAGCTTTTATTCAAGGCATAATCTCTTATACAATAGTCTCAAATGTAATTTGCTATAACCTTTATGGCTATTTATTAAAAAGATATACTGCAACTTTTATGTCTTTTGCAGGTCTTCTCAGCCCAGTTTTCGCATCATTTTCTGAGTGGATTTTACTTAAAACAACTCCTTCACCTTTAATTCTCGGCTCTACATGTGTGATAATATTTGGGCTTTGGATAGTTTATAGAGAAGAGCTGAAACAAGGATACATTGTTAAATCTAAGAAAACTGAAAAATCGTTAGCAAATTAACTTTTTTAACCAAAATATAAACAAGAATTCCCTCGCTATAGGAATCTTAGCGAGTGGATGAATTGTTATTTTTCTGTCCTTGTTTTTGTATATAACGTTTTATGACATCAATGCTTGCGCTGCCAGTTGAGATTAAGCAATAAGAATTTGTCCATAAAACAGGCTTTCCATGAAAATATTTCACTCTATTGCATAGAGGAAATCACCATTTTTTTTTAATTATCTAGAGAAATTACCGCTAAAACAAGCCTTTTTTACATTGGGGTCTATTTTTAGAAAACTTTCCACAATAAGCTTTTTTTTCAAACTTTCTCATAGAGAGAAGATTTTTCTGCTTGGGGTAAAAAAAAAGTTTTTTTGAGCGTATTATCCTCTATGAAAATTTAACATCGCAGTTGCTTCAAGGTTAAATTTTAATGCATTTTCCTTGAAGCTTTTACAATCTTTTGTTCAACTTCAGGTTTATTGTTATAGCCTGATGTTTTAACATTTTCAATTTTAGCAACAACATCATATCCCTCTATAACTTCCCCAAAAATTGTATGTTTCATATTTAGCCAAGGAGTCATTTTTGTAGTTATAAAGAGATGTTATTAATATTTGCATATAATTCATCTATGCAAAAAGTATTATAATACCGTTGCAACAAAAATGCATATAGCTTGAAAAGCTATAGTGCCTATTACTAAAGTTCTTCCTAGACTCGGTTTAGCCTGTAAAGCCATAAGTCCAATAGATAAAATCGTGACTGTGTTGCTAGGGCTTAAAGTTGCAGCGCTGCTAGTTACAGAACTGCTAGTTGCTCCACTACAAATAGCGTTAGGATCAGCTTCATCATTAACCATAAAGTCCCTATCCATACATATATAAGGCTGCCCATCGTTCAGGTCTTTTGGTAGACATCCAGATGCACATAATCCCTGTGGTTTAGGAAGAGATATAGGACGGTCGCATACTGGAAATGTTACTCCACAAAGTTGTTTCTGTTTAAAATCTGAATATGACTTAGCATCATAGGATGCAAATAAATCTCGTGCAACTGCTCTATCTAATAACCAGACATCTCTTGCAGTTGAATTTTCAGGTAAATAAACAGGGCGGTCTGGATTAGTGAGGACTTCTTTACAGGCAAATGGTCTATTATCGTCCTGCATAGTAAAGCACATTCCTCCATTTCCTTGAGATTTTACTTCCATAATAGGCATTTTTTTTCTCCAGTTAATTAATAAAGAGAAATCATATTGTAATTTTCATTAAATTACAAATTTATTTTTCTTGGTTAACAGCTTCAGTATTTATATAAGCTTTCACAATCTTTTGCTCTATCTCAGGCTTATTGTTATAGCCTATTGTTTTGATATTTTCAATTTTTTGAACTGTATCATATCCTTCTATAACTTCCCCAAAAATTGTATGTTTCATATTTAGCCAAGGAGTCATTTTTGTAGTTATAAAAAATTGTGAACCATTAGTATTAGGGCCTGCATTTGCCATAGCAACTAAGCCTTTTCTATTAAAAGCTATATTTGATTTTACTTCATCTTCAAATGGTTTATTCCAAATAGATTGTCCTCCAGCTCCAGTCCCGCTCGGATCTCCTGTTTGAATCATAAAATTTTTAATTACTCTATGAAAAACAATCCCATCATAGTAACTATTTTCAACTAACTTTAAAAAATTCTCACATGCTTTAGGAGCAACTTCTGGCCATAGTTTAATTGTAATCACTCCTTGCGAAGTCTCTAAAGAAACAATATCATCAGAGAAAGTTTTTGCAAAAATAAATGATGATAAAATAGTTAAAACTAATAATAATTTTTTCATTGATTTACTCCTAAAATATATTTATTTTTCTTCTTTTTTAACATATGCTTTTACAATTTTTTGAATGCTCTCAGGCTTATCTTCAAGATCTGTTTTTACAGCTTCTAATTTCTTAACTACATCATATCCATTTATAACTTCACCAAAAATAGTATGGTTCATATTTAACCACGGCGTCTTTTTTGTAGTTATAAAGAACTGTGAACCATTAGTGCTTGGCCCAGAATTTGCCATAGCTAAAAGCCCTTCTTTATCAAAAGCAACATCTGCTCTAACTTCATCTTCAAATGGCTTTTTCCAAATAGATTCTCCTCCAGCTCCAGTTCCTGTAGGATCTCCTGTTTGAATCATAAAATCTTTGATTATTCTATGAAAAACAATGCCATCATAGTAATGTTTTTCAACTAATTTAATAAAATTTTCACATGCTTTTGGAGCAATATCCGGCCATAGCTTAATTTCTATTAATCCTTGAGTTGTCTCTATACATACAATATTACTTTCTTTCATAAAAAAAAATCTCCATAAACGTTTACTTAGATCAGGTAAATTAAATTTAAATAGATTATATAAAAAACGAACTTAAATCCAAAGCTTTAAACAGCAAAGGGTATTACAAAAAGCAAAACTAAAAAGTAATGAAAAAAGCTACCAGCTAACACAAATACATGCCAAATAGAATGAAAAAAAGGAACTTTTTTATCTAAAACAAAAAACAAAATCCCTAAAACATAAAAAAATCCCCCATATAGAACATACATCATTCCTTTAAATGATAGCGCCAAATAAATAGGTTTTAGAGCAAATAGAGCTATA
Organism: Candidatus Anoxychlamydiales bacterium; assembly: GCA_011065175.1. Classification (GTDB taxonomy): domain Bacteria; phylum Chlamydiota; class Chlamydiia; order Chlamydiales; family SM23-39; genus JAAKFX01. Next base: position 7,027 of record JAAKFE010000018.1, read on the forward strand.
AAACCCATTAGAAGATAAAATATAACTGAAAGAGCTTCAAGCTTTGGACCGAAAATTGCTTTAAAAGTTATTCCCAAAACTGTTAAACCACATTGAACCCCAAAAATAGTCCATCCGACAGCTCCTTTTAGGACTAAAAGTGTTAAAGGAATATATGTTCCAAAAATCAAAAGATAAATGCTTATATGATCTAACCTTCTAAATACTCTTTTAGCTGTTTTATGAGTAATTGAGTGGTATAAAGTTGAGATGACATACAATACAATTAAAGATCCACCATAAAAAGAACAGCTAAAGATGTGCTTTGCAGTTCCTTTAGTAATCGAATGGTAAAGAAGTATAATTAATCCAATTATGCTAAAAATAGCGCCAATGCCGTGTGTTATACTATTTGCAATCTCTTCTTTAATGGATTGAAGTGAATCTTTAGCTTTTAGATAAGATTCTTTGGCTTTATCTGGGATGCTCATATTAAAAAAATATATTTTACTTAACTTTATATCAATTCTATTTACAAAATAACATTTTTGCAATTTTTTAGTTTATAAATTTTTGTTTTAAAATAATTTATAACTATTCAGCTCCGATCATTTTAACTTTTTTTCTCTTTGAATTTAATTTTTTAACTTCTTTTTCTAAATTAATTGTATGAATATTTAAGTTTTTATAAGTTCTATAAAATAGTATTTTATTGCTTAAATCTTTTACTACAATCCATTGAGTATGATCAAATTCTTTTCCATCAGCTGTTCGAATAGCCCCATATGGGATGTCTACAGTATTCAAAAGATGAAAAGCTAGATTAATATTTTCTTTAGCGGTTTTTGCTTTTTTTACAAAATTTTTAAATAGCGCTATTTTTACAAATCTAGAAGGTGGAGTCCAATCTCCTGGAATACCTAAAAGGCCTGTGCCTTCTCCAGTTGGATCAATGACTGTACCATCGAAGTGAGCTACTTTTTTATTAACAGCTGTTAAGTTAATGTAGTTAGATAAATTTGTTACTTGCCACTCAAATTTTGGGGCATTGGTTAAAACTCCAACTTTGTTATCGGTAATGTGCATTTGACCATCTAAAAACTCAATAACAATGCTTTTACCTGTTGCATCATGCAAAGCAAAATGAATAGGAGGAGTCTCTTTTAACGGCTTAATTTCATGGAACCAAATATAGATATTTTCAAGACCTTCTTTAACTTCTTCTAAATTTTTAAAAGACCCTAAAATCCAATTTGCTAAATCTTCTATAGCAATAGTCTTACCTGTTTCATTTTGAGGGATTTTAGAATGTTTTGCTCCTGGAAACCAAAGAGTTCCAATAGAGAGTCCTTTTTCATTCATTCCATCTGCAATCAAGTCAATACCAAAACTCGTCACACCTATATATGCATATTTAGAGACCCAGACAAGTCCTTTTTTGTTATTTGCAAGAATTGATGTGTTTTTTTCATTTCTTGGGAAAATTTCAAGCTCTGATTTTAGCTTCATTCCAAATTCCATTGATCTTCCAACAACAACATTTTTCTTCTCACTGATTAATAAAAAATCAGTGCAAGCATATGAGAATGACAATGATCCAAGAGTGATTAACAATAAGATATATTTATTAACTTTAATTTTTTTTCTTAATAAAAAAATCATTTTTTACTCCAAGAAAAATTCATTACATTTCTTATATATATAATCGTAGCTTCCAATAATTTAAAGAGGCAATAAATTTATTGATTTTATTTTCAGCTTTCATAAAAACTCTTTTTTAATCAAGAACTCCATCTTTGTAACCTTTATCATATCCGTTTTTTTTCCCATCTGAGTAGCCAACATTATATCCATTTAAATATCCACTTGAGCTCCCAACTGAATATCCTTGATCATATTGATAATTTGAATACTCAATAAAAAGATTAGTAAATTCAGCAAAAGAAATAGGCCTTGCAAAAGCCACCTTTTCGGCGTTTAAATTTTCAATTACATAATGAAATGAGCGAAGTCTTGTTTGATCATCATCTTTTAACTTTCCCATAAGAGCTCGATTTAAATTATTTTCTCCAATAATTATTTGATCTTCAATCATCCAATCGCCTTCTTTCCACAAAAAATTTTCATCTACATTTATTTTAACACTGTTCCACCACTCAGACCATGTTTGAGAGCGCGGTTTAAAACAAAATAGCTCCCACATAGAATTGTCATCTAACATTACAACGAAAGTGTTCCCAAAAGATACGTAGTGTTGCATATAGAATCTATCAAAAACAGGCTCATCTGCCTTAGCTTTTGAAAAAACTACAGTCGAGAAAATTGTTAAAACTAAAAATAACTTTTTCATGAATTGCTCCATTGCTCATATATTTAAGAGCTTTTATATTCTTAAAATCAAAGCAAATGAATATATCAACTATACTTTTCTTTGAGAAGCCCAAAAAAAAGTATAATTGATATCTCTGAAAATTTTTGAAAAATTTCATTTTTTAAAAAAGTTCTAACTAATAGAGATGCTAGAACCTTTTATTGTAATATAAACTTGTTCGCGTTCACGGTATACTCTAAAACTTCTTGAGTAGTTTCTATATTTTGATCCGAAATAATCATCATTTGAAACTCTCCATCTAATAGTATGATGTCCCGGTCTTAAAGAGAAATAATATCTTCTTCCATCACCAGCGCCATTTAAATATATAACTCTTCCTCCTATCTGAACTTCTCTAACTTTGGCATATTTAGTATCAAATACTTCACAATTTACTCTTACATATTCGCGATAAGGTCTATTGTAATAGTAACGATCGCGAGGGGCTCCAACGTCGATTCTAAATTGAAATCCACCGCCTCCATGACGACCACGACCATGTCTGCCATGTCTTCCACCACCACGACCACGCCTTGCTATTTCTTGATTTGATTTGATTTCTTTTGATTTTTCTGCTTTAGGTTTTTCTGTAAAAGCAACAAATGTTGCAAATAAAGATAAGCTAAGTAATAGCTTAATTGAAAAATAAACGTATTTTTTCATATATCCACCTTGTTTAATTTTCTAATAACTTAAAAAGCAATAATTTGAAAAGAAAATTTATAAAAACTTTTTAAATTGATTTTCTAGATAATTAAAATTACTTATAATAAAATATAATTATATTATAAACAAAGATTGCAATTACTTAAATAAACTTAATATAAACAAAGGAAAATAAAAATATTATTTAGATTTTTTATTCAAAAAATCTCCAAAAAATTCATTCCAATTATATATCACAAAGTTTTTACCTTTTGAGTTATGAGCTGCAAATAACCCATTTGGATATTTAGGTTCAATTTTTGCATTTGTTGCAGCAATACCATCTGTATTTTTTACTCCAAGAGAAGATATAGTTTTTATAAATTTATTATTACCTTCTCTTTGATAGATTTTAAAAGAGGAGTTTCCTTGAGAAGATAAAATTAAATATCCAGTATCTTGATACGGGGTATCTTGATTTTTTTTATATAAAGCGAGACCTTCTCTATCGCCTTTGATTCCATCTTGAGTGGCAAATTTCAAAATAAGTGAATTATCATTCTTATCAGGATCGGCTACATATTTTAAAATTGCTGATGTTTCATCTGAAAAGTATACATAGCCAAGGTCATCATCTACTAGCATACCTTCTACAAAACTTTTTTGATCATTTTTTCCAAAAGATCTAACAAGAGATCCTTCAACTTTTGAAAAACCATCATCTTTAAGTTCTATTTGATGAATATTATCTTTTAGTTTAGAGCTTACAAAAGCAAAGATTTTCCCATCGCTTGGCCTTTTATATAGACAAATACCGTATGTATCTTTTGTAAAATTAGAAGGTATTTTTTTTTCTGTTGTAATGTCTATTAGCTTTCTATTTTGAGGATCTATTTCAAAAATTTTTATTTCGTTTGTGGATCTGAGTGCGCAAACTACGATATCGATTTCTCTATTAGCTAATTTCATGCCATATCTAACATCAACACCAACAGGCTCATTTAAAGCTTCAGTTTTTGAAATTAATTTACCACTCAAATCCCAAAGATATAAAGCACCATTTTCTTTTTTGTCGTTACCGATTAAAAGACTTTTTGTAGGATCGTTTTTATCTATCCAAAACTCACACTCATCAGCATCACCGTTAACTTTGGTTGTTTGAGTTAAAGGAATCGGCCCTCTTAAATTAGAGCAACTATAGATAAGTATAATACTAAAAAAGAAAAATATTTTTTTAAATTTACCCATATCATTTTTTTTATCAAATAGCGCTTTTAATAACAAAATAATTGTTTATTGAAAAAATTAAGAGAATTTTTTTTAAATTGATTGGCCAAGCAGATAAGCTGTAGTCCAAACATTTTGGAAATTAAATCCACCTGTAATACCATCTATATCTAAAATCTCACCGGCAAAAAATAGATTTTTACAGATTTTGCTTTCCATAGTTTTAAAATCAACTTCTTTAAGAGTTATTCCACCACACGTAACAAACTCTTTTTTGTTGGTAGTTGTTCCATTAATGCTATAGATGTCAGAGCTTAACTTATTAGATAGAATTAAAAGATCCTTATTTGGGATGTCTTTTAGCTTTTTTTTAAATTTTTCATTAAAAGATTCTAGAAAATTTATCCAAAGTTTTTTTGGCAGATGAAATAAATTCTCTGAAAATAAAATTTTTTGAAAATCTCTTTTTTTGAGATCTAATAATTTTGTATAAACCTCTATCTGAGTTAAATTCGAGATCCAATTAACTATTAACTCGGCTTGATAATTTTTATCATAAAGATACCTTGCTGCTATAGATGATAGAGTTAAAATTGCAGGGCCACTAAAACCAAAATGTGTTATTAAAATATCTCCCTTTTGAGTGAAATTACTTTCCTTTATTTTAAGCTTTGTTTTAAAAGCTACTCCACTTAAATTTTTTAAAGGAAATTTCGAAATATTGAACCCAAATAAAGAGGGGATAGGTCTTTGAATTGAGTGGCCTAAATCTTTGGCTAGCTCAAATCCTTTAGCTGAACTTCCTGTTGTTATTGCTAGCTTTTTAGATGTATAAATTTCATCCTTTGTAATAACTTTAAAAGCATCAATGTCTTGGTAAACTTTTTCAATATCTTGCCTTTTAACAATTTCTATATTTAAAACCTTTGCTCTTAATAGAAGACAATCGGCTATAGTAGATGCGCTATTACTCATTGGAAATATTCGTCCATCTTCTTCTTTTTTGAGCTTAATATTTCTATCTTCAAACCATTTTATAATATCTATAGGCCCAAACTTATGAAAAGGAGCTATTAGCTCTTTTTGACCCCTTGGATAATTTTTCACTAGATTTTTTGGATTAAAAGAGCTATTAGTAACATTGCATCTGCCGCCGCCGGATAAAAGTATCTTATGTAATAGTTTTTGAGATTTTTCTATTACTAGAACTTTAATATTAGCGTTTTTCTCTTTAGCTATAATCGCTGCAAAAACACCAGCAGGACCAGCTCCTATAACTATCAAATCATACATATTTTATTCATAGTTTTAAATAGCTAAATAATAGCATAAAAACTATATATCGTTTATAGGAATCAGTGATTTTAATTTATTTGAAGTAATGCTATAGTTAATGAAAAAATATGTAAAAATTAAAAAAAATATTTTAATTAAATTTATTTTTATATAACCCCTGAAAAATAGCTTTATCGTAAGTTAAAGGAATAGAAATGTTTACACCAGAAAAAATTCGAAATATCGCAATTATTGCCCATATTGATCATGGGAAAACTACTATGCTCGATAGTTTGTTAAAACAATCCAATGTTTTCCACGCACATGAAAAGATCCCAGAAAGAGTGATGGATAGCTATGATCAAGAACAAGAAAGGGGGATCACTATTTTTTCAAAACATACCTCCATTTTTTATAATGATTATAAAATAAATATTATAGACACCCCAGGTCATGCTGACTTTTCTGGTGAAGTTGAAAGAATTTTGGGGATGGTTAATTCAGTGCTTTTGCTCGTTGATGCAAAAGAAGGCCCTATGCCACAGACCAGATTTGTGTTAAAAAAAACTCTTGAGTTAGGACTATGTCCAATTGTAGTTTTAAATAAGATAGATAAAGAAGGCGCTGATATAGAAAGATGCTTAAATCAAACGTTTGATCTTTTTGTAGAACTTAATGCAACCGATAAACAACTAGATTTTGCCTATATATATGCATCTGGAATTAAAGGATTCGCAATAAAAAATGAAAATGATCCAAAAGAAAATATGAAACCTCTATTTGATTTAATCGTAGAAAAAGTCCCTTCCCCTAAAGGCGATATTAATGCTCCATTTTTAATGCAATCAGCAACTATAGATTATGATAATTACCTAGGAAGACAAGCCTGCGGAAGAATTTTAGAAGGCGTTGCAAAAAAGGGAATGGAAATCAAAAGGATCGATAAAGACGGCAATGAAAAAAACTTTAAAATCCAAAAAATAAGTGGTTATCATGGTCTTAAAAAAATTGAACTTTTAGAAGCTGGTGTCGGAGATATTGTAACGATATCTGGCCTTGAAAATATTATGATCGGAGATACTCTATGTGCTTTAGATAACACAATAAAATTAGCTCCTATTTCAATAGAGGAACCAACTTTATCTATTGATATCATGGTAAACGCCTCACCTTTTTCAGGTAGAGATGGAAAAAATCTTACAATGCACAAGATCAAAGATCGTCTTTTGAGAGAGAAAAAAGCAAATGTCACTTTAAACATTGATATCCCTGAAAATGTTACAGATAGAATTACAGTATCTGGTAGAGGAGAGCTGCATCTAGCTGTTTTAATAGAAGCTATGCGAAGAGAAAATTTTGAAATTATTGTCTCAAAACCTAAAGTAATAATAAAAGTGATTGATGGGAAAAAATCAGAACCAATTGAGAGCGTTCACATAGAAGTTCCCAAAGAGTTTTCAGGAGCGGTTATAGAAGACCTCTCTAAAAGAAAAGGAGAAATGCAATCTTTAGATACAAATGAAAAAAACATCTCGCGCATGAACTTTTTAGTTCCAACAAGAGGTCTTATGGGCTGTTTAAGCGAGCTTCTCACTATGACAAAAGGACTCGTTATAATGACCTCAATTTATGATCATTACGCTCCCTTTAAAGGACCTATTCCCAGTAGAAAAAGAGGAGTTCTAATTTCAATATGTTCAGGTACAACGAATGCTTATGCTTGTTTGAACTTACAAAAAAGAGCTTCTTTATTCGTTAAACCACTAGATGAAGTTTATGAAGGAATGATTGTTGGAGAAAATTCTAGAGAAAATGATTTAGTTGTTAATGTCACAAAAACAAAACAACTAACAAATGTTAGATCTGCAATAAAAGATGAAAACATTATACTAACACCTGCCAAAACATTTACTTTAGAAGAAGCTGTAAGCTATATTGAAGATGATGAATTGGTAGAAATCACACCTAAAAACATTCGTCTTAGAAAACGCTATTTAACAGAAAACGATCGTAAAAGATTTGAGAGAACAAAAAATAGTTAAATGTCAATCTCCTTCCCTAAAGAAAAAACCCTGGTTTGTGAAATAAGGTTGATCAAACTCTAGCTTTTTTAGAACTGCTCTCTTTTACAAAAAACAGCAATATAAATGCTAAGACAAGAGTCATTGGAAGGCAAGAAAGAGCTATTTGATAGTCTGCTACGCTATAGACTCTAATACCTTCTGCTAGATTTCCATCCCAATTATTATCTAATAAAAATCCAACAAGTGGTTGAAAAATTGCATCTCCAATGGAAATTACAAAATTTGTAAAAGCTGCAGCTGTAGCTTTTGCTTTAAAAGTATTTAGCTCTATTGCTAAAGAAAAACTAAGTAGCTCAGCTGAAGAAAAAAGTCCCACTAAAAAAAGGAGAACATAAACTAAATAAATATGAATAAATGGAAAGTAAATTACCGGAACAAGACAAAGTAAGGCGCCTATAACTCCTATTCTAATTGCTATTTTTCTTTTTCCTAAAAAATCAGAGAAAAACCCCATTAAAGGCCCCCCAACTAACCAGCCTGCAAAAACCATGCTCATAGCATAGCCTGCAACTTCTTTACTAACTGAATATGCTTTTTGAACAAAGGAAGCTCCCCAAAGCCCTGCAAAAATAGTAGTTGTCATATAAAACAATAGTGCAGCTATTGCATTTATCCAGGTAGATTTTTTCGATATTATAAGTTTGATGTTTTCAAAGATATGACTCTTTTCCTTAGCTGTTTTTTTCTCAATCGTTTCATCTTTTTTATCAAATTTGAAAACAAAGTAGATAACAATTCCAAGAATTACACCAAAAATACCAAAAACAGAAATGCTCTGTCTCCATCCAAAATTTTTGATAAACACTGCAAGAGGACCGTTGCCGGCAGAAGCACCAAGCATTGCAAGCGAGTTTGCAATTCCAATTAAAAAAGCTCTTTTTGTCTGATCAAACCAGTTAGAGCTAACATATATCATAGCAATAAATGCAAAAGAAGAGCCCGCTCCAATTAAAATCCTTCCAATACCTGCAAATACTAAATATTTAGAAAGAGCAAAAAAAAGCGCTCCTAAACCACATACGATAGAGGCTGAGCTTAAAACTTTTTTTACCCCAAAGTGATCCATTAACATTCCAACAGGCACTTGCATTGGAGCATATGAATAGATATAAAAAGAGGTTAAAAGACCAACTGTTGAAGCTGTAATACCAAAGCTATTCATTAATTCTTGAATCATAACGCTTGGAGATACTCTCAAGACAAATTCATAGAAATAAAAAACAGCGCATAATCCCCAAATAACCCATTTCATGTTAGTTCGACTTTTTGTCATTTCCCCTCTTAGCTCATTTTGAAATAAATTATTTTAAATCATTTTTTTGTTAAAAGCAAATATGAACAAAATTTCAAAACTCAAGATCTTTACTAACCGCAAATAGCTCAAAAAAAAATATAACTAGTAATTTTGATTTTTTATAAACTATTTTCATCAAATTTTGGAAATTAAAAATAATTTAAGGAATTTTTTGAAATGGCAATATCAGCTTTAGAAGGACATTGGATAGGTAATAGCGCCAATTTATATAAACAAACAGAAGATAGTGCAAGAGTTGGAGTAAATCGTTTTCTCACCGCATCTGCACAAATAGCTTCAATCTCTAATGCAATATTCATTTCTACAAAAGCCTTAGATGCCTTAAAATTTAGTTTTTCAACAACATCTTCTTTCTTAACTAAAACTTTTTTATATCTTACGCCTATCATCACAAATGCTTTTTGTTATAAATTTAATCTACAAAAAAATCCGTATCTTAAACGTAGCGTAATTTTAATAAATAATCATATTGGGTCTATTTGTAATCTTGCCATAGCTATCGCCTCAATAGCTTTAATTTCTCTTGGACTCCCTTTTTTAGGATATATTTCACTTACATGGATTATTATTGGTTTTATTCAACGCAGACGTTGGCTTCCTTTGAAAGTTTCAACAGGAATTAATTTTATAGGTTTTGTTGGTACAAACGTAGCTAGACTTGCACTTGGAAATTATCATCATAAATTCGTAGCTCTTTTAGAAATTGGAAATTTAGTTTATTTACAAGTTGCAGCTTATAAAAAACGTCACTTAACTATAAAAACTTCTCCACCAAATATTTTAATAACAAATAGTTTCAATGCTGACTCACTTCAAGTTGATCCTAAGCATTTAACAGAAGAATTTCCAATTCCAAAACCACCTGAAGTTGATTTAAAAAAACTTAAAACCATTTTCCAGAAATTCAATTTGTCAAATCCCAACTATCTAAAAATACTGAAAAAAGCTATTTTCGAAGACGAGTATTGGAATGAATTTCATTCTGATAAAAATAGTGATGCAGAACTTATCAACTATATTAAAACTGGTTTGAATAATTTTATTAATAATGTTTCTAATCGCACAATAAAATCCGGAGAGATTTCAGATTATCGATTTCTGCAAGCTCGTGCTAAACATATTGCTTATAAACTTTCTTCTAGCTCTAATGAAGATCAGTTTATCAATATTATTCATTTAGCTTTAGCTTCATATTATTGTCCAGCGGGATATCTTGAAAAAGTGAGATCAATCTATTATACAGTTTGTTCTGCTTTTGAACTAGATTCAATTAAATCTAGAGTTTCTCAAGTTTTAGACAATGGACGTAGGCATCTATTTCAATCTTTTCTTCACTCATTTCTTTCAAGAAATTCCTATTTAGTAAAAGTTTTATTAGATCCCCAAGACAATCACGTTTACAATGAATTTGTTAATTTTCTTGGTGAAAGTTTTAATTTATCCGAATGTCAAGATGCCGAGCAAGATGCTCTATCTTACCTTGGTATTTTAGACAAAAAGTTTATGCAATTACTATATCGACCTATTGTAAGACCCTTTATAAATAAATATAATAAGGATTTCATTATTGAAACTCTATATGAAGCACTCACAAACAACCAAATACCTTATGAACTAATAAATAGATGGTTCATAGATGAATATTTATTAGTTCTCCGACCTAAAACCCCTATACACAGAAATGAAACTGATAGAAATTACAATGAACGTCTTATTCAAGAAGCCCGGAGGTGGGCACGAGAAAATGTCTACAACATAATGACAGGGAAAATAGAAGAAAAATATCTTTCATTTTTCTTAATAAAAATGGGTATTTTAAAATAATGTATCTAATCGAAAGGTTGGATATGTATAAATGATTTTATCTCATTTTTGTTAAAAGCAAACATCAAAAATTTTTAATAATTTGATGAAAGTCGTTGATTTATAATAATTTTTAAACATATAATGTCATCTCTTTACATCGGTTTTCATATGGAATATATAAGAAAAAATTGGTTAGTTAGCTTTATTATTATTTGTTTAACCTCTTGGATATATCTGCTTTTTTTCACTCCTAGTGTTTTAGCTATTCTTATGCTTGCGCCTGGCGCTTGTTGTGGAGGAGTTACTTATTATTTCGGATACAAAAAAAAGGGAACAACATGGCTTTCTTGGATTTTAGTAATTAGGGCTATTAGTCTAATTTTTACTTTTTTTCAAATCATCTATCTTATATTTTCACATAAATTAAATACCTATCTTATAACTTTAGCATCAGTTACTGGAAAATCACCTTGGATTGTAGAAGCTTTGTGGTTTTTTGGCATTGGTATGAGCGTCTATTACTGGCTTTGGAGCTATCAACTCAGAAAAATCAATAAACTTACTCAAGAAAAAGGCAATTAAAAAGCCTTATTTGGAAATTTTTGATATTTTTTTATAATTTCCAATATTTTCTTATTTATTTCATCTGTTTATTGGTTTTTTTGATATTTAGTTTTCTAATACTTTTTAGAAAAACAAATATATTCACAAAAACATCTTTGTAGACTAAATTATTATTAAAATGTTATATCTTCAAGTTGGTAGGTTAAGTAAAAAAAAAATATATGAAAAAGTTTTTTCTTCATGACTTTGTTGTTACCAATTATATAACGATCTTAGGGATTTTATTTATTATCGCATTCTTGGTTGTACTTAGCTTTGTTTTGATGACAGCTTTTAGAAAAATCCATCCAAAATTTTTAGAGAGCAAAAGAGTTTGGGATGATGCTTTAATCATAGCTATTTATAAACCACTTTTAACCGCTATTTGGTTTGTAGGTTTAACTTATATTATTCCGATAGCTGGAGCGATTTTCACAAAAGATACTTCTAAATTTAATTTTATCGAAATGATAAGAAACTTGGGAGTAGTATTTTCATTTCTATGGTTTTTTATTATTTTTATAAGAAGGATAGAGAAAAATCTTTTTAATTTGTCTATTTCAGCTAAAAAAAAGGTAGATAAAACATCTATTAGAGCTGTAGCGCAACTTCTCAGACTTGGAACTATAATTATTGCTATTTTAATTATACTTCAAACTTTTGGGATTCCAATATCTGGAATAGTAGCATTCGGTGGCGCTTCTGGTTTAGTTGTCGGTTTTGCATCGAAAGATCTATTTACCAATTTCTTCGGTGGATTGATGCTCTTTTTAGACAGACCCTTTGTAATTGGTGATTGGATTAGATCTCCCGATAGGGAAATTGAAGGTACTGTTGAATATATAGGTTGGAGACTCACTAGAATTAGAACTTTTGATAAAAGACCTCTTTTTATTCCAAATGGTATTTTCACATCTATCGCTGTTGAGAATCCATCTCGTATGCAAAATAGAAGAATTAAAACAATGATCGGTCTTAGATATGAAGATAGTTTTAAAGTAGCCGATATTTTAAAAGAAGTTGAAGAAATGTTAAAAAATCATCCAGACATAGATACTTCTAAAACTCTATTTGCTCATCTAGCCAGTTTTTCTCCTTCTGCTTTAGAATTTTTAGTCTACACTTATACTAAAACAACTAAATGGGTGCCGTTTCGAAGAATTCAGCAAGATGTTTTTCTAAAAATTATTGAAATCATAAAAAAACATGGTGCACAATTAGCTTATCCAGCTTTAAATGTTCATTTTGATGAAAATAGTCCTATAGCGAAAAAATAGTTTTTAAAATATTTACTTTTGCAAGTGTTTTGTAATTTTTGTTCCTAAAAACAATCTGTTTTTTATAATAAAGTTATTGATTATTAATCAATAACATAAATAGAATGTCCCCTGAACAATTACAATGCTTGGATATTTCTTTTAGGCTTTAAGATTAATAGTAAACAATGGTATTATATGGTATAATTTTATATTTAAAACAATGATATAAATCATTTAATAATATAAATCTTATTTTTAATAAAAAAATACGATAAAATGATAGGTAGGTTACAAAAAATGAGTGCAGCTAATATAGGTTCATCATCATCATCAGCTTCTTCTTACCGCAACGAAAGTGGAGGAGGGCAGCCTAATATTGAGTCAAATCGAGATTTAAAAAGAAGTGAGCTTGGTCAAGAAAACTCGGGGTTGGATTTTTCAATGGTCCCAGATGAAATTCTAATGGAAATCTTTCAATATGCTATTAAAAGCCAAAGTGATGTTCAAAGATTATCCTTTGTTAGTAAAAAGTTAAATAATATTTCTTTTGATGAAGAAATTTGGAAAAGATTATCAGAAAAATTTGGGTATGAACAAATAGAGCAGCATAACTGGAGGGTATCATTTTATTTAAATTTAGAAAAAAGTGTTGCCTCCGCTATAGCTCAAATCATGAATCCTGAAAAACAAGCTTTAGCTCAAATACAGCTTGTAAAAGTTTTGCCTTCAAAAGAGAATATTGATAAAGCAAATAATCTTATAGATACAATGCCTCTTGATCGTCAACTTAATCTTCGCACAGAGCTTATAAAAGCTTTATTTGAGTATGTTAAAAACTTACAGCTGTCTTCTCCGCTTTCATTTCAAATAATAGATTCTTACTTGGTTGTTAAAAGTAAAGCTCAAAGATTGGTGCTTACAGGAAATAAAGTAGAAGAGTTTATGTTTCAATCATTTAAAAGTAGAACATCTAGTCTTTCTGAAGCTCATAGACTTAGCGCTCGATCTGAGATTGCGCTGGCTTTAAACAGTAATATTGATAAAGCACTGAATGTTTTAGATAAAATGTGTGAAACTACAGGTATAGCAAGTCTAAAGATTGAAGAACTAGTAGAGTTTTTAAAGGTTGTATTTGCTGCAACAGGGGAGCTTCCTAAAGCAACAGATAAGCATATAAAACAACACCCAGGAAACTGCGCCGGGAGCCTCTCTTTGAAATTCGAGCTTTTAAAATTTTTAATTTCAATAGGGCAAATAAAAAAAACAAAGAAGATTATAGAAAGGAAATTTAGGCAGATGATGCCTTACTATAAGGCTAAGTTTGAACTAGAGCTTCTAAAATTTTTACATTCAAGAAAAAAGATTAATAAAGCTAAAAAATCTATAAATAAATTATCTAATATTTCAGAAAAAGATCAATTGCAAATAGAGTTTCTAGTAATTTTAATTTCAATTGGGTATAAAGTAGAGGCAAATGAGGTTATAAAAGAACTTGATCCTAGTAATAAAAATAGAGTTCTATTTGAGGTTGAAAAAGCTTTAAATTCAATTGGAAAAATTCAAGAAGCATATGAGCTGAACAGTGAAATAACTGATCTTAGAATGAAAGCTGAAAATAAAGTAGCGCTTTTAGCCCCTTTAATTTCAATAGGTGATATGGATAAAGCAAATAAGATTATAGCAGAACTAAAAGATTATCATTGGACAAAAGATGAAGATAAAATTAATTTTATAAAGGGTTTAATTTCAATTGGACGAACTACAGAAGCATATGAGAGTATAAAAGAATTTGGTCCTGTTCATCATCATCAATCTCTACTTCTTGAACTTGTAAAAGCTTTAATTTCAATGGGGGATATGGATGAAGCAAATAAGATTACAAGTGAAATAACTGACTGTGAGTATAAATTTGAAGCTCAAATAGAGTTTGTAAAAGCTTTAATTTCAATGGGGGATATGGATGAAGCAAATAAGATTACAAGTGAAATAACTGACTGTGAGTATAAATTTGAAGCTCAAATAGAGTTTGTAAAAGCTGAACCTTCAAAAGAGAATATTGAGAAAGCTATTAAGCTTCTAAGTGAAATAGACAATAATGAGTATGTAAAGATACTGAAAGAAAAACTTATAATAACTTTAATTTCAATGGGGAATATGGATGAAGCAAATAAGATTATAGAAGAAGGAATTAGTGAATGGGAGAAATTAAATCTTATAAGAGCTTTACTTTCAATTGGGGAAATCAAAGAAGCAAATGAGATGATCAAAAAACTAACTGATCCAGGATACAAAAGTAGTACTCAAGCAATTTTTGTACACGCTATACTTTCATAGCATATTGAAAATTTATAAATTTTCAAGGTAGCTATTTATAAATTAATATTTTTAATTACTAATAATTTTTAAAATATTAATTTTTTTTCTTAAATAAATTAATTCTTTTTGATAATATTTTTTCAATTAAATTTAAATTAAAAGGTTAATATGTCAAGTTCATCATGAATCTATCCTAATAAACTAGTAATAATTTTTTGAATCTGATATCATCTCTGCTTTTCTTAATGAGGTAGACATGAAAAAGAGCTTTACTTACTTTTCTGATAAGCAATGGCAAACAATTC
>JAAKFE010000019.1 GCA_011065175.1 Candidatus Anoxychlamydiales bacterium
TGTTGTTCCTGTTACTCCGGTGGCTCCTGTTGTTCCTGTTACCCCTGTTGTTCCTGTTGCTCCTGTTACTCCGGTTACTCCTGTTGTTCCTGTTACTCCTGTTGCTCCTGTTGTTCCGGTTACGCCTGTTACTCCTGTTGCTCCGGTTACTCCTGTTGCTCCTGTTGTTCCGGTTACTCCGGTAGCTCCTGTTGTTCCTGTTATTCCTGTCGCTCCTGTTGTTCCGGTTACTCCGGTAGCGCCTGTTGTTCCTGTTACTCCAGTTGCTCCTGTTATTCCTGTTACTCCAGTAGCGCCTGTTGTTCCTGTTACTCCAGTAGCGCCTGTTGTTCCGGTTGCTCCAGTTGTTCCTGTTGTTCCTGTTACGCCTGTTGCTCCAGTTGTTCCTGTTACGCCTGTTGCTCCCGTTACGCCTGTTACGCCTGTGGCTCCTGTTGCGCCTGTTACTCCAGTTGCCCCTGTTGTTCCTGTTACTCCTGTCGTTCCTGTTGTTCCGGTTACTCCCGTTGCCCCTGTTGCTCCTGTTGCTCCTGTCACCCCTGTTGTTCCGGTTGCTCCTGTAGCTCCTGTAGCCCCTGTTAATCCTGTCGCTCCCGTAATCCCTGTCACTCCCGCTGTTAATCCTTCGGGGCCAGTTGGCCCTGTAGGCCCCTGAGCCCCTGGAGGGCCTGGAATAATAGGACAACACTCATCAGAATAAATTTGAATTGCACTTGATAAAATAATAAATAGAAATATCAGTTTTTTTTTCATTCTATTTTAAGTACTAATGAATAATGTTTCTAAGCAATACACTTTTTTTTATCTCATTATTTTTTAAGAAATCCTTCTAATTAGATTGCTCATTTTTTAAATGGCATTATTCTAAACAATAATGTTTTTTTATGTAATTTTTTTTTTAATCTCTCTCAACTTTTTAGAATCGCAGCTACATACTTTTAGCCTTTTTATATAAACAAAATACTAAGAATAACTTTTTGTTTCAAATGCAAAGAAACTCTAAACAATGAAAAAAAACTCAAGATTTTTTAACCACTTATATGAAACTTCATTAAGCTCTTCATTTTTTTCATATTCGAAAAAAGAATTCTGAATTTTTATTTATTTTGATCTTGATCATTTATGCTATACTATTTGAAAAACAATGAAAAATATTTAAGTGAATGTGAATAAGACTTAACTTTTAAAATAAAAAATGATTTTGAAAAACTTATTATTATTTCTTTTTCTTTGCATTCATTTGATGTGTTTCGCATCTGAAAATTCTCAAAATATTAAATCAAGAATATTGATAGTTAGCTTCATTGAGCAAGAACCAAAAATTTTAAATGAATTTTTATCATTCTTAAATCATTTAGAAAAAAAATCTTTAACTTTAGATTATCTTTTTTTTGATAACAATATCATCGAAGAATCCCGAGAGTTACTCAAATCTTTTTCAGCAAAACAAAAAAACTCCAGTATTATCTCTTCCGACAAATTAAAATATTGTAACAATATATGTACTCTTTGGAATGCGAATTTGATATTTAATGCTTCTGAATTTAAAGATTTGACAATCCAAAAAGCTCTTGAAAAAAATTATGATTATTTATTTTTAATTGATTCCGATATTATGCTTCATCCCAAAACTCTCATAAAATTAATCGAATCAAAAAAAGATCTAATCTCTAATATTTTTTATAATAAAAATACCTATGATTTTAAATTTCTTTCTCAAATCTGTTTTTTCTCTGATATTTATTCAATCTATACAAATGAAAATCTACAAACTTTAACTAAAAATGAACTAGAAAAAAAAGCAAATGAACTTTTAAATATCCTAAACAAACCAGATATTTATAAAGCGGGAACCATCGGATGTTGCTCTCTGATTAGTAAAAATGCTCTAAAAACAAAAGTGTCTTTTAAAAAAAAATCTAACTTGCCATTTTTAAATGAACCTAGTTTTTTTAGCTTAAATGCCTCTATTTTAGGATTCTCCTTTTTTTTAGACACTCATTATCCTGCTTTTAAATTATCTAAAGACTCAGATTTTGTCGAATTAGAAGAATTTAAAAAAAAATGCAACTTAAAAAAGCCAAGAATTACTCTATCAATGATAATTCAAAATGAAGCTAATCGTTACCTAAGAAAAGTTTTAGAAAAAGCTAAAGAATATATTACAAACGCAGTGATTATAGACGATGCTAGTACTGATAACAGCGCTAAAGAGTGTCTAAAAGTTTTAAAAGGCATTCCTCTACACTTGATTGTAAATACAAAATCAAAATTTTCGAATGAAGTAGCACTTCGAAAACAACAATGGGCTGAAACCATTAAAACCAATCCAGAATGGATTTTAATTTTAGATGCAGATGAATTGTTTGAAGACAGATTTATAGATGAAGTTTACGATTTAATAACCTCGAAAGATGTTGATACCTACGCTTTTCGATTATTTGATTTTTGGGATGAAAATCATTATCGAAATGATCAATACTGGCAAGCACATCTCAAATATTTTCCATTTTTAATCAGGTATAACCCAAAAATTGAATATCATTTCAAAGAACAAGCTCTTCATTGTGGCCGGTTTCCTTATATAGTTACACAAATGAGGGTAAAAACTTCTGATTTAAGAATAAAACACTTTGGATGGGCTAAACAAGAGGATAGATTATCAAAATACCTACGATATAATAAATTAGATCCTGAAGAAAAATATAATTGGAAAAGTCATGAATCAATTCTAGATAAAAATCCTAATTTAATAAAATGGGAAGAAGAAGAAATCATTCCAAAATAAGTTGCTTTAAATTCAAAAATTATCTTATTATATTTTAGTTATTAATTTTATAAATTTAATATTTAAACATATAGATGCAAAATATTAAATTGGAGATATTATCTTTGAAAATAATTCTGTTATTTGTTTTTATTTTTACTCAAGCTATATGCTATACATCTGAAAATTCTCAAAATGATAAATTAAGAATATTAGTTGGCTGTCCTGTTTATCAAAAACCTGCAATTTTAAAAGAATGTTTAGAATCGCTTAAAGGTTTAGAAAAAAAATCTTTTACTCTGGATTATTTTTTTATAGATAATAATAATCTAGAAGAATCCAGCCAATTGTTAAAAGACTTCTCTCAAGAATTGAGTCAAAAATCAAATGTTCTTATTCTTTCAATGAAAAATGATTCAAATTACATTTGCGATGAAAATAAACATCATTGGAATGAACAAGCCATTTGGAGGGTTGCCAAATTTAAAGATTTAATAATTCAAAAAGCAATTACAGAAAGCTATGATTATTTATTTTTAATTGATTCTGATGTCGCGGTTCATCCTAAAACAATTAATCAGCTACTTGAATCGAAAAAAGATATAATTTCTAATATTTATTGGACAAAATGGGATTTAAACTCTGATTTTCTTCCTCAAGTATGGCTTATGGATAACTATAAACTTTTTAAAATAGAAGCTTCAGAATATGCAACAGAAGAAGACATAAAAAAAAGAACTGATGATTTTTTAACTATGCTAAAAAAGCCTGGATTATATGAAGTAGGAGGACTAGGTGGCTGCATTTTGATCAGTAAAAAAGCTTTAAAAAAAGGCGTATGTTTTGAAAGAATAAATAATGTAACAATTTTTAAAGAAGATTATCATTTTTGTTTAAAAGCTGTTGTTTTAGGATTGTCCCTTTTTGTTGATACTCATTATCCTGCTTTTCACATATATAGAGAATCAGATCTAACTAGATTACAAGATTTTAAAAAAGAATGCGGAATAAAAACGCCTAGGATAACTCTTTCTATGGTAATTAGAAACGAAGCTAATCGCTATTTAAGAAAAGTATTACAAAATGCTAAAGAATATATTACCGATGCAGTTATTATTGATGATGCGAGTTCAGACGATAGTGCTAAAATTTGTTTAGAAGTTTTAAAAGGAATTCCTCTACAGCTTATAGTAAATACTAAATCAAAATTTGCAAATGAAATTGATCTTAGAAAGCAACAATGGGAAGAAACGATCAAAACTAATCCTGAGTGGATTCTTAATTTAGATGCAGATGAAGTTTTTGAAGACAAATTTAAAGATCAAGTTAAATATTTAATCAATTCAAAAGATACTGATCTATATTCTTTTAGACTCTATGATTTTTGGAATGAAACTCACTATCGCGATGATCAATATTGGCAAGGACATAATAATTACTTTCCTCTTTTAATTAAATATAACCCAAAAACTAAATATTATTTCAAAAAAAAAGCTCAGCATTGCGGACGTTTTCCCAATAAAACTTTTCAAATAAAAGAAACGAGATCTAAATTAAGAGTAAAACATTTTGGATGGTCAAAGCTAAAAGATCGCATAGCAAAAAATCAAAGATATAAACAACTAGATCCAGATGCTAAATATGGCATAAAAAAACATTATGAATCAATTCTCGATGATAATCCTACACTGACTAAATGGGAAGACTAAAAAATGCTAATAAGAAGTCTTAAAAACTACAAAAAATTAGGTTAAAAAAAATGAATCTTATATTAAAAAGTTTATTTCTATTTGTTACATATAACGTTTTAGCTTCACCTACACTTCCATATATTGATGATTTATTAGAACATAAAAAAAAATGTATTGAAAATTTTGTTTCCAAACCAAAAAATGATTCTTCATATCCTCTTTCAAGGGTAAAACTGACTATTAATGCCGATGATACAGATTACATACCCAAAGTTTTAGATGCTGGAAAATTTTTTGAAGAAAATGGAATAAGCTATCAATTGATGCACAATGGGGTAAAAGTCTTAAAAAATTGCTATTGTGGAGCTTGGATATCAGATATTATTTATGCATTGAAAGGACATCATGAGCCTCAAGAAGAAAAAATTTTTTTTGAAGTTTTAAAATATATTCCGTCAAATGCAACAATGATTGAGCTTGGTTCATATTGGGGATATTACTCTTTATGGTTCTCAAAAAATGTTAAGGGAGCTAAACATTATTTAATTGAACCAGATCTAAATAATTTAGAAATTGGCAAAAAGAATTTTGCGCTTAATAATGCAAAAGCCAATTTCTATTTAGGTTATGTAAAAGGCTGTGAAAATGACGAGATTATTTTTAACTCTGCTAAAAGCATTTTTATAGACTCTTTTTTGAAAGAAGAAAAAATCGATCATGTAAATATTTTGCATTCTGATATCCAAGGAGCAGAATGTAGTATGTTATTAACCTGCGAAGAAGCTCTGAGAGATAAAAAAATTGACTATTTTTTTATTTCTACTCATAGTCCGTGGATTCATAATTTTTGTATGCAAAAGCTCAAAGAATTCAACTACATAATTATAGCAGATCATAAAATGGAAGAGAGCTGTTCTGTTGATGGGTTGATTGTCGCTAAAAGTCCTAATGTTTTTGGCCCTAAAAATATACCGATTAAAAAATATTCACCTTAAATTTTATGAAAACAAGTTTAACTAAGAGATTTGATTTATGAAAAAATATCTTTTATCTTTTTTTATCTGCATTCAAACAATAAGCTTTGCATCTGAAAATTCTAAAAATGATACATTGAGAATATTAGTTAGTAGCATCGCAGAGCAAAACCCTGCAATTTTAACAGAATTTTTACAGTCTCTAAAAGATTTAAAAGAAGAAAATTTACTCATTGATTATTTTTTTATAGATGATAATAACATCGAAGAATCTAGTCATTTGCTAAAGGCTTTTAGAAATGATATTGAAGCAAATTGCCTAATCCTATCATCCCAAAATGACATAAAATATCTTTTTGATAATGAAAAAACCTTAGATAAAAATGAAAAAGAGAAGGATAAAAAATCTATTTTTAAAGATTTAATGATACAAAAAGCTAATCTAGAAAATTACGATTTTTTATTTCTTATCGATTCTGATATTTTACTTCATCCTCAAGCAATTCACCAATTACTTAAAGCGAAAAAAGATATTATCTCTAACGTTTATCAGATTAAATCATCTTCAGATTCTAAACCTCATCCTCAATATGAGAATATTGATAAAAACAAAAAATTTGATCAAAATTTCAATTTTTTGAATCAAGAAACAATAAAAAATAATAATGATTTTTTAAATATAATGAAAAAGCCTGGAGTGTATGAAGTTGATTCTCTTAAAGGGAATATTTTGATCAGTAAAAATGCATTAAAAAAGGGCGTTTCTTTTCAAAAAATTAAAAAATTAACAATATTAGAAGAAGACTATCATTTTTGCTTAAGAGCAACCGTCTTAGGGTTATCGTTATTTATTGATTCTCACTTCCCAGCATTATATATAAAAAATGAAAAGGATTTAATTAAAGTAAAAAAACTAAAGAACGATTTTAATGTAAAAACACCTAGAATTACTCTTTCAATGGTTATCCACAATGAAGCTAATAGATATCTTCGAAAGGTTTTAGAAAAAGCTAAAGAATATATTACAGATGCTGTTATCATTGATGATGCAAGTACAGATGATAGTGCTGAAATTTGTTTAGATATATTAAAAGGAATTCCCCTTCATCTCATAATAAATAGCAAAATAAAGTTTTCGCATGAAGTAAATCTTAGAAAACAGCAATGGGAAGAAACAATTAAAACTAATCCTGATTGGATTATTAATTTAGATGCAGACGAAGTTTTTGAAGATAATTTTAAAGATAAAATACATGATATAATCAACTCTAAAGATTTTGATGCCATTGCTTTTAGAATATATGACTTTTGGGATGAAAATCATTATCGAGATGATCAGTATTGGCTAGGATCTCATTATTATTATATACAATTAATTCGATATATACCTGACATTGAGTATTACTGGTTAGAAAAGCCACAACACTGTGGGAGATTTCCTCAAAATATTCATCAATTTAAAAAACATCTATCTGATTTAAGAATGAAACATTACGGCTGGGCAAAATATGAAGATCGTTTAGAGAAATATCAAAGATATCAAAAGTATGATCCCGATTTCAAATATGGTTGGAAAGAACAATACGAATCAATCCTTGATGAAAATCCTAATCTTATTAAATGGATAGAATAATCTGAATCTTTGATCTGATGTTTTCTTTAAAAATTGTCATTAAAAACTTTTGTCATGTTTTAGAACACATCGATAAACATACAGCGCCGGATAATAAGGATTTCCGTTAACTGCATTTTTAGGAGGAGATCCTAACTCTATATTACCAGCGGGAATTAACCCCTCTGAAGCGGCGATTTCTAGTAATTTTTTAGGATGAATGGTTGGATAATCTACTGTAATTACTAAAAGGCCTTTTGAAGATAATTTTTTGGCAAACTCTTTTAAAGTTTGCTTCATTTCATCGTTAGATAAATGTTCAAGCATTGATATACAAAATATACGATCAAACATTGGCATGTAATTTGGTAAACTGCAAATAGAAGAACATACTAAATTCACTTTCATCCATTGATGAATATTTTCATACATTATATCATAAGCATCTTGACCAAAGTCACTTTTTGTTTGTTTCATAATTGTTTCATAATCTAAAATTTGCGGATCTATATCGCAAGCCCATGCTTTTGAACACGTATTACCAAGATACCACTTGAATGGATGCGTAATACCACATCCAGCATCCAATACAGTATATTCTTGACCAGTAAATTTTGAAGCCCATTTATATTCAAAAGGTCTACTCCACCAATACTTTGGGAATGGAATTCCCTCCATAGATTTTGTTTGCTCATCTGTTATAAGAAAGAATCTACTATCCAATTCTGAATTATTATTATAAGTTTTTTGATTTGAAAATGTCTTTTTTAATCCATTTATTTCAGGAGCATCGTCTTCAACCACACTAACTGAGCTAATCAATTTTTTATTAACAAACAAATAATCATTTTCCATCTCCGTTGGAATTATCTCAAAATACTTATCTTTCAAAAATTCAACTATTTCATATAATAAACATTCACTTTCATAATCATAGCTTGTCTTACAATCGGTAATAATATATTTTGTTTTTTCTAAAAAACTTCCCAAACCTTTTAAAATATTTAATGCAGCTCCATTGGTATTCATACAAATCATATCAATATTTTCAAAATTCTCCTCTTGAAGCCATTGATCTATTCTAATTGCTGGTACTTCAATGTATTTTTGACCATATTGAGTTAATGTCTTTTCTGTCATATTAAAACAAGATGATAAACCTGGATCTGAAACTTTTCCTTCCGTATGAATTGTCGGATAAAATGAAATAGTTTCAGTTACCTCCCACGCAGCCTTTTCAACAAGAGTAACATTTGGGGAGACTTTATCATTTGTTTTACAAACGTCTAAGCACTCAGGATTACATTCAAATGTAAAGACATGACATTTATAATATTCACTTAAATCCACAGCATCTATTAAATCTCGACTACCAATTTCTAAAATCGATGAAACATTGTTTTTATCGATATGTTTTAAAAAACATGGTTCTAAATATTTTCCTGGACTACAACTTTCCATAAAGTACCAAAGACGAGATTTATCAATATTAACTTTTTGAAATATTGGATAATTTTGAAAAAACTTATTTGAGTTTGATAAATTAGAAATCCCACAATTTTTCTTGAAATCTTCAACTCCAGCCAAATATGATTCTCGATAGATATGATATGCAGGATAATGAGTATCAACAAATAAAGGTAAACCAAGTATTGTAGCTCTTATACAAAAATGGCGATCTTCTCCGAGAAAATAAGAAAAATTTTTTATTTGTTCAAAAGAAATACCTTTTTTTAAAGCCGCTTGACTTATTAATGTACAAGCTCCTAGTCCTCCTACTTCATATACCCCTGGATCTTTTAACCTATTTAGAAAATCATAAATTCTTTTGTTTATTTCTTTTTGAGTTAAATCCTCTGATATTTCCTTTTTATACATTGTATAATTATCAGTCAGCCAAACCTGAGGACGAAGCTCAGAATCAGGAGTCCATTTGGTCCAAAAAATATTAGAAATTATATCTTTTTTAGCTATAAGAAGTTGCTCAATTGTTTTTGGATAAAGGACAAGATCAGAATCAATTAAAAATAAATAATCATAATTTTCTATTAAAGCTTTTTTAATCATTAAATCCTTAAATTTAGCAACTTTCCAGATCGATTTTTTATTCCAATGATGCGTGAATTCATCACAATGGTAATTTGAATCATTTTTTTTTGAAAAAATAAGAGCATTTGAATTTTGATCCAATTTTTGAGAAAAATCTTTTAACATTTGGCTAGATTCTTCAATATCATTATCATCAACAAAAAAATAATCTAGAGTAAAAGTGTTTTTCTCTAAATGATTTAAAGAATTTAAAAATTCTTTTAAAATTGCAGGGGTTTGGTGAATAGGGCTTCCAACTAATATTCTTAATTTATCATTTTGAGAATTTTCGAATGTATAGCATACTACTTGTTGAAAACAAAGAAAAAGTATTAAAAGGTATTTTTTCATGGATTAATTTCCTTTTTTTAAAATATTTTTAATTATTTGAGCTATTTTTTTACTGGCATTGCCATCTCCATAAATAGAATTAAAAGATGCAGGTTTATTTAAATTATTGCTGCAAATTTGATCAATTCCTGAGATAATCTTTTCTTTATCTGTACCAACTATTTTAAAAAAATCAGCGTCAAGTCCTTCTATTCTTTCTGTTTCATTTCTTAAAACAAGTACAGGTTTATTTAAACCTAAAGCTTCTTCTTGCACTCCTCCTGAATCTGTTAAAATTCCATCGACTGCGTTTAAAATATAAGTCATATCTTGATAAGGTAAAGAAGATGTAATTTTAATATTAGGTAATGTATCGAGTTTAGTTTCTTGTAGAATTTTTTTTATAACTGGATTTGGATGAATCGGGTAAATAACAAAGAGTTTTCGATTTTTTTGAAGAGCTTTTTTGACTGCTAAAAAGACATTTCTAACCCCTTTCGTTAAAGATTCTCTTCTATGCACCGTTAATAACAACATTTTATAATTATTAGAGCGATGTTTACTAATAATTTCTACAATTTCACTCGTGGGGATAATTTGTTTATTTTGTATTTTGGTTTGCATCATTAATAAAGCATCAATTCCAGTATTGCCAACACAAAAAATAGATTCCTTTTTGATTCCCTCATTAAATAAATTTGAAAAAGCTTTTTCACTTGGAGCAAAATGATAAGATGCAGTTAAGGAAATTATTCTGCGATTAGCTTCTTCAGGAAAAGCGCTTGGCATGCTTTTTGTTCGCAAACCAGCTTCTATGTGTGCTACTGGTATTCTCAAATAAAATGCAGCTAAAGCTGCTGTCATAGCAGTAGTTGTATCTCCCTGAACAACAACTAAAGATGGTTTTATTTTTTTAAATAATACTTTAGCGTTTACTAAAATTTTTTCAGTAATATCAAAAAGATCCTGATTTTCTTTCATTATTTTAAAATCAAAATCAGGAACAATTCTAAAAAGCTTTAAAATATCATCTAATAGCTCTTTATGTTGACCTGTAGAACACAAAAGTGTGGGTATTTTCTCTTCTTTTAAAGCTTTATAAACTGGTATCATTTTTATAGCTTCAGGACGTGTACCGATAATCAATAAAACTGGGTGTATTGTCTCATTTGATATTGCAAAAACTGGTAAAAATGCAAATAAATAAAGTAAAAGGTAAATAGTTATTAATTTAAACAATTTCATCAGAGTTTTTTAGATTAAGTATGTATTAATAGATTGAAAAAGAGCAAGTTTTTTTTATATCCATATAAAAAAGCCTTGAAATTATCTCAAAAATATAGTACTGTTTTATGTTAATTATATAAAATACTGCTTTTAAAATTTATTAACTTTATGCATAAATTATTTCGTCTTTTAATTATAACTTGCTCATTAATGACAGTTGCATATCTCACAATAGCAGCAATAAATACAAATCAGCTAAAAAAAAAACCTAGACTATCAATAATAACTTCCATATTTGATGGTGATGAATTTATAGAAGGGTTTTTAAAAGACATAACAAAACAAACAATTTTCAAAGATTGCGAACTTATTTTAATTAATGCAAACTCACCTGGCAATGAAGAAAAAATAATAAATAAATTTATATATGAATATCCAAATATTTTTTACTTTAAACTTCCTAATGATCCTGGTCTTTACGCTACATGGAATCGTGGAATAAAAATTGCTTCTGCAGATTTAATTTGCAATGCAAATATAGATGACCGCTCTTCTTTTGATTCTTTTGAAAAGCATGTTAAAGAACTAGAGGCTAATCCTCATTTAGACCTTGTATATTCTGATTATTATCTTACCAATGTTCCTAATGAGACTTTCGAAAATAATCATTATAGTTGGTATGTGAAATTAGAAGAATTTGCTCCTAAAAATATGTTCAAATGTTTGCCAGGACCCAGACCAATATGGAGAAAATCTATGCATGAGCGTTTTGGATTTTTTGATGAATCATTTACGTCTTCTGGAGATTTTGAAATGTGGAATCGAGCGATGAGCTTGGGTTCTAAATTAAAAAAAATACCTGGTGTATACACTTTAAATTATTTAAATCCAAAAGGCATCTCTACTGACAAAGAGAAAACCAAAGCTTTAAAACGCTATAGAGAAAATGAAAAAATTACACTCAAATACCGCCATTTATGGAAATAAAATCTCTTTCATTAATTTTTGAAAAAAAACTTTATTTAAAAATTATAGATATTAGCTATGAAAAAGTTTTTGTAATCACATTAACTTTTCTTTATCTTTTACTCCCACAATCCACAACGGCACGAGAACCTCATTTGTTAATAAAGATTTATACAAAAAACAATCCAGAAAAATTTTTGAAAAATTTGGATAAATACTACAAAAATTTATCTAATAAAATTCCGTATCATTTTCTTATAACCTGTGATGTTGACGACCCTACAATGAACTGCCTAAAGATAAAACAAAAGCTCTTAAAATTTTCTAATTTAACTATTGAATATAACAAAAGTAAAACGACTGTTGATGCCTTTAATAGTGATATTCACAAATTTATCAATTGGTTTGATATATTGCTATTTGTCTCAGATGATCTAGAACCAATTATACCCGAATACGATAAAATTATTGCAGATTATATGATATTTCATTATCCCGATTACGATGGGGTTCTCAATTTTCACAATGATATTAATCCTTCAATAAATAAATCACCTGTAATAGGAAAAAATTTTTACAAACATTTTGGTTATGTTTTTAATTCTGCTTATCAATCTTCTTACTATGATAATGAACTGACATACGTATCCAGAATTTTAGGAAAAGAAACTACTATTAACAAATCTATACTAACTAAACCAACAACTTCGATAGAGGTGAATAAAAAAGATGAAGAAACATTCAAAAAAAGACGTCTAAATACTTTTTATTTAGATGAAACAATTTTGAGTGAAATTTTTACTAGAGATTGGAGTATTCTTATTTGTTCTATGCCCGAGAGAGAAAAAAAATTTTCTCATTTATACAATAAACTTTTTAAACAAATCCAAGACTATCATTTGGAAGATAAAATTGAAGTCTTAACTTTTAAAGATAATAAAGAACATTCGATTGGTTACAAACGAAATACATTACTTAAAAAAAGTAGGGGCATGTATGTCAACTTTATAGATGATGATGATGATATTCATGAAAATTATATTAAAATGATACATGAAAAATTAAAAAACAAACCTGATTGTGTAAGTTTATCTGGAATTATTACATTCGATGGTAAATACCCCTCTTCTTTCGTTCATTCAATTCAATATAATTCCTACTTTCAAAAAAATGGAATCTTCTATCGCCCCCCCAATCATATAAACACTATCAAACGCTCTATAGCATCACAATTTATATTTCCAAACATTTCCTTTGCCGAAGATACAAATTGGGCTATGCAAATAGCTAATTCCAATCTTTTAATAAAAGAAGAATCAATTACTATTCCTTATTATTTTTATCAGTATGTAAAGAAGGATTCTTCCAATGAATAAACGGTTTTTTATCACCACCAAATTGATAATCTGATCGAGAGTGGTAAATACAAGTTTTATTAGTTATTTCGCTAGGATGGTAATGAAGGTGGAAAGCTACATTTTTTCCATCAACTTTTATTTGAGACCATCCTTGAGAATTAAGATCAAGTTTTCCTATATGAGCAAAAATACTATATAAAGTTTGTTCATGTCTTCCATAACCAAATCCTAACAAAGCGGATCCATCATCAGCAAAAAGACTCAAATCATTAACAAGTTTATATACTGGTAATACATAACTCCCGTATATTTTTTTTGAAATCCCTTGAATCCCTGAATCAAGCATAGAGGTATTTTTATTCAAAATAAACTCTTTTTGTTCTCTAGAAAAGGTAGAAAGCAGCTTGTCAACAACTGGTTTAGTAATGCTATTTACTAAATTATGTGGAGCTACATGCAATAAAAAATATCCATTTTGTTTTATATGTTTAAAAAGATTATCAGTAGAGCTAATTACTAAAGTTCCTGCATCTAAATACAAAAAATAAGGAAACATCTCTAAGGCTTGCTTAATCAAAATGGGTTTCCATGTTTGCCATCCAGGAAGCGTTCTTCCGGCTGGATTTGTTTTGAATTTAGTAAAAAGATCGGGATTAATTTTTTCAATCTGATAAACGTTTGTTTTCTCAATGCTTTGTATTGTTTTTCTTTGCTCTAAAGTTAATCCAATATCAAAAACAGCAATCTCATCTAAAGAATCAAAATCAACTTTATGAATACTCCCAATTAATCCCATTAGGATATGAAAAAAATCAGAGTTTGCTGCAGTACAATAATAATGACAAACTTTGGAATAATTTTCATTAGCATTTAAGTTTTGATTAAAAACAAAAATAATAGTGACAAAAAATGAAAATAATCTTGTCATATGTTTTACTTTAAAGCATTCTAATTTTTTATAAAAAAATTTTATTCCTATCTAGAAAAAAAACACAAGTTATTTTTTGGAATCGTAATTACTACTATTTAAATAAGACTAAGATATTCCCATCGAAATAATTAAGGTTTTTTCTCAAGTACAATCAATAATTTCTTGATCTTATTCAAGAATAAACTACATCAATTCTTACTCACAGCTTGGATCAATTTATCCTCAGATTTATGAATCCAAACAGTTACTCCCGATCCTTCAATCAACTGAATTTCTTTATAGTCACTTG
Source organism: Candidatus Anoxychlamydiales bacterium (assembly GCA_011065175.1). GTDB lineage: Bacteria > Chlamydiota > Chlamydiia > Chlamydiales > SM23-39 > JAAKFX01. Next base: position 14,234 of record JAAKFE010000019.1, read on the forward strand.
GAACTTTAATTCTTCTCCAGCCATAACGTCCATATCGAAAATTAGTATCATGAGCAACAATAACTTTAGTTTTACCAAAAAGTAAATTAATAATATCGGCTCTGGGATGAAACCCAGTATCGACAAAAATTAAATCGTATGTATTATCAGCGACATTTTGAAAAATAATTCTTTTGAGATCCATCAAATAACTAAAGATTTCATGCCCCTCTCTAGTTCTTGCTTCAAAATCGGCTTGTATTAAACTTTGAGGAGTTTCAAGTTTTTTAATTTTCCAAGAAGGATAATCTCTATATAATTTTCTACAAATATCAAACCATTTATGGTGCTCAGGAATTAAAACAAATTCCATAGAAGTAACTTTATCACAATTATCTAAAAAATATTTTGTTCCGTATCCCATTCCAAATTCCAAAACATTTCTAAATTTTTTAACAGAAAACAGCTTTCTAAAATGTTGAACATGATCTGTTCCAAGGTTATTAATAAGTTTTTCATAAGTTATCTCATTGGCATCGGAATACACCTCAGCTTTAGAAAAACTCGGGGAAAAAAGAGATAATACAACTAACAAAATAAGAAAAATGGATTTCATTTTAAATCGTCCTCTAAAAATTTCATTCTTTAATAAAATATTGAAATATCATTTATTATTTCAATAAAAATCAGTAATAAAAAAACATGCTTTATTTTCGGTAGGAGAAAAACCGGGTATTTTGATTTAAGAAAATTAAATGGAGTAAAAATACATGCTTCAGCTAAAGATTGTATATTATTAGAAACTTTTAAAACTTTTTTAACAGAATGGAGGAGCAGGGTTTCCTCCCATCTCTAAAGAGATGGGATTCCACACTGTCAATTTTCATGAATTTTAAAATTTATTTATATCTGTCCTTAATAATCCTTTGTTTTTTCTGCAAAATTAATGCTTTTCAATTCATACCAAATGATGAAAAATTAAAATCTATTTGTGAATCATATGATATAGATTTTAGCAAATATAACTCTAATTTTAATAAGTCGTATTTTGCTAAACAGGATTATAATGATTTTGCTATAATTACAATTCCCAAATCTGGAACGTATATTTTAAATAAATTATTATCTTTAATAACTGGCAGAGTAAAAAATGAAACAATTTGGAATAATTATGAGCCTCAATTCATGCTACATATTCAAAAACATCCGGAAGAATTTATATCAGGTCATGATGTAAACTTTGTGTTCAACCTCAACAACATAAAATTCATAACAACGATCAGAGATTTTAGAGATATATTAATCTCTTGGATATATTACATACACTGGACAAAAACAAAAAACTGGGAAATACCAAAAGAAAAAGTGCAAAACATTCTAACTCAAATCTTAGTCGCTTGGAAAAATGAAAATATCTCAAATGAATTTCTAAAAGAAATTTTACCTGTTATAGCAAGGACTACTTATTGGAGAAAAAAAATCATCGAAAAAAACAAAAATCAAAATGTTTTTTTTGTAAAATTTGAAGATATTGTTGGAGAAAAAGGAGGCGGGAGCATTTCATTGCAACAACAGACTATTCAACAATTAAGTACTTTTCTAAATATATCATTATCAGAAAAGCAATCGGAATTTTTATGTAAAGTTTTACATGGAAACAGTTTTACTTTCAGAAAGGGAACAATTGGATCATGGAGAGAAATTTTTACTCAAGAGCATAAAAAGATATTTAAAAGAAATTTCAATCATTTATTAATAGATTTTGGATATGAAAAAGATGATAAATGGTAATTTTTTTCAACCTCGCTTTTAATAAAATTTTTCATTTTAGAACTTGATAGTAATTGATCGCTTAAAATAACATTTATGCTCATTAAATACTTATATATAAGTGACCATGCGTTTTAAAATTTATTTATATTTATCCTTAATAAGCTTTTGTCTTTTAAACAAAACTAATGCTATTCAGTTCACTCCAAATGACGAAAAATTAATATCTATTTGCAAATCATATGATATTGATGTTAATAAATATCAATCTCATTTTGATAAAACCTATTTTATAAAACAGAACTATAATAATTTTGCTATATTAACCATCCCTAAATCGGGAACACATCTTTTAGGTAAATTATTAGCATTAGCAACGGGCAGAACAAAAAGTGAAAAATATGGCTGTTGGTTTTCTCCAAAATATATGCAAAACATTAAAGAGCATAATGATGAATTTATTCTTGGTCACGACTTGGGATTTCTCACTGTAAGCAATATCAAATTTATAACCTCCTACAGAGATTTTAGAGATATAATTATCTCTTGGATACATGATGTGCATTGGAAAAAAACTAAAAATTGGGACATTCCAAAAAAGGACTTTCAAAATATTTTAACTCAATTTTTAAAAGATTTTAAAACAAAAAATCTCAATAATGAATATTTACAGGATATGTGGTTTGTTTTAAAGGTTGCCAATTTTTGGCAACAAACATTCAAAGAAAAGGAGAAAAACTCAAATGTATTTTTTGTTAAATTTGAAGATATTATTGGAGAAAAAGGAGGTAGTAGCGCTTCAGTGCAACAACAAACAATTAAACATTTAACAAACTTTCTAAATATTTCATTATCAAAAAATCAATTAGATTATCTATGTCAAGTTTTGCATGGAAAAAGCGTAACTTTCAGAAAGGGAATAATAGGAAACTGGCAAGACGTTTTTACTCAAGAACATAAAAAACTATTTAAGGAACTTTTCAATGATTTTTTAGTAGACTTTGGTTATGAAAAAGATGACAAATGGTAATTATTTTTTTATTTTAAATTCAAACAACTTTATTAAACTCTTATAATTTCAACAATTGACTTATTTATTTTTCTTTACTGAAAATTTTTGTTTTATAACAATTAAATTTAAGTAAAATAGGATTTTTTATGGAAAAATTATTGATTACAGACTTAGATCTAAAAGATAAAAAAGTATTAATGAGAGTAGATTTCAATGTGCCTTTAACAGACGCTGATAAGATTTCAGATGATACAAGAATTAAAGCAGCGCTTCAATCGATTAAATATGTTTTAGATAACAATGGCGCTTTGATACTTATGTCTCATTTAGGTAGACCCAAGGGTAAAAAAGATCCTAAACTATCACTTAAAATTGTAGCTAAAAGACTATCAGATCTTCTTGGTCTTGATGTTAAAATGGCCCCTGATAGTGTTGGTCCAGAAGTAGAAAGTCTAGCAAAAAATCTAAAACCAAAAGAAGTTTTGCTTTTAGAGAATTTAAGATTTCATGAAGCTGAAACAAAACCAGAAAAAGATCCAAATTTTGCTAAAAGCTTATCATCTCTCGGAGATATTTATATAAATGATGCATTTGGAACAGCTCATAGAAAACACTCATCTACATACACTATAACTGAGTATTTTCCTAAAAAATCATTAATGGGATTTTTATTAAAAAAAGAGATCTCTTTTTTAGGAAAAGCAATTAAAAATCCAAAAAGACCTTTTTATGCAATAGTTGGTGGCAAAAAAATATCTACAAAAATTGGAGTAATAGATAGTTTAATAGAAAAAGTAGATGCTATTTTTATTGGTGGAGGAATGAGCTATACATTTCTAAAGGCGCTAAATTTAAGCGTAGGAAAATCTATCTATGAAGAAGACTTCATATCAGAAGCTCAAAAAATAATGAAAAAATGCGATGAAAAAAAAGTAAAGCTTCATCTTCCCTTAGATATTGTTGTTGCAGATGAATTTAATAATGATGCGAAAACTGAGATTATAAATACTGATGAAAATATTCCAGATAATTTCGAAGGAATGGATATTGGCCCTAAAACAATAAAAGAGTTTTCAAAACTTTTAACAGATGCAAAAACTATTTTGTGGAATGGACCTTTAGGAGTTTTTGAATTTAATAATTTCGCTATAGGTACAAATGAAATAGCAAAAGCAATATCTAAAATTAATTGTATAAGTATTGTAGGTGGAGGAGATTCAATTGCAGCTATAAATAAACTAGGGATCGCTGATAAATTTTCTCATTTATCAACAGGTGGTGGAGCTTCTTTGGCATATCTAGAGTTTGGGACTTTACCTGGAATAGAAGCTTTAAGCGAAAAAGAGAAAAGGCGATTTCGCGTAAGTTATTAAACATTTATTGTTAATAACTTATTTAAAAATCAGCTAATTTTTTTGGTAAAAATCTTCATAAAATAATCCCTTAAACTACTATTTTTATTATTAATATTTTTTTTTACATGGGACTGTTGAGATCTAAAAAAATTAGAAAAATAACTTCTCAAATCAAAATAAAAGATAGTAGAAATCATTTTTTTTATTTTTTATGAAAATAATTTCAGATTTCAACAGTCCCTACATATAAAAAACTTCAAAAGATTCATTTACTTTTTTAAGTAAGTTTTTTATTTGAAATATTTTTTTTTATATGTTCAAAAATAATTATTTTTAATTTTTCTCCCTTTGCAAAATATCATACATTAGTTACAATGAACTCCTCAAAGATTTCAAAAGGCGATCAGTGTCTCAAATAAAACAAATCTTGCTATTAGCAAGAGTTGAAAAAAATCTTTTACAAATACTTTTATATAGCTTCTTGTGCAAAAAAATAATTGGTAAAAACTAATATGTCTACCACTTTTAAATTCGGTAAAGTCCGCAATTTTTTATGGCCTATTCATTCTAGTGAGCTAAAAAAGTTCATACCAATGATTTTAATATTTTTCTTGATAGCTTTTAACTACAATGTTTTAAGAGCTGTTAAAGACACACTAATAGTTACCGCACCATCTTCTGGAGCCGAGGCTATTCCATTTATTAAGGTATGGGCTATTTTACCCATGGCTATTTTGATGACATATATCTTTACAAAGCTTTCAAATAAATATTCGACTGAAAAAGTTTTTTATATAATGATGGGAATCTTTTTAGGATTTTTCTCTTTATTTACCTTTATATTATATCCACTTAGAGATCTTATACACCCGAATTCATTTGCTGATCAAATTCAAGGCACTTTACCTCAAGGCTTTAATGGCTTTATTGCTATGATCAGACATTGGACCCTCACCTCTTTTTATGTAATGGCAGAGCTTTGGGGAACGGCTATATTAACGGTATCTTTTTGGGGCTTTGCTAACGAGGTTACAACGGTTGGTGAAGCTAAAAGATTTTATTCACTTTTTGGAGTTGGGGCTAATATAGCAGGAATCCTCTCAGGAGAGGCTGCTGTCCTTCTTTCAAGTAAAAAATTTTTAAGCTTTATTCCATATGGAAAAGACGCTTGGGATCAATCCGTTTTATTCATGACTTTAACTGTTTTAGTTACAGGGTTTTTAATAATTGGGCTTTTTAGATATATAAATAAAAAGGCAATAAATGTAGAGGAACCGACAATTTCTCAAGTAAAAAAGCCAAGAGCTAAAATATCTCTTAAAAAAAGTTTTTCCTATATAGCTAGATCCAAATATTTACTTTTCATTGCTTTGATAGTGTTATCATATAATTTGACAACTCATATAGTAGAAGTTGTATGGAAAAATCAAGTAAAAGCCCTATCTCCAAACCCTCAAGATTTCAATGCCTATATGGGACACGTGATGATCTATACAGGACTTATTGCTACTCCTGTTGCCCTATTTTTATCAGGTAATTTTTTAAGAAAATTTAGTTGGGCATTTAGTGCTTTAATTACACCTATAGTTGTTTTAATTACCGGGGTATTTTTCTTTACTTTCTATTTATACAGGGATACTTCTTCAGCTCTAAAATTTGCTAGCTTTTTTGGATCAACACCTTTAGTTTTAAGTGTCTTTTTTGGAACGATGCAAAATACTATGAGTAGAGCATCTAAATATACTCTTTTTGACAACACAAAAGAAATTGCTTTTATACCACTCGATAAAGACTCTAGAAGAAAAGGAAAAGCTGCGATAGACGGGGTAGGATCTAGATTTGGCAAATCCTCTGGATCTATTATAACTCAAGGGTTTATAATTATATTTTCTACTTTAAGCGCTTCTGCCCCATATATAGCTGTGCTATTTTTAATTATATTAGGTGTATGGCTAATATCTGTTGTAGCTTTAGGTAAAAGATTTAACTCTTTAATATCTCATAAAGAGCAAATTACACTTCAAGTAGAGCCGAAACCAACTACACCTTTATTAAGTGAAAAAGAGCTAAAAAATTACTTTCCCTTTGCTGAGGCGAACAAAAAAGATAAAGTAAAAAAATAATTAACCATCAACAACTTAATCACTTTATTTTAATTACACTATAATTATTTTTAACTTTTCTCTTTTATTATAATTACAATTATATTAAATACAGAATTAGAACTCCAAATAGTTATATTATGTCACATATTATAGATTTTATTTTTGCAAATGCTCAAAATGCTCATTGGATTATCTTTGGCTCGCTTATCTTAGCTGGGCTCAATCTCCCTATATCTGAAGACTTTATGATAATAATAAGTGCTATTTTGGCAGCAAATGTAGTTCCTGAAAATGTTTTTTTACTATTTGGAGCTGTTTTTTTAGGAGCATATATATCTGATTGGATGGTTTATTGGATAGGCAGGCTTTTTGGAATCAAACTTTGGAAAATAAACTGGTTTAAAAAAACGTTTCCTAAACGAAAACTTGCAAAAATAAAGCTATTTTATAAAAAGTATGGATTTTTCACACTTTTAGTTGGAAGATTCATTCCATTTGGAGTTAGAAATTGTCTTTTTTTAACCGCTGGAATGACAAAGATGAAGCTCACAAAATTTGCAATAAGTGATGGAATCGCTTGTTTTATCTCAAATAGCGTGCTTTTTTATATAGCTTTTAGTCTTGGGAAAAACCATACCGCCTTATTTAATTATCTAAAAAAAATTAATCTGTTAATCTTTATTTTGTTTATTTTTACTATAATTGGTTTCATTTGGTACTATAAAAGAAAAAAGAAAAAACAAAAAACATGATCACCCTATCCAATGCGCTATCTATTGTAAGGATACCTTTAGCTTTGCTATTTTTTTGGCAAAATATCTATATTAGAATAATTGCGATTGTTTTAGCGATGTTTACAGATAGTATAGACGGCTACTTTGCAAGAAAATATAAATCAGCATCTAAATTTGGTGCTTTTTTAGATCCTGCGATGGACAAATTTTTTGTTTACTTTGTTTTAGCTATATTACTTATAGAAAATCAACTTCTACTCTGGCAAGCATTAGCTATGATATCGAGAGATTTTGCTCTACTTATTTTCGTTCTCTATTTAGGAATTACAAAAAAATTGGCTAGTTATGAAGTTAAAGCTATTCGTTGGGGTAAAGTTACAACAGCCATGCAGTTTTGTGTGTTAATAGGAATAACGCTTAAATTTTCATTTTCTTCATATGTTTATTCACTATTTATCGTTTTAGGTTTTTTAGCATTTATTGAGCTAATAGTTGATAGTTTTTCTAAAAGAATCACTTGAAGCTTTCATTAAACTTTTTGAAAATCCTGAAAACTCCTTTCTTTTTATAAACCATTAACACTAAAGCTCTTAATCTCCTTGCTAATTTTTTTGCAAAAATTGTGACTTTAAATGTGCTAAATCTGTTAATTTTCTATCTTTTTTCAATTGATGTGAAATATCTATCTATGTTATAATGGCTTTATAAAACAAAGAAAATTTCTAAAATATCTTTTAATCCTTAAATCTTTTTCCAGTAAACCTAAAGAAAAATAAAAGATTAAAAATTTGATATTACAATTAAAATTGATCTAGCTATAATGAGAGACAAAAAATCAATTAAAGGAAAAATCCATGAAAGTAGCTAAAGAATCTAT
>JAAKFE010000002.1 GCA_011065175.1 Candidatus Anoxychlamydiales bacterium
TATAAGTTCGTCAAATGTTCATTAATAGTAGGAACAGTAACTTCAAATAAAGTCGCCATTAATTTTTGAGTTAACCAGACATTATTTTCCTCTACTCGCACTTCAATGCTATTTTTACCAGCTTGACTTGTAAAGATTAAGAATTCAGCTGTACTATTTCTAATTTGATATTTTTTATCTTCTTTTAATCTCATTATTAGCTCATTTTTAAAAAATTATGATAACACAAAATAGAAAACTTAGACCACTCAAAAGTTCTGAATGCGTCTCTCCACCTCCAATTCCATTCTTAAGCTTTAATAGCCAGTCATTTGCATTAATGTTTTTAAATTTTTGACAAATAAACCAATAACCCATATAATAGGTCATATAACCTAAAATATAGGTACATAAAATGTTGGAACCAATATTTGGTGGAAAAAATATAGAAAAAATTCTTTTCTTCCTCTTAATTCATCAACGTTGCTATGGAAGACAACTCAGTCGTACATTTCAAACGGCTTTATCTCCAATTCAAAAAGCTTTAGATAGATTAGAAACAGGAGGAATAATTGTCAGTTTTTTAGAAGGGAAGACTAGAATGTATCAATTCAATCCAAGATATCCCTTTTTACAAGAATTGAAAACATTATTGGAAAAAGCTTATCTATTTTTACCTCAAGAATTTAAAAATCAATACTATGAACCAAAAATCAGAAAAAGACCCCGACGAAAAGGAAAACCTTTATGAATGAAATTGACTTTAAAAAAATAACTCTTGAGGAGCTTGCCGCTATTATTTCTGAAAAACTAAAAGAACATAGTATAGATAGTATTTTAGTCGGAGGAGGATGTGTCTCTATTTATTCTCAAAATCGTTATCAATCCTATGATTTAGATTATGTGACTTATGAAGATCTGAAAAAAAATGCAAAAGCTCTGAAGGAATTAGATTTTTATGAAAAAGGGGGCTATTTCATACATAAAGACTGTGAATATTATATCGAATTTGTCGCTCCTCCTATAGCTATTGGAAATGAACCCATTGTTAATTATGAATATCATAGAACGTCTCTTGGAACAATCAAAATGCTAACACCTACAGATAGCGTCAAAGACAGGCTCGCAGCTTTTTATCATTGGGATGATAAACAAAGCCTAGATCAAGCTCTGATAATATGCAAAACAATTGCTCAAAAAATTGACATAGATGAAATCAGGAGATGGTCAAAAAATGAAGGTCATTTGAAAAAGTTTAAAAATTTTTTAGAACATTTGAAAAAGAATTCCAATCAAAAGTTCTGAAAGTTTCTCCTTTTCTTCAATTGTATTAATGGAAAATATATACAAAAAAAAATAAAAACCTTATACCTAAGAAAAAGAATTCGATCAAAATGTTTTATGAAAAAAATGTTTCTACTATCTTTTTTTATAATTTCATCAATATCCAACTATATTTTATAATTGCATGAAAAAAACTACAAAACCATCTCAAAATGCCTTAGAGCGTTTAATAAAAGGCAATGAGCGCTATGTTAATAATAAATCAGCCCATCCGAATAGATCTGAAGAAAGACGAAAAAAAATCGCTTCAAAACAATCTCCCTATGCTATCATTGTGGGATGCTCTGATTCTAGAGTCTCTCCTGAAATAATTTTTGATGAAGGCCTAGGAGATCTTTTTATTGTTCGAATAGCTGGAAATGTTATAGGTCCAATCGAATTAGATAGCATTGAATATTCTGCTCTTCATCTAAATCCTTCAATTATTTTAGTTTTAGGGCACGAAAATTGTGGTGCAGTTGATGCTGTAATGGAAAATAAAACTGCAAACATTGAGATGATAGCAAAGCTTATTGAACCTGCGGCCAAACAAGCAAGAGAATCTAAAACAGATAACCCTCTTGAATTAGCTATTAAAACAAATGCACTAAATATGAAAGATTTTTTAGAAAGATCTCCTAATATCGAAAAATTAATTAAGAAGAATAAAATCCAAGTTAATGCAGCTTATTATAATCTGAAAACCGGCCTTGTTGAAATCCTAAATAAGTAGAGTTATCTATGTCTTTTAAAAAACTGGATCTCTCTTTCATGTTTTACAGCTTCCGTGCGAGTATTGAATGTCCCTAAATTTCTTCTTTTTCCTGTTTTAGAATCTTTTTTTCTTGAATAGAGCCTATATTTTCCTGAAGACAATTTTCTAATCATTTTTTATTCCACCCCGTATTTTCGAGCTTTTTAAACTTTATGTGAATTTATCTGTATGGTTAGCAAATTGAAAAATAATTGTCTATTGTCTTATTTTAAAAATAATTGAAGAAAAAAAGATTTCATCTGTTTATCTTATCTGGGCTCTTTTAAAACATTCTCAAACAAAGATGCCAAGTCCTGATTATATCAAATATGAAGATGAACCACTAGATCACTCTATCTTTTCAAAGATTCAATAATAGAACAAAAAAATATTGGAATGTTCTATATTATTTTTTTTTAAAGGAGAAAAAACAACCAAAACTTGGTTTACTTCTTTCTTTTTATATTTTTTTTTCTTTAAAAATCATCTATGAAAATTTATATTTTTTTGAAAAAAATTAAAATAATCTTATTTTTTTATTTACAAAAAAAACATTAAATATTTAATAATGGAAGGCAAAAAAAACCTCATAGGTGATTTATGACAACACCATTAGCAACAAGTGGTAGTTATACAAAATATGAAAAGAAAGAAATAGATGAATTAACAAAAGGAAAAAGAGCCCTTTTTAAAAGATTCGGACTTAACCCTACAGATAAAAAAATGCGGAAATTTGCCCTAACCGCGTTTTCCGAAGAAGCTTGCTCTGGCTCTGGTTCTGGTGGAGGATCTGGCACTTCTGCTTCAGGAGGCATGGGTGGAGATCTAGGCGGTGGTTTCGGCGGATATTAAGTTCAAAATATACAATGCTATGTAGAAATGGTTTAAAAACCATTTCTACATTATATCTGCAGCAATTTTAGCCAGTTCTGATCTTTCTGTTTTATCTAAAGATATGTGCCCATATATTTTTCGATCCTGAAATTTTGATATTGTATATGTGAGTCCATTAGAATCTTGATCTAAATATGGATTATCAATCTGAGTTGGATCTCCTGTTAAAATTACTTTAGTTCCTTTTCCTGCTCTAGATATTATTGTTTTTACTTCATGAGGCGTCAAATTCTGAGCTTCATCTATTATCATAAAAACTTTTGGTAGAGTTCTTCCTCTAATATAAGTTACAGCTTCCATTTCTAATTTATTGCTTTGAGTTATCCAATCGAATGCTGATTTTTCATTAGCTTCTGAGTTTGTATGATGCAAAAGAACTTCTAAATTATCATAAATTGGTTGCATCCAATGAAATAATTTTTCTTCTTTAGTTCCAGGCAGATATCCTATATCTTTTCCAAGAGGAATAATTGGTCTAGAAACCAATATTTTTGAATAAAGAGCATCATCGAATACTTTTTTCATTCCGCAAGCGAGAGCTAAAAGTGTTTTTCCTGTACCAGCAGGGCCTACTAAAGTTACTAATTTTATATCTTCTCTAAGAAGTAGATCTAAAGCGCATCTTTGTTCAACATTTAATGGATATATACCCCAAATACCTTTTTTACATTCAATGAGAGGCTCTAATTTATTAATGTTTGAATTATATTTACATATTGCCGATGATTTTTCAGGGCTTTTCAAAATACAATATTCATTAGGCAAAAAACTAACATCAGGTTTTGTGATTTGACCATCTTTATAAAAAAGATCTATTTCATTTTTAGAAACTTCAAGGGTTTTTATACCTTTGTATATTTTTTTAAAAGATACCTTTAAATTTTCGTAATCTTGCGCTACTAATCCCATAGCTTCAGCTTTAACTCTTGAGACAAAATCTTTAGAAACAAAAACAACTTTTTGACCTTCATTTTTCAAAAAAGATGAAATGTATAAAATTTTGTTAGAGTTTCTATCTAAAGGAAGCGGGAAATTTTTAATTACCCTAGATTTTGTATCTAAATAGATTTTTATTTTTGGTCCTTCATCGATAATTATTCCAGTATTTAAATCCCCTTTTTTCTTTGATTTTAAAGAATCTATATATCTAACTACTTTCCTAGCATTTTTTCCAAGTTCATCAGATCTTTTTTTTAAAGCATCTAATTCTTCTAAAACAATTAATGGAATAATAACATCGTTATCTTGAAATTTTTTGATCGATGATGGATCATGTAAAAGAACGTTAGTATCGAGAACAAAAGTTTTTCGACTCATTAAATATTTCTCCTGTTATTAATTTTTTACTCTAAAAAATGAAATTTTAAAAAAATCCTCCTTTGATGCTTTGAGCTTAAAAGCCACATATAACCGAAAAATTAGAGCATGTAAAATATTTTTTTTTGACATTGCTGAATAATGCAAATCTTAAAAACTTTACTTGACGCTATCCCGCCTCGTACGTCTCTTGCCTTCAGCTGCTTACAGCAATGACCTGGCAGAAAGGCGCTTTGAATGCTAAAATCATTTGACTAAAAAATTTAATTTCTGTTATAATAAAAGCAGGAAAAAATTAATGATTTGAGGATTTTTAATATGAAGATAAATGATAAAATCTTAAATATCCCACCTTATATATCTACTTCTTGGGACAATATTACTTCACTTTTTACGCAAAATGATTTTTTAGTTGTAATTTTAAAAAATGGAGCGAAAATTGAAATTCCAAAGATACAACCCGAGATGATTGAAGAAATTTTCAAGATTCATTCAAAAGTATTAGAGGGCAAATCAAAACCTAAAACATCTATTAGTTTTGGACTGCCATCTATTCTGCCATCTATGCCGACTGCGGGCTTAGAATCATTTACATCTGCAATGCAACATAATCCTGAACAAAAAGATGCACCTGACATTCCATCTGATATAATTAATAAAATTGCAAATATTGCAAAATTATTTGCTGAAGAAGCAAATATGGATATACCAAAACCTGTGGCTAATTGCAATTGTATGCATTGTCAAATCTCTAAAGCTTTGCAAATTGGTATGGGAATAAATCCTGAAAATTTAGATGCAGAAGTTGATGAAAAAGATTTAAAATTTAGAGATTGGGATATCATAGAAGAAGGAGCTCATCTTTATAGAGTTATAAATCCTTTGGATGAAAAGGAACATTACTCTGTGTTTTTAAAAGATCCAATCGGATGTACATGTGGTAAAAAAAATTGCGACCATATCAAAGCTGTCTTAAATAGTTAACATTTTACACAAAAAAAAGTAGCAATAATTCATCTTTCATTTTAGTATGATATTATTTGGGTAAACTAAAACATATGCTAAAGTTAAGGGGTTTTAAAATGCTTAGGCTACTATTTACAATCAATTTAATGTTATTTTCTATCAATGCCATGGCAGAAAATAATAATAATCAGATTCAACAACGATTCAAAACATTTACAGCAAAGATAACAGGCTCAAAGGTAAGACTAAGGTCTGGAGCCGATTTAGATAGTCATATAATTACTCAATTATCTAAAAATGAACTTGTTTTAGTAAAAGAAGATGCTGGAGATTTTTGGGGGATAAAACCACTTTCCAATGCTAAAGCCTATGTATTTAGAAGTTATGTAATAGATAATGTTGTTGAAGCAGATAGGGTGAATATCAGATTAGAACCTAATTTAGATTCCTCTATTATTGGACAGCTAAAAAACAAAGATAAAATTGAAGCTAAAATTTGTTCAGAAAATAATAAATGGTTAGAAATAGCCATGCCAGATGATGTTTATTTTTATGTAGCAAAAGAGTATTTAACATATGCAGGCGATAGCAGTTTTTATACAAAAATGCAATCTAGAAAATCAGAAGTTGAAAAGATTTTAAATTCAGCATATTTTATTACACAAACTGAATTAAAAAAGCCATATGATGAAATGCAACCGCATGAAGCAATAGATAGTTTTGATCTTATCATCAAAGAATATTCAGAGTTTCCTCAACATGTGCAACAAGCAAAAGAGGGCCTTGCTCTATTACAAGACAATTATTTACAGAAAAAAATTGCTTATTTAGAAGCAAAAGCAAATATCTCTCATATGGAAAAAGACGAACTCTTAAAAGCTGTTGAAAAAGCAAATACTTATGATGAAGAATTACAAGTAGCTAATCAAAACTCTAACAAAAACATCACGGGTAAGATGAAATTTTGGGGAACAGTAGAAGATGCTCTTTATGCAACATGGACAACTTTTCATCCTGAAAAAAGACTTAATGATTTTTATAAAGAGCAAGAGATTAATGCTGTAGCAATAGCAGGAGTAATAGAGAGCTTTTCTCAAGGCGTAAAAAACAAACCTGGTGATTATATTGTAAAACTTCAAGACCCAACTAAAAAAGCCTTTCTCTATAGTACAAAAGTAAATTTAGATGATTTTGTAGGAAAAAAAGTGAACTTAAAAGTATCGCCAAGACCGAATAACAACTTTGCTTATCCAGCTTATTTTGTAAATCAAATAGAAGTTCAATAGACGTTTAAAATAGCTTTAGAAAAATTAAAATTTTCTAAAGCTATTTAATTTTAAAATTAATCCTCAATAACAATATTAAAAAAGCTCAACAATGAATAAACATCAGGTTTAGAAAATTTTGCTTTTTCAATTTTATTATTAAAAGGATCGATTGAGTAGTTTATAGCTTGTGAAAAATCAGCTTCTTTTAAATTAGCCTGATGAAAACGAGTGCCTTCTAGATTCGTTTTTTTAAAATCTGCTAAAGTTAGATCGGTTGTTACAAAATCGCATCTTCTTATTATACTCTCGAAAAAAGAAGTTTTTTTTAAGGACATATCAGAAAAATTGCAGCTATCTATTAGTGATTTTTTAAATGAGATCGAAAGCAAAAATTTATCGCATTTAAAAAACTCCACTCCGACTAATTTAGATTCAATAAAAACAACTTCTTGAAGTTTTGTTTTCTCAAAGTTCACTAAACTTAGATTGCAATTTTTAAATGAAATGTTTATAAATTTTGAATTTGATAAATTTGCATTTGAAAAATTACAGTTTTCAAAAGTGCAGTCTATAAAAACTCTATTTGAAGAGTCTTGATTAGAAAAATCTTTTTTTAAAAATTTTTTATTTTCAAATTCTTGCATTTTCTATATTCCGAAAAAACTAATCTTTAAAATGATCATAAAAATTAATATATTTTTTTATAAGTTTTTTTTAGATGTTCAAACTTATTTTTTTTGACCAATAGCCATAATATGAGAGCTCACTCCCATTATTGAAGAATCAAATTGAGTGATTTCTAAAAATTCTAAAAGTTGCTCTCTTTGTCTTTCATCTTCAAAATACTCATCATCAATCCATTTCCCCAATCCTTCAATAGCTAAAACTTCAACTTTTGAAAAACCTGCGTCTTCTATCTCACTTTTAAGCTCACCTGGAGTATGCGTATAAAATTTAGCTGATTTGTATACCAAATCATTAGTTTTTAAAGTGTTTTTAATTTCTAAAGCCATTTTTTGATCTTTAATTTTTCCATCAAAATAAGCATTAAACAGAGTACAATATTTAGATACACCTTGAGCTAGAATCATACCATCTGGTTTTAAAACTCTATAAGCCTCTTTTAGGGCTATTTGGCGATTTTCTTCATCTAAATGATATAGGGGCCCAAAAAACAAAACTACATCAATGCTACTATCTGGCACGTCAATTTTCCTAGCATCCCCTACCTCATATCTTGCAAGAGGAAAATCTTTATGGGTTTCACCATTTTTTTTAGCTTCTTCAATATTCAAAACAACTGGATCTATGAGGTAAACTGTATAACCTTTTTTTGATAGATAAAAAGAGTACACTCCCATTCCCCCTCCAACATCTAAAATGGTAGCTGGAGAATTTGGTAAAAAAGTATCTAAAATATATTCTACTCGTTTTTTTTCTAATCGATTCATTTTCCTATCGAGTCTATCTTTTTCTATTCCTGATTCATAAAATATTTTTGTGCCTTTAGGAATTTCAAAATTTTTGGCCATTAAAAAATTTATATTTGATAATGATAATATAATAAATAAAGTTAAATATTTTATTTTCATATTTTATATATTTTTGTTGTTTTAAGCTTAATTATATTACCAAAATTTTCATAAAACTTTCAATTAAAAGTCATTTATTTCGAAGAAATTTTAATTAAAAAAAACATTAGAAAAATTTTTATTTTCAAATTCTTCAATCATTATTTATTTTTTAAATCGGATCCATTAGATTTTACCTTTAATTGTAGAATTTTAATAATAAAAAAAGCTATTAAAGCTGCTAAGAACGCTCCTATTATCTGATGAACTCCGACAACTGCAAGTATGGGTTTTAAAAGCTTAGAATTTTTCAATCCTATTTTTGCTATCCATCCCAAAAAATATAAAAATGCACATTTAACAAATGCAGCTAAAAATAATGAAAAGAAGTAACTATATTTTTTTTAAACCACCAAAAACGAGAACCAATATGATATTTGAGATCATTATAAAAGGAATTAAGGGAAGTAAAACAACAGGGAGCAATCCGACAGATATAGCAATTAAAGATGGGACAATTCCAATAACAATAGCTTGCCAAATACCTAAAAAAAACACCGATAAAAACAAAATAGAATTGACTATTGTCGATATAATATTTTTATTTTTCAAAAAATACGGAGTGCAAACTGCTAAAATTATGAAAAATATAAAAACACATATTTTGTAAATTTTTTCTTTTTTACGAAACATTTCAAACATAAAAACCTCTAAACGTTTTCTAAGGAGTTAATATTACAAGTTTTAGAAATCTCTTCTAGTTCATTTTCTCTGCTTGATACACCCATATCTTTTAATTTTTTAGCACTCACTAAAACTCTTGAATTTAAAGATGCTATAGTTTGGTTATAAGCATCGATGCTAATTGATAAATTTTTTCCTAGCTTTGTAAAATGGCTATTCATAGTTAGTAATCTATCATAGAGTTCTTTTCCTGTTTTTGCAATCTCTTTAGCATTTTTTGACATTTGAGATTCTTTCCAGACATGAGCAATTGTTTTCAAAATAGCAATTAAAGTAATTGGAGTTGCAATAATAATATTTTTCTTAGCAGCCATCTCGAGTAAAGTTGGGTCTATTGAAACAGCGGAGCTTAAAATTGCTTCTGCAGGAAGAAATAAAATTACATATTCTACGGTATTATCAAATTTTGAAAAGTACTCTTTAGAAGATAGATCATTTATATGTTTTTTTAAATTTAGAGCATGAGATTTTAATTTTTGGATTTTAGTATCCTCTTGTTTATCTTGAGCATCTAAATAATTATCTATAGGAGTTTTAGCATCAATAATGATTTGTCTTTCTTTAGGAAGTCTAATGATGAGATCTGGTCTATACGTTTTATCATCTTTGCTACTTGATTGTTGTTCAAAAAAATCGCAGTGATTTAAAAGACCGGCTAGTTCTACAACTCTTTTTAGATGGATTTGGCCCCAAGTGCCTCTAACATTTGGAGATTTTAAAGCTTTAGATAAATTTTGAGTCTCTTCTTTTAAATGGCGCTCTGATTGAATTAACATCTCTATTTGTTTATTTAAAGCTTCATAGGAGCCTTGTCTTTTACTTTCTACATTTTTAGTATACGCATCAATTTTATCGATAGATTCTTTAACTGGCGCTAAAACTTTTTCTAGCTCTTTTTGTTTATGTTCTATGTTTGCTTGAAACCCCTCATGATATTTTTCAAAATTTGCTTTTGCAAGATCCATAAAAGCTTTATTATTTTGTTGCATGACATCGAAAGATAGACTTTTAAAAGTTTGAGCCATATTTTTTTTAGCTTTTTTCAAACTAAAGCTTATACCGATAACCAAAACAATAAAAAAAAGAAAAACAGCTATAAATAAAAATAATAAATTCATTTTTTTATCTCCTTTTAAAGGATGATAATAAAGATAAGAATTTTATTTTAAAAACTAAAAATTTAATTTATCGTCATCTTCATCATCATCTGGCTCAAAATCTTTAAGTGTTTTTGATTTTTTACCAGCAATAACGCGAATTAATGAAAAGATAAAAGCTATAAAAATATAGCTCCAAGAAAGCAAAACAAAAGCTAAAGAAAAATAATAAAAAATGCCATATAAAAAAAAGACGGAAATTATTACAGTTAAAAAAGCCAAATGAAACGATGGCATTCTAAAATTCAATCTTTTCAAAGATGGGAATTTCCATCTACTAACCATTAGATAACCTAAAATAACATTTACAATTGTTAAAACGATCACCCTTAAAGTATTTGAGATTTCAAAAAAATTTGTTAAAAAGGGTGATAACAAAAAAAGATTAGTTGAAACAGCAACTGCTGCTGCTGCTGGCATTGGAATACCCGTAAAGTTCTTTTTTTGGATAGTCATCTCTACTAAATTTCCTTTAGCTTCAATAGATTTTAAATTAAATCTAACTAGACGAAGCATACCACAAAGAGAGTAGATCATAGCACCTGAGGCTGCTATAAAAGAGAGATAAGTTCCTTGCTCCAGAGAGAGTGTTTTTAAAAGTAAAACAGAAGGAGCAACTCCAAAAGATATAGCATCAGCTAATGAATCAAACATCAAACCAAAATCGCTATGAGCTTTAAAAGCTCTAGCAACAGCGCCATCTACAAAATCAAAAAGAGCAACGAGTAGCAATAAAAAGGCAGATTTTTGAATTAACTCAAAATTGCCAGCTCCTTTCTCTATCATATTAACTTTAAAAATAACAAAAAGACCGATAGCCAGTCCAAAGGCTGTTATAATATTTGGGATTAAAGATATTTTTTTCATAGCTCTTATTTTTTCATGATTTTTTTTTATTTTGCCAAAATGATACTAAATTAGGCATTTTACACTCTAACATAATTATTAAACTTTAAAATTTTTCAAATCTAGAAAAATAATTAATTATTTTCATGCTATAATAAAGATAAAATGGTTTTTTTATGGATGAAATTGAGTATAACGAATTTACTATCAATCCCTTAGATGAAAAATCTAGAAAAATTGATCTTTTAAAACAAGAAATTGATGTAAATATTCAAGAACAAATCCTAGTAAATAAAAGAATTAGTTTAATAAAAGATACTTTTAAAACCATGCCAAGTACTGAGCCGGAATATGCTATCTTACTAACGCAGTTAGAGATGGATCAGATTCAATTAGATGAGCTTAAATCCAGAGAAAATCTTTTAAAAACTAATCTTCAAAAATTTTTGTAATTCTTTGTTTATTAATCACTTAAGCTTTTAAAATAATTAGTATTATTTAAAAAAAGTCATTTTTTGCTATAATATTTACTAATAACCCAAAGGGTTTTAATTATGTGTAGATTCAAAAAAAATAAAAATCCCTACGACCTAACAATTATTGAAGAATTGTTTGATCCTGAGGAAGCAGATGAAGGATTTGAAAAAGATTTTGAAGAAGTTTTAGACCCAGAAGATGATTAAACATAGAGTTTTCTTTTATTAATTTTTCAAAAAAACTATAATTTTCTTTTTATTAATTAATTTATTGTCAATAGCTTACGCTTTTATTTTCATATAACCTAATAATTTAATATTATAAAATATAAAAATTCATATAATGAAAAAAAGAATAACAATATTGATAAAAGGTTTATTATGCCAAAAACCAGAAAAAGAAGTAAAAAAGCTGTTAAAAAATCTACTAGAAAAACAGCTAAAAAACCTGTTAGAAGAAAAAAAGCTATTAAAAAAGCTGCTAAGAAAACAGTAAAAAAAAGAAAAACTCTAAAAAAGTCTACTAAAAAACCAATAACAAAATCAAAAACTAAAAGAAAAAAAGCAGCTAAAAAACCTATATGGGCATCTCATGTTGAGAAAATGCAAACTAAAATAGATGATGCATTAAAAAAATTAGAAAAAGATATAAAAAGAAAAGCTCCGTATAAAATTATTGAAGCAGATAATAATGAACTTTTAATGCTCCTTGGTGAATGCAACTATATCGTTAGAGAATTTCACGAAAATTTTGTAAAATAAGTTTGTAAAAAAAGATTAATCTATTCTAATTTAGTTGGTTTAAACTAAGTTGGATTTTTTATGTCATATAACGTTAATCAAAAATGTAATAATTTTACAGTTACAAAATACCTTCCCATCGACGAGATAAAAGTCGAGCTTATAGAACTTAAGCATAATACTTTAGGAACTGAAGTTATAAAAATAAAAAATGATGATGATGAAAATTTATTTTGTATTTCTTTAAAAACCTGGCCCCAAGATTCTTTTGGTGAAGCTCATATTTTAGAACACACTGTTTTATGTGGATCTAAAAAATTCCCTGTAAAAGATCCTTTTTTTTCTATGTTAAGGCGTAGTTTAAATACTTTTATGAATGCAATGACTGGCTCTGATTTCACATGTTATCCAGCATCTAGTTTAGTTGAAAAAGATTTTTATAATCTTTTTGAAGTCTATATAGATGCGGTATTTCATCCAAAATTAGATAGACTTAGTTTTTTGCAAGAAGGACATAGATTTGAATTTTTAAAACCTGATGATGCCAGCTCTAATCTCATCTACAAAGGTATTGTTTACAATGAGATGAAAGGTTCCATGGCAAATCCAGATAGTATCTTATTTCAAAAGATGCAAGAAAACCTCACTCCAGATTTGCCATATGCATTTAATTCTGGGGGAGATCCTAAAGAGATCCCCAATCTGACATATGAAAACTTAAAAAAATTTCATGAAACTTTTTATCATCCCTCTAGATCAATATTTTTTTTATATGGAAATTTAGATTTAGAAAAGCAGCTAGATTTTATTGAAGAAAATGCTTTAAAAAATGCAAAAGAGAAGCCAAAGCTTGGATTGATTCCAAAACAAAAGCGTTTTTCTAAGAAAAAAACAATTGAAGATAGATATCCTATCTCTGAAAAACAAGCTAAAGAAGATGGAGCTATTATCTCTTTTGGATATTTAACATGCCCAATAGAGGATCAAATTGATCTCCATGGTCTTTTATTGTTAGATAGTATTTTGATGGGCACAGACGGGTCGTATTTAAAACTAAATATTTTAAAATCGAATCTATGCAAAGAAGTTGAGAGTGTATTTGATACAGAGATGAGTGAAGCTCCATATATTTTAATTTGTAGAGGGTGTAAAAGCGAAAGCAAAGACGCGCTTTTCAAAGTTATTAAAGAGAGTTTAGAAAAATTAATAGAGACAAAAATCGATCCTAAAATTATAGATGCAGCTTTGCATCAATTAGAATTTTCAAGGACAGAGATATCTTCTGGCATGGGTCCTTATGGACTTACTTTATTTTTTAGATCTGCTCTAGCAAAACAACTAGGAGCAGAGCCAGAAAATGCTTTAGTTATTCACACACTTTTTAAAACACTTAGAGAAAAACTAAAAGATCCAAACTACATACCATATCTTATCAAAAAATATTTTTTAGAAAACCACCATATGGTGGAGTTAATACTAAAAGCAGATTCTAATTTAACAGCTGAGACGGAGATAAAGGAAAGAAAAAAACTAGATGCTATTCAAATGACTATGCAGCCTAAGCAAATCGAACAAATTTTAGAAGATACTAAAAATTTAAATGAGCTTCAAAAAAAATTAGAGAAAACTTCAATTGAGTGTCTTCCAAAAATTGCTATTGAAGAGGTTCCTAAAAAAAATAAAAATATTGCTCTTCATATTGAAGAAAAGGGCAAATTCAAAATCTTTCATCACGATGTTTTTACAAATGATATTTCCTACGTAGATCTTATATTTGATCTACCTGAGCTTTCATTAAAAGAGTTGATTTTATTACCACTTTTTTCATCTTTAGTAACTGACGTAGGAGCTGGAAAAAGAAATTACGTAGAAAACTTAAATTTTATTCAAGCCTATACAGGAGGGATCCAATCAGATTTATCTTTAAATTTTCAAGCTGATAATTTTGATAATATAATTCCATCGATATCTATTAGATCTAAATCTCTTTATAGAAATACAGATAAAATGTTTTCTTTGATAAAAGATGTAATTGAAAACCCTATGTTTTCAGATATAAATAGGATAAAAGAGTGTCTTTTACAACAATATACATTTTTAGAAAATTCTATAGTTCAACACTCTATGAGTTATGCTACTAATTTATCTCAAAGCTCACTCTCTACAGGGGCCTTTTTATCTTCTAAATTCGATGGTATAGATTATTTAAATAATTTAAGAATTTTAATTAAAGATTTAGATAAAAATGCAGAAAAACTAATCGAAGAATTAAATGCTTTAAAAGAAAAAGTTTTTTGTGTTAACAGAGCAAATTTAGTAATCAGTTCTAATGGAAATTTTTACAAAGATCTCAAAAAAAATAATTTTTATTCTCTTCTAGACTTAGAGTTTAAGAATCTAAAACCTTTTTCAAAGAATTTCCAAGTAGACAAAATAAAATCTCAACCAATATTTATTTCATCACCTGTAGCTTTCAGTGCCTCTTCTTATAGAACTATTGGTTTTTTACATGAAAAATCCCCTGCCTTATTGATTGCAAGCAAACTTTTTTCAAATAAAATCCTTCATAAAAAAATTAGGGAAGAAGGAGGCGCTTATGGATCAGGCACTAACTATTCACCAACAACAGGTCTTCTTACATTTTTTGGGTTTAGAGACCCACATATAACATCTACTTTAAAAGCTTTTAAATTTGCGATTGAAGAAATTTCTAATGGAAATTTTTTAGATAGTGATATCGATGAGGCAAAACTTGGAATCATCCAAAAAACTGATGTTCCCATATCTCCTGGAGCTAGAGCTATAACAGCATATTCATGGTTAAAAGCTAATAAAACAGATGAAATGCGCCAAGAGTTTAGAAATAAAATTTTATCAACAAGCAAAGAAGATATTATTAAAGCAGTAGAAGAGAACCTATTAAATCAAATTGACAATGCTATTACAGCTACATTTTGCTCTAAAGAGCTATTTGATAAAGAAAAACCTAAGCTTTGATCTCTTCTTTAATTAAAGATTAAAGACTTTTGCTAGAGTTTTCTTTTTTTTTATCAAGCTTTTGTTTTTCAAAAAACAGAGTCAACGAAGAGGATATTTTTTACATGTTTTCCAAAAAGCATATCCAATACCGCCCATTACTGCCCCATAAACAAAACTAATAGGCGCAATATATTTTAGGGGCGAATAATCCGGTGTCTTTTCTTTTGACATTATTATTAATGGAGCAATGATCATTGCTAAAGATGTAGTGAATACGGCCCCAGCAAGGCATGTTATTATTATTTCCTTAAAAACTCTTTTTATTTTGTTATTTTGTGAGCCATTATCACCTATCTCCTCATATTCTGAAGACTGCGAAACTCTATTACTGGCAGTCCATGGAATTACTTTATTGACTGCCTGAGTCCCGCTTGATAATAAACCACTCCATACTCCACTCCATCCCCCACTCATAGTAATACCTTTAAAAAAATTAATACGAAATATTATACAATTTTTTTTTTTTTTAATATAAAAAAATTAAAATCTATATTTTTAATCGATTTAACTTTTCAAAATTTTATCTTGAGAAAATCAAATAGTCTCGTTAACATCCAGCTTAAGCACATATATTAGGAGATCATATTTATGTCACGTTTGATAACATGTTTAATGTTAACAACATTCGCCTTATTTTCTCCCTTTTCAGATGTAAAAGGTGATGATATCTCATGTTTAAAAGAAACATCAAAAGCTTTTTCTCAAGTTGGAAAAAAAGCAATTCCAGCAGTAGTTTTCATAAACGCTCACTACAATGGTTCAAAATCCGAAACTTCAAAATCTGAAGATTCTTCAGAATCTTTTAATTTTTTTAGTGATGAATTTTTGAAAAAGTTTTTTGGCTCACCCGAAAAAGACCAACCACAATATGCAGCTGGCTCGGGATGTCTAGTTTCAAAAAATGGCTATATTTTAACGAACAATCATATCATTAAAGATGCTGAAAACATAATTGTTACTTTAAATGACGGCAAAGATTATACAGCTAAAATAATCGGAACAGATCCTAAAACTGATTTAGCGATAATTAAAATTGAGGCTAATAACCTGCCTTTTTTAGAATTTGCAAATTCTGAAGCTCTAGAAATTGGAGAATGGGCAGTAGCGATAGGAGCTCCTTTTCAATTGCAAGCTTCTTTAACAGTTGGAGTAATTTCTGCAAAGGGAAGACAAAACTTAAGAATTACAGATTTAGAAGATTTTATCCAAACAGATGCTGCTATAAATCCAGGTAATTCTGGAGGCCCTCTTTTAGATTTAGATGCAAAAATTGCAGGAATAAATACAGCACTTGTTTCACAAGCCGGCAGATATATGGGCCTTGGTTTTGCTATCCCTGCTAATATGGCTAAACACGTTATGGAACAAATAATTGATAATGGCACAGTTAAAAGAGGGTTTTTAGGAATAATTCTACAACCTTTAGATAAAGAAATGGCTGATGCTTTAGATTTAGCATCTTTAGAGGGAGCTTTAATTGCAGAAGTTTCAAAAAAATCTCCTGCCCAAAAAGCTGGCTTAAAGCAAGGAGATATTATAATTGCATATAATGATATTCATATCAAAAACATGCGATCATTTAGAAAAGAAATGTCTCTTTTAGGACCCGGAGATAAAGTGAAAATCACAGTTCTCAGAAATGGTAAAAAGAAAAATTTTATGGTTACTTTAGGAGAATCTAAAGATTCCCATGTAGCTCATAAACAATCCTTAGATATTGGAATAGAAGTTTCTGATATTAAAGATATTGAGCCTCAAATCGTAAAAAAATGGCAATATTCTGATGCTTTAGAAGGAGTAATGATAACATCTGTTAAATACCACTCAATTGCAGAAAAAGCTGGATTAAAACCGGGAATGGTAACACTTAAACTCAATCATAAAAAAGTAAAAAATATTAATGATTTCAATGAGGCTTTAAAAGATATCGATAAAAAAAGATATATTTTGATGCTGGTTAAATATCAAAACGTTACTAAATTTATAACGATTAAACGAAAATAAAAAAAGGGGCTAATAAGCCCCAGAGCAATCGGAAAAAAGTTGCTTTGAAAAACAATAATTTTAGGATGTGCTTTATTTGTCTAAATATTATTGAATTTCATCTTGCAGCTGATTAATTTTTTTGAGATCTTTTAGCTCTTTTCGGATCCGAGAAAATCTAGAAAATCTAATTTAAATTAAAAAAAAACATTTATATTGATTTTATTAATCATAATAATTACAATTGCTTTTTTTTATTTACAAAAGAATAAATAATATGGCAAGTCGTATAGTAACTATTCCCAATAATATGCATCAAGATCTACAAAACTACAAAGCTATTCAAAGGCATCTAGAACTAAAACAAATAAATAAGGCTTTAGAAATATTTGGCCAAATGAAAGAGTCTGCTCATAAAACCGCATCTAGGGCGTATCTTTTTCAAGTTTGCTTAATGAATGGCGAAATAAATAAAGCTACAATTCTATTTGATAAGATGGCAGATAAAAATAAAGCTAGATTACACCTTGTTAACGCTTATTTAGAGCAAAATCAAATTGAAGAAGCAATAATGATATTTAATGAGATGGAAACGAGTATCGATAAGGACATAGCTGGATTAGAGATTGTTACAGCTTATTTAGAGCAAAAGCAAATAGAAAAGGCAATAATGATATCTGATAAAATGGAGAAGGGATTTTATAGAAATCTGGCTGGATTAGAGATTGTTATAGCTTATTTAGAGCAAAAGCAAATAGAAAAGGCAATAATGATATCTGATAAAATGGAGAAGGGATTTTATAGAAATATGGCTGGATTAGAGATTGTTATAGCTTATTTAGAGCAAAATAAAATAGAAAAGGCGATAATGATATTTGATAAAATGGAAAAGGGAGTTCATAGAATTCTGGCTGGATTAAAGATTGTTAGAGCTTATTTAGAGCAAAATAAAATAGAAAAGGCAATAATGATATCTGATAAAATGGAGAAGGGATTTTATGGAAATCTGGCTGGATTAAAGATTGTTACAGCTTATTTAGAGCAAAAGCAAACAGACAAAGCTATAAGTACATGTAATAAAATGCAAGCTGGTGAATGCAAAAATGAAGCTCAAGCAGCGATTGATAAAGCTGTTTCCATGACAGATTCTTAAATCACATCTACACATCAAATAAAAAGGGGCAAGTTACAATCTGTCCCCCCTTTTTATTAATTCTTGTTTTTATTTTATTTTTTGAAAAACTTTCTAAAAGCAATATCATCTTTGACTTTATCGAAATATTTGTCTTTTAGAACTTCATTTAAATCTAATTTTTTAAAGTGCATGGCTGTTTTCAACCAGCCACCTGAGGGTTTAGCTTCTCCTAACATTGCAAAAGCCTTTGCATTTTTTAAAGCGATGTCCTGAGTTGGTGATAATTTATATGAGCTAGCAGATAGTTCTTTAACTACTCTAAAATTAGCTTCTTCAAAAGCTAGCTCATGAAGTCTGCAAATAGCTTCATCTGCGATTTCATCTTTAATTGAGAGAAAATATTCATATGCTTTTTTTCTATCTTTTTGATCATAGTATAAAAAAGCTAAAAGATGAGTTGCTTGAACATAGATCAATCCTTCTTTAGTCTTAGACCTTAGATCGTCTAAAAGCTTTTGAGCCTCATCTTTCTTACCATCTTTAATTAGAACCTGAGCTTTTGTAAGAGTATCAGCTAGCTTTTCATCTCTATCACATTTTTGAATATTTCTTGATTTTCTATACATATCAAAACTTTGAAATGCGAAAAGAAAAAATAAAGCTCCTAAAAGATAATATCGAACAGCAAAACTAGCTAAAGCTAAAATAGCTGCCATGATAAAGCCAAGCAGCAGTGATAGTTTAAATCCTTTTATACCAAAAAAAGCCTCTAGAGCTATTCTAAGCAATTGTCCTCCATCTAATGGAAGGATAGGCAATAAATTTACAATAGACCAAAATAGATTTACAACTTGCATAACTTTGATGGTAGCTAAAAAAGTAGGATTAGAAATAAAGTTAAGCCATAAAATCAAAGTAGCCAAACCAAATAGTAATATTCCAAAAACCGGTCCCATTAAAACTATTAAAAACTGCTGATAATATTTTAGTTTTTTCCCCTGATAAGAGGTGAGCCCTCCCATAGCGACTAACTCTATTTTTGGATTTTGTTTAAAAATAAGAGATGTCAAAGCGTGACCGAGTTCATGGACTAAAACTGAGATAAAAATTATAATTATCCAAAGAACTGTTCCAACAATAGTTTGAGACATTAAAAATCCGATTAAAGCAGAAAATATCCAAAAAAATGGATGGATATAGATTGGTATTCTTGGGATGATTTTCATTTTTTTATATCCTTTAGTTAATTTTTGTTATGTGTTAGAGTAGTATTTCAATCAAGAAAAAATTTTATAAATGTTTAAATTTTTCAAATCCAAATTAAAAAAGCTCTCAATTTCCTTAAAAAAATTTTCGATTGGAAGAAAGCTCAAATCTTTATTTTCCAAAAAAAATGATAAGACTTTATTCGATGAGTTAGAAAAGCTATTTTATGAATCTGATCTTGGGGTTAAAATTTCAATAGAGCTTACTGATAAAGTAAGAGAAATTTTAAAAAAGGATCCAAATACATCCGCTGATGAGATCTTAAAAATTTTAAAAACCGAGCTTTTAAATGAGGTCATTGAAAAAAAAGAGATAGATCTAAAAAAACCACATGTAGTAATGATAGTTGGAGTCAATGGCTCTGGCAAGACAACATCTATTGCTAAAGTTGCCAATTATTATAAAGATTTGGGTAAAAAAGTTCTTTTAATAGCAGCAGACACTTATAGAGCTGCTGCTGTAGAGCAATTATCTTCATGGGCTCAAAAAATTGGTGTAGACATTGTAAAATCTAAACAAGGATCAGATCCATCATCAGTTGTATTTGATGGTTTAACAGCAGCTAAAAATAGAGATATAGATATTGTTATTATTGATACTGCAGGAAGATTACATACTAAAATCAATCTTATGCAAGAGCTAGAAAAAATAAAAAGGGTCTCTAACAATGTAATTGAAAACTCACCTCATGAAACCCTATTAGTCGTTGATGCAACAAGCGGACAAAATGGAGTTGATGCAGCTAAAATTTTTAATTCTTATACACCTATTTCTTCAATATTTTTAACTAAATTAGATGGCACAGCAAAAGGTGGGATTGTTTTATCAATACAAAAAGAAATCAAAGTTCCGATAAAGTGGATAGGACTCGGAGAGACTCTAAATGATATAACAGATTTTGATGCCAAAGATTTTATAGAAGATCTTTTATCGACTGATTAGTTTTATTTTTTTCTTTTTTCTGATATAACTTAATAAAAAACAGATAATTTATGAATCATTTAGATGAGTATCAAAATCTTTTAAAAACCACTTTAAACTACTTAAAATCTTTTGATGAAAAATTTATAGAATCTAGAAGTGATTTTTTTAAAAATGATCTATTAAATTTCTTAAATAAAAAAAAATCAAATCAAAATATTTTATTAGAGAAAAAAAAATACAATGTAGATGTTAAAACATCTGAGATATTTTTAAATAATGAAAAAAAAGAGATTAAAAAAGATCAAAATGAAAATTTTCAAAACATTGATAAACCTCAAACTTTAAAAAGCGAAAAAAACAAAGCAAATGAAAAAAAGCCTGCTTTAGATAAGACTATAAAAAAAGACACTGCTACCAACCCTATAACACTCAACATAAGCACTTCTAAAAATTTCATTAAAAAAAATGAGCGAGATGTTTTACAAAACAATGTTTTGCAAAAAAAAGTTATAAGAGAGGAAAAACCAAATATTTTCGAAGATAGTTTTCTTGATATAAAAAAATCAATTGAACAAAAATTTCCAAACATCTCAATTTTAAAAGAGCCTATTGATGATAAAATTGCAAAACAAAAATCTCAAAAATACAAACTAAAAAACATTTCTTCTACTATCACAATTTTAGCGTATAAAGAAGATGAAAAGCTCTATCGTTTTTTAGAAAAACTATCTACTTCTTTGAGTGTCTATTTTTATCCTTCAAAAGTAGTCTCTGCCTATTTAATTGAAAAGGAAGATAATTGGGATGATTTTTTAAAAAGTGATATTTCTTTAATAATTTCATCTGATTATACGATATTTGAACTAAAGCGTTTAAGAACTTATTATAGAGAAAATCCATCCAAGGGAGAAAAGTTTTTAAAAGACATTCCTTTATTTTTACTACCTGATATCTTTTTATATCTAAAAGAGCCAACGCTCAAAGCATCTCTTTTCAATGCACTAAAACAAAAAATTGCAAATTTAAAAATTGCAAATTTAAAAAATTTTAAAAATGACAAATAAAACGTTTGCAAGTGTAGTACTAGAATCTAATATCGATAAATCTTTAGATTATGAAACCCCTGAAAATCTTCTTTCTCAAATAAAAGAAGGACAGCTCGTTGAAGTCCCCTTAAGAGGCAAGTTAAAAAAGGGATACATATTATCTTTAAAAGAAAAAACCCATGTAAAAAAAGTTTTAAAAATAAACAGAATTGTATCTGATGAAGTTTTATCTAAAGATCTTTTTAAATTAGCTATTTGGATGGCAAAATACTATGCATGTTCTCTTTCTAAAATTTTAAGATGTATAATCCCCTCTTCAATAAGAAAAGAGATAATGCCAAAGTATCACATTTACATAACATCTAACAAAACTAAAAAAGAGCTTTTAGATATTTATCTAAATCTTACAAAAACGAAAAAAAGTTTAAAACAAGCAAAAGCAATTGAATATTTTTTAAAGGTAAAAAAAGGAGTTTTACTAACTGAGCTTTTATTAAATACAAAATTATCTAAAGCACCGATTGATAGCTTAGTTCGAAAAAAAATCCTTATTTATAAAAAACTTTTTTCAGATGAAATAGATATTTTAAAAAACTTTGAATATTTTCAGACAAAAGAAAAAGTTTTAAATGCTCAGCAACAACAAACCTTAGATAACATTTCCTCTAGCCTAGAAAAGGGGAAATTTGAAACTCACCTAATTTTTGGAATTACTTCAAGTGGTAAAACAGAAATATATCTAAGAGCAATTAAAAAAGCAATAGAGCTTAAAAAAAGCGCAATTATGATGGTGCCAGAGATAGCTCTTACCGCTCAAACAATAGAAATATTTAGATCTCGTTTTAAAGAAAAGATAGCAATCATTCATCACAAAAGATCATCAGGAGAGAAAGCAAAAGAATGGGAAAATATTTTGTCTGGAAAGGCTAAAATAGTAATTGGAGCTAGATCTAGTATATTTGCTCCCATCAAAAATTTAGGTTTAATAATTCTAGATGAAGAACACGACTCATCATACAAACAATCAGAAGAGATGCCCTCTTACAATGCTAAACATTTAGCGATAATGAGAGCTAAATTCTCAGAAGCAACAGTTATTTTAGCTAGTGCAACTCCTTCTATTGAATCTTATTACAATGCAACTCAAAAAAAATATACTTTAAATACCTTATCAAAAAGAATTGGCAAATCTAATCTAGCTAAAGTAAAAATAATCAACATGAAAGAAGGTATTAAAAAATCAAAAAGCTATTTTTCTAATGATCTTTTAGAAGCTATAAAACAAAGATGTGAAAAAGGCGAGCAAACTCTTATTTTTTTAAATAGAAGAGGATATAACACCTCTCTACACTGTTTAAACTGCTCATATATTTTTAAATGCAAACACTGTGATATTACTTTAACCTATCACAAAAAAGACAATATTTTATCTTGTCATTTATGTGGTTTTAAAACGCATACTTTAAAAAATTGTCCTGATTGTAAAAGCTCAGAATACATCAAATATAAAGGTTTTGGAACAGAGCACATACAAAGTGCTCTTCATGCAATTTTTCCAAATATAAAAACTATTAGAATCGATAGAGATACAACTACTCAAAAGAATTCTCATGAAATTTTATTCAAACAATTTAAATCTGGTAAAGCAGACGTTTTAATAGGCACTCAGATGATTGTAAAGGGCCTTCATTTTCCATCGGTTACTTTAGTTGGCATTTTAAATACAGATGGAGCTTTAAATATCCCTGATTTCAGATCTTCCGAGATTGTCTTTCAATTAGTTACTCAAGCCTGTGGTAGAGCAGGCAGAGCAGCTCTAGCTGGCGAGGTGATTATTCAAACATATATGCCAGAGAACGACACTATAAAACTTGCATCTAAACAAGACTACTTAAGTTTTTATGAGAGTGAGATTGAAAATAGAAGATTATTTGGCTATCCTCCCTTTACACAAATGGCAAAAATAGTCCTCTCCTCTCCAGATGAGAAAAAAGCAGAGAGTTTCGCTAATTTAATAAGAGAAAAACTCATAAAAAATTTAACTTCTGGTTATAAAATTCATCCAGTTCTTCCATCTGGTAGAGCAAAAGTTAAAGATGTCTTTCGCTTTCAATTTTTAATTCGTGGCAAAAATATGCTTTTTTTAAGCACTATCTTAAGTAAGATAAAAAATGAGATAAATCTACCAAATAGAATATCGCTTTTTATTGATATTGATCCTATTTCTACCTTCTTTTAAAATCCTACCTTAAATCTCTGATATTTAATAATCTTAACTTTTCTTAAAAGACGCTGAGATTTTTTATATTGTTGTTTTTTTTTTAAATACCTGATGATCAGCATCTTATGCTTGAATTTATTTTAAAAATAAATAACTTTAACAATTTAACTTACAAGCGCACAAGAAGCTTATAGTTAGATCTTTATGCATTTTAATTGCTTTTTTTTAAATGAATTAAAATAATAATTTTATTTATAATAATTATAATTATTAATACTAATTAATAATAAAATAATTGATAAAAGTAAATAATCTTTATAAAAAATAATAAGAGGCAAAAAAATGAGTAGTATGAAACCTATAACATTTTCGGATAATACCTTAAATGCAATCCTAAAAATGGGAGAAAAACAAATTCCTGGATTCAGAATAGAAGAGGGAAAATACATATTGAATCCACATACTCTTCCTTCACTTTCTCCTGTAGAAGAAAGAGCTAGTTCTTGTTGGAAATTTTTTATTAATTTAAGCAATGCTTTTGAAGAATTAACTTTTGATATGGAAAGGACTTTAGATTCTCGCGATTCTAACAATATAGTTGATAGTAAAATAAGTGCAGAAATTTTAAGAGATTCATTCATACCACAAGAACAAAAAAAACTTAACCCCTCTTCAAAAGAGAGACTAATTGAGAAACTTCAACAGTTTGCTAATCATTTCGAAAGAAGAAGTAAATCTCAAAGAGATAAAACTATTACTCAAATTTATAATCAAGCAATAATGGCGCTAAGACAACTAAACATCTCCTATGGAGATCCTATTTTTAAACCTGTTTAAAAAAATCCGAATATAATCAAAACAACACAGAACCGTAGTTCTGTGTTGTTTTTTATAAAAATTTCTCTAAATTAAACTTTCAAAATTATCTTAGAGTCTTTAAACAAATTGTCTCTTTGCTTGATTTATGAACATCTCCATACCATATACAATTAAACATCCTCTATCTTGAGCATGTTTTAAAAACACAGTCTCAACTGGTTTTGATACTACATCCATAGCTATTGTTCCTGGAATCAAATACTCTGGAGGCACGAGATTTATTTCTTGTCTGCCAGCTGATGTAGCATTAATAATAACATCATAGCCTTCTTTCATAACATCTTCAATTTTATCTAAAGAATACGCTCTACATTGAAGTTTTGATGCTAGATCAAAAGCTCTAGTTTGATCTCTATTGAAAATGATTAAATTAGCTTGCCTTTTAACAGCTTCATTAGCTATTGCTTTAGCAACACCACCAGCTCCTATAAGCAAGACTTTTTTATCTTTAACTTTGATTTTTCTTTCTATTGCATCTAAAGCAGCGATTCCATCTAAGTTGAATCCAATTAATTTCTTATCTTTTAAAACTATAGTGTTAATAGCTCCAATTTTATGTTTATCATCATCCACAAAAGAAATGACTTTTTCTTTTAAAGGCATAGTTACACTAAAGCCTTTAAATGAAAATTTATTGATAAAAGAGAAGAAAATTGGAAGTTCATGCCCTTGAAGATTAATTTTAATATACACTGCATTTTTGTTTTGTTTTAAAAACTCTGAGTTATGAAAAACATGAGAAATACTTTGATCTACTGGGTATCCTAAAAGAGCATAAATTTCGGTATTAGAATTAATATTTTTAAAATTATATATCTCTGTTAGATCATCAATATTTATCTGCCCTGCGACAACTCTTTTATCCACAAAAGCATATGTTATTTTATTGTCAAAAATTTTTGATAAGACTCTTGCAAAAGAACCACTTACGCCCATTGGAATAGCGATTAGTTTTCCATCTTGTTTTTCTTTCAAAAAATCTAAAACTCTTAGAGCATCAATAGAGTTATTTGCATAAGTTGCAATTTTATATAAGTCAGCAAATGGATTTTTTAAATTTTCATAAATTTCGTTTAAGTTAGAAGGAGTATTTAAAAAATTGTGATAAGAAGTGATAATTTTTACATCTGGATATAATTTTTTCATTTTTTCAATGAACTCTAAAGATGTATCATGCTCTAGATCAAAAAAGTTAGGTTTTAAAGAAAACAGCCTAGCTAAATCAAAATATCTTTTCTTTTCAGGTTGAAGGTATTTGCCTCCATTTTCTTTTTTTCTTAAAGAAAAGATTACAATTTTATTTGAATATTTTTGGAGTTTCGTAATTTTTTCTAAATCAATAGAATCCAAAAAATCTAATCTAATCTCAATTGCATCTGCTTTTTTAGCATTTTTAATTTGTCTTTTAGCTGAAAAAAGATCTGGGCCTGTGATTACTGCCGTTAACATATATTGCCTCCCAATATAACAAGTAGTGATTTTACAATATTATTTTCAATAATTTCAACATTAATTATTGATTTGCCAATACTTTTTAACAAAGTAAATCGATTTTTTCCAAAAATATTTTTTTTGTCTCTTTTTATAAACTCGATAATTCTATCTTTTGAAATTTTTGGAGCGTTATTTAATAATTTTTTGAATTTAAAAAAATCAAAAATTTTCTTAAATTCTTTATACGGCAGAAGATTCATGTGATAAGAGAGATGACTCTCTATTAAAATACCATATACTAGAGCTTTTCCATGAGCTATTTCATAATCTAAAGCAGCCTCTATTGCATGGGCTATGGTATGTCCAAAATTTAAAATTTTTCTAAAAGATTTTTCATTTTCATCTTTTTCAATGATCTGTTTTTTAATTTTCAAAGAATCTATTATTTGTTTTGGAGTTATTTCTTTGCTAAAAAGCAGCTTTTCGAAATATTTTCTTTTCAATATAAGAGTATGTTTTAGCATTTCTATATATCCATTATTCATCTCATCTTCATTTAAAGATTTTAAGACATCGAAATCTATGAAAACAGCTTTTGGATGATAGATAGTTCCAATTAAATTTTTCCCATACTTAGTATTCACAGCTGTTTTTCCGCCAACAGAAGCATCTACCATTGCAAGAAGTGTA
Source organism: Candidatus Anoxychlamydiales bacterium (assembly GCA_011065175.1). Classification (GTDB taxonomy): domain Bacteria; phylum Chlamydiota; class Chlamydiia; order Chlamydiales; family SM23-39; genus JAAKFX01. Next base: position 26,654 of record JAAKFE010000002.1, read on the forward strand.
GTAGGAATAATTATATAGGGAATACCTCTCATGTAAGTTGAAGCGATAAATCCTGCCATATCTATAACGATTCCGCCGCCTAAAGCTATAATTAAAGTATCTTTTGTAAAATTCTCTTTTAGCATTTTATTTTCTAAATCATCTTTTGTCTTTTTCGTTTTATTTATTTCTCCTTTAGAAAAACTTAAAAGTTTTACATTCACATTTTTTTCATTGAATTTATCAATTAGAGGTTTTGCTAAGAATTCTAAATTTGCATGGGTTATTATCACAAAATTAGCAGCTAATTTTTTACAAAAATCTACTATAAAATCTGTTTTTAACAGATTATTTTCATAAAAGATTGAAAATCTTTGGGTTCTAAGATTAACGTTTAGTTTTTGCATTCAATATTTATATTTTTTTTGTTTTTTCTAAAGAAGTCTCTATATTAGTTTTATTTAAAAGATATGAATCAACTAGCACTAAAGAGCACATAGCTTCTACAACAGGAGTTGCTCTAATTGATATGCAAGGATCATATCTTTGATCATTTAAAAATTTTAAAGTTTTTTTGTTTCCATAGATATCTATAGTTTTTTGATCTTTTCCAATTGTAGCAGTTGGTTTAAATGCAACTCTTCCAATAATTGGCATTCCAGTTGAAATACCAGCTAAAATCCCTCCTTCATTATTTGTTTTAGTTACAATTTTATCATTCTCTAAATCAAATAGATCATTTCTTGTTGAACCTTTTTTTTTGGTTCCTTCAAAACCATCTCCTATTTCAAAACCAATAGCGGCAGGTATACTCATTAAAGCGTAAGATAATTTTGCATTTAATTTATCAAAGATAGGATCGCCGAGAGCAGGCAACATATCTAAAATTACAAATTCTACAACTGAACCAATAGAATCTTTCTCAGATTGAATGCTTTTTAGTTTTTCAATCATCTTTTTTTCAGCTATTTTATCTGGGCAATAAATTTTACTTTTATAAATATTTTTTAGATCATCTATTTCTACATTAGCTGTAATATCTTGAATAGATTTAACATAAGCAAATATTTTGATATCCAAAATCTTTAATATTTTTTTTGCAATAGCACCAGCTGCTACTCTAGAAGCGGTTTCTCTAGCTGAAGCTCTAGAGCCTCCTTTATGATCAAAAATTTTATATTTCTGAAGATATGTATAATTTGCATGAGAAGGTCTTAAAATATCTTTTATTTTATCATAATTTTCGGATTTTAGATCTTTGTTTTCTATTAAAATACAAATTGGAGCTCCTGTAGTTTTTCCATTAAAAACGCCAGATACAATTTTTGCCTTATCCATTTCATTTCTTTTAGAGACAAACTCATTTAAATTAGGTCTTCTTTTTTGAAGCTCTAAATTAATTTCTTTATCTGTAATCTCAATATTTGAAGGACAACCATCTATAACAACTCCTATTAAAGATCCGTGAGATTCTCCAAATGTTGTAATTTTAAATATTTTACCAAATGAATTAGACATATAAATATTTTGTTTCATTTTTGATTTCAAATGCTATTTTTTCAATATCATTATTATCTGTTTGAATAGTTATATCAGCGATATTTTCATAAATACCTTCTCTAGATTCAAAAGCTTTTTCTAAAAGCTTTTCATCTAAAAATATTGAATTTTGTTTTTGTTTTTGAATTCTTTTTTTCAATGTATCTATCGATGCTTTGAGATAAACAATAATCTTTGAATTTTTAAGTATTTTATAATTTTTTTCATTTAAAACAGAGCCTCCGCCTGTTGCAATAATTGAATTTTTAATATTTTTTAAATAACAAAAAGCATCATGTTCTAAAATTCTAAATTTTTCTTCTTTTAAAAATTTTTGAAAAATTTCAAAAATATTTTTCTTTTTTTGAAATTTTTTAAAAAAAAGGCTTTTTAAAATTTCATCCGTATCCAAAAAATTTCTATTTAGCATCAATGATAGAGCTTTGCCAACTCTAGTTTTACCCGAGCTTTTCATGCCAATTAAAACTATATTCATAAAATAGCCGCACCAAGGGATTTAAAATCTTTTTTAAAATTAGGGTACGTTTTATTTATACAATCTACATCCTCAATAAAACTTGGTTTTTCTACTCCTAAAGCTGCAATCGTTAAAGCCATTACAATTCTGTGATCTTTATGAGAGTTTAATCTAGCAGCATAGAGTTTTGAGCCTTCAACTTCAAGACCATCTTTAGTCTCTTTTATTTTAGCTTTCATTTTTTTTAGCTCACTAGTTATTGCAAAAATTCGATCGGATTCTTTTTTTCGAGCATTTAAACCGTTTTTGAGTATCATTTTTCCTCTATTGTATGTGCCAATTACTGCTAAAATTGGAATAGAATCTATAAAATCATCAACATCTATTTCAATATCTCCCTCTAAACTTGATTCTTCTACTCTAATCTGATTGTTTTCTTTTTCTATAAAAATTTTAGCTTTCAATTTCTTAAAAATTTCAATTGTTTTTTGATCATTTTGAAAATCATCAAAAATCACATTTTTTATAATAATATTTGATTTTGTAATTAATGCTGCAGCTATTGGAAATAAAATTGAGCTAAAATCTGTTGGAACTGTATATTCAAATCCTCTATAAGCTTTTCTATCGAACCTACTTAGTGGATATAGAATAAATTTTTCAAAATTATGATTTTCAACTTTTACATTCATTCTACTGAGCCAAAAAAGTGTTAGATTTACCCAAGGTTTTTCTTTTGGGCTCACAACTTCAATTTGCATTTTTGTATTTAAAAGTGACGACGCAATAAGCATAGAAGATACATATTGAGAATCTTCTCCACTGATTTTTATATCTTTAGGAATTATTGGTCCTTTTATCATTAGAGGGGCAAAATCTGTATTAGTTATAGATTTTATATCAACTTTTAAAGTTGATAGTGCATCAATTAGTGCCTTCATAGATCTATTTGTTTTTATTGATTCATCACCTGTAATAATTATTTTTTTATCAGAAAGAGCATAAATTGATGTCAAAAAACGAAGAGCAATTCCTGAGTTTTTTACATCTAATTTATCTTTATCTTTTAGAATGACTTTTTTGTTTGTTCCAAAAATTTCTAAATTATTTTTTTTAATCTCAATTTTAGCTTTGAATTTTTGACATCCTTCAATAAAAGCTAAAGTATCATCTGTTTTCAAAAAATTTCTTATCTTAGATCTTCCTTTTGATAAAGATGCAAATAAAATAGCTCTCATTGTTTGAGATTTAGAAGGAGGAGCTATAATTTCTCCTATCATTTTTGATTTTTTTACAAAAAAATTTTTCATTTAAAGCCTAAGTTTTTTAGTTCAATTGAAAAAAAGAAACCCATTATATATAATTTATATAAAAGTTAAAATAGGAAACTAAGCTAATGGAGACAAAAAATCCTGATTATCACCAAATTGAAGAATTTCAAAATAGATCTAAAAAACTAAAAGAGATAAGGGATTTAGGAATCGATCCATATCCCCATAAATTTATGCCGTCTCATGTGGCAAAAGAGATGTTAGATTTATATTCTGAAAAAGATTTAGGTCACTTCGATGATGCAGCAGCTGGAGAAACTCCTTTAGTTAAATTCGCAGGAAGACTCGTTTTGTTTAGAGCAATGGGGAAAAATGCATTTGGTCAACTTCAAGATGAGAGCGGAAAAATTCAAATACTATTTAATAGGGAGCTCACAAAAGTAGATGGTTATGATATAGAAAAATCAAAAGAGAAACAATCTCATATAAAATTTATAGAAAAAAAGTTAGATCTCGGAGATATAATAGGTGTTGAAGGAAATCTTTTTCATACTCAAAAAGGTGAGCTTACAATTTTTGTAAAAAACATAAAAATTCTTTGTAAGTCTTTGCTTCCCCTTCCTGATAAACACTCTGGTATAGCTGATCTTGGTGTCAAATACAGAAAAAGATGGCTCAACTTAATAACAGATCAAAAAGTTATAGATACATTTACAAAACGCTCTAAAATCATCAAAATTATAAGAGAATATTTAGATGAAGCTAACTTTTTAGAAATAGAAACTCCTATTTTACAAAATATTTACGGTGGAGCTGAAGCTAAACCATTTGCAACTCATATAAATGCTCTTCATCAAGAGATGTATCTTAGAATTGCTTTGGAGATTTCTCACAAAAAACTTTTGGTAGGCGGGTTTAATAGGATCTATGAGATAGGAAAGGTTTTTCGAAATGAAGGCTTAGATAAAACCCATAACCCTGAATTTACTCTTCTAGAAGCTTATGCCGCGTATTGGGATTACAATGATCTAATGGAGTTTACAGAAAAGCTCTATGAAACTATAGCTTTAAAACTCAACAGTTCTACAAAAGTTGAATTTGGCTCATATACAATAGACGTAAAAACTCCATGGAAAAGACTTACGATGAAACAAGCTATCAAAGAGTATGGAAGTGTAGATGTTGAATCTTTAACAGATGATCAGCTCCATAAAAAGCTACTAGAGACATCCGTAGATAGAGATAAATTAAAAAATGCAACTAGAGGTAATTTAATTGCTCTTCTTTTTGAAGAACTTGTAGAAGACAAATTAATTCAACCACATCACATAACAGATCATCCAATTGAAACAACTCCTCTTTGTAAACTTCACAGGGATCCCAAAGAGAGAGAAAAAAAAATAGTAGAGAGATTTGAGAGTTTTATTGCAGGAAATGAAGTTTTAAATGCGTACTCAGAACTAAATGATCCAGAAATACAACGAGAGCTTTTACTAAATCAAGTAAAAAAGCGCCAAGAAGGCGATGAAGAAGCTCATCCTCTCGATGAAGAGTTTATAGAAGCTATCTGTCAGGGAATGCCTCCTGCTGCTGGATTTGGCATTGGTATTGATCGTTTGATTATGCTTTTTACAAACTCTGAATCCATTAGAGATGTTATATTCTTTCCGATTATGAGACCTGAGGAATAAAAATAGATAAGTATATCGAAAAAATCCCTCAAAAATTCAAATTTTTTCTATTAAAAAGGAAAATATTCTTATAGTTTTTTAAAATTTTCATACAAAAAAACCACTATTTAATCGTCAAAGAGAGCTCTTTATTAAGTGGATTTTTTTTCCTACTTCTGGTATAATTATCCCCAATTATGAATGGCAAATTATGTCTATATCTATTGATGAGTACATTAAAAATTTTAATTCTGCTAACAGCAGATTCAGCCCGACCAAATGGATACATGACCATCCCACGATTGTGAAAGTCATGCAAGTGGTGGGACTAACTTTGGGCGCAGGAGCTGTCATTGCTTTGTCCTTGTTCGCACCTATTCTTCCTGCCCAGATTGCTGTAGGGATTAAACTGGCCGGTGGTTTGAGTGTACTGGGATCTGTCATCAGCTGGCTTTTTTTGAAGTATGTGACCTTAGCAAAGGACGACATGACAATCCATGCCTATCAGGAAAAGAGTTGCGAGGGAGGCAGGTTATATTATCGAGGAGATATTCCTGTGCTAGAGTTTACTGGAAACAATCCAGAAAAATGGGGTCATGCACATGGATTCTTGTTGGGAGCCGAGATTTGCAAACTGAAAAAAAATCTCGATTTGGCCGTCCATTCAATTCTGCGTCTTCCACGCTCTAAAAATTTACCAAAAGTCCTGGAGACTGTCCGGCAAAAGATTCCATTAGAATATCAACAGGAGATGAGAGGGCTTGCCGAAGGATACAATGAATGGGCAAAGCAAGCAGGTGTTTCGCTACGAATCACAGAAGATGATGTTTTATTGATGCATTTGATCCCCGATTCCAAACATTTTCATCCCAAAGCATTGGAGAAAAAATGGAGTGAATATCTTATTGGAAAGAAACCAGCGGGCTCAATTGCTTGTACCTCTATTCTGGACCGCGATGATCAAGGTAATGTGATCTTCGGACGGAACATGGATTGGTGTCCTTTTGGCGAAGCGGGAGGCAAAAGCCTCGTAATGGTCTGGAAAACAAAAGGCGTCGCTGTTTTGGGCATACCAGGAATGATCGGAGCGGTGACCGGTTGGAACAAGAACAAAGTAGCGGTTGCCATGAACGTTTGTCCTGGGATAACTACTGAAACGCGAGGCATGCCAGCTATTTTATTTAATCGCCATGTTTTGGAATCTGCGACAAGTGTTTTTGCCGTTCGCAAATTAGTGAAAAAAGAGCGACCCCTCGGCCCTTATCATTTGACGATAGCAGATCCTAAAGAGGGAAGCTGCATCTCATTTTATCAGAAAGATGGCAACAATCACCAGCGCGATTTGGCAGATGATAAAAAAACTATCGAGGTACTCAATTGGGAATACCCCGAATGTGAAGGTGGTTTTTTTAATAGCCAGTACCGACATGAATTGCTCACTCCTTATTTCAATGGCGCTAGTAACATTCCCAATAGACATCCAAAGCTTATGGAGAATGCATTGCAGTTTGCTCCTTATGTCAACTCCTGGATCACGATGCACAGCCTGGTGTTCAGGCCTGGCGAAGACAAAGTCAAGATAAGCTGGGACAATGGTTATGCTGCGTCTGGTCGGTGGGCTGAGACCAAGATGACGGATTTCTTTTGAAGGTTCACATTTGATGAAATTAAATTAAACCTAAATAATTTTATTTTTTAATAAAACGCTTTTGAAAATCCTCTATCATTGACTTCATTTTTCTTAAATAATCTTCTCCTGTAGTATCATTTAGTTTCATTGAAACTATCCCCTTTGAGAGTTTATTTGTTTGATAACGAAGGTGTGGTTCCTGAGTTTCTATAACAACATTGCATAAAAATTTAGCAATATCTTCTGCCGACTGATAGTATGAATCAGTTTTTTCCATATCTTTTTTTTGTCTATGAGAAGATTCCATATATTCACACATTTTCTTATAAGGATTATTCTCAAAATCTCTACTTCCCATTTGCAGAGAAAAGTTAGTTGCCACAGGGCCTGGCTCTACAATAGACACATCAATTCTCCAAGGAAGCAGTTCAATGCTCAAAGCTTCAGACATTGCCTCTAAGGCAGCTTTAGAAGCAGAATATAAACTGCCATATGGAAGACCATATACACCTTGCTCTGAGCTGATATTAATAATATGACCGCTTTTTTGTTTTCTCATATGAGGCAGAACTTCTTGACACATTCTAATAGCTGCATAAAAATTCACATCCATTTGCTTTTGTATATCGTCCATAGAAAGAGTTTCTAAAGAACCACCTAAGGCATATCCAGCATTATTAATTAAAATATCAATACGTCCTTCTTTTTTAACTATTTTATTTACCGTTTTTTGAATACTCAAAAGATCAGTGACATCTAATATTTCAAAATTTACATTTTTAATAGAAGATGTATCTAATGAATCAAAATTTCTGGATGTTGCATAAACTCTATATCCTTGTTTTGCTAAATATTTAGCAGTAGCTAATCCTATTCCTCTTGACGCTCCAGTAATAAGCGCTACTTTATTGGTAAACTCTAGTTTGCTAACAGCAATAGCATTAAGTGATAGTGTATTAAGTGAAAATATAAAAAAAACAATTAAGATATATTTTTTTAAAAAGTTCATGATTTCCTCAAATGTGAAACTTAAGATTTTATATTAGTTGAGAAGATATTTTTATTCAAATTTCTCTTTACTTATCTTTTGTCTTATTATTATTTCCATCCCAGACAAAGAGTTTTTTATATTTTTCCCAAAACTCTCCACCTAGAATAAAAAAGCTAATTACAAATATTAAATCTGCAGAAATTAAAATCGCATTTTTTGCATATTCATTTAGAGGCATAATCTTTGAGAAATAAGCATTAATGTATAAAGGGATCACACTCAAAACCATTATTGTAAGACCGCTGTAGTATCTAATTTTAGAGACGGGTTTTGGCTTTGTTTTTCTTTTAAATAGCAAAAACATTTTATTTCTGTAATATTTAAAGCCATCTTTCCCTAATACAACACTTCCAATCAATATCATTGCTTCAGGACCACCGATGGTTAAAAAGGTTATTATTCCTACAGTGATGATATGAGGAAGTTTTAAGAAAGGAACTAAAAACCCTAAAATAGGCAACAAAAAAGAGAGAGCTACACAAACAAGACCTGTATAGCATTTGAAATCTTTTTTTAATTTTATTTCTTTTAAAACTTTTTTTTTCATATTTTGAGGAGCAAAAATTTTAATGTAATCTTAAGTTTTATATAGCAGATAAGAATTTATTTGGATAAAGTTATTTTCTTTGATTTGTTTTTAAAAACTTAATGTTATTTTTTTTTAAGTCTTGCTCCATCTGGAATATCTTCTATTATATAGCCGTGATCAAAAATAAAATCTCTAAGTTCATCAGCTAGAGCAAAATTTTTATTTTTTCTAGCATCTAGTCTTTTTTCTAAAGCTTCTTGAACAGGTTTTGGGATTTCTTCTTTTTCATCTATAAAAATAAATCCTAAAACGCAGTTTATCTCTTTTAAAAATTTAAGCGTTTTTAAAGCTTCTTTTTTTGATATTTTTTTATCATCGATTAAATGATTTATTTCTCTTATCAAATCAAAAATTGAGCTAAGAGCTAGAGAGATATTTAAATCATCTGATAGAGCTTCAATAAATCTTGTTTTTTCTTTTTGCAAAGTTGCAGATACTAAATCATATTCATTTTCTTCTTTGACCGATTTTAGTCTCAATACAAAATCCAAAATTCTTTGAATCGAAGCTTTTGCAGCTTTGAGACCTTCAAATGTAAAGTTAAGTTGAGTTCTATAATGAGAATTTAAAAGCATATATCTGATATCTCTTCCGGAATAATCCATAGCCATAAGATCTCTTAGAGTATAAAAATTACCGAGGCTTTTAGACATTTTTTTACCATCGACAATTAAATGCTCAGAATGAGCCCAATGCAAAGCAAATCTTTCATTAGTAAAAGATTCAGATTGAGCAATTTCATTTTCATGGTGAGGGAAAATATTATCAACACCACCACAGTGAATATCTATATTTGAACCGAGCAGTTTTAATGCCATAGCTGAACATTCGATATGCCAACCAGGCCTGCCTTTTCCAAATGGGCTATTCCAAAAAATATCACCATCTCTTTTTTTATCATACGCTTTCCATAAAACAAAATCTGAGATATTTTCTTTTTCATATTCATCTGACGAAACTCTTGAAGATGCACCTGTTTTTAAACTTTTTAAATCTAGATGAGAGAGTTTTCCATAATCTTTAAATTTATCGATAGAAAAGTAGATACTACCATCAGAGCCCTTGTATGCAGTTTTTTTATCAACAAGTTTAACAATTATATCTATCATATTTCCTATGTAGTGAGTAGCTTTTGGATAAAACTCTGCTTTTTCGATATTTAGTTTTAATAGATCTTCAAAAAAAGCTTGTCTATAGGGTTCTGTAAATTCATGAAGAGTAACATTTTTTTCTATTGCACCTTTTATGGTTTTATCATCGATATCCGTGATATTCATAACTTGAGTGATAGAAAATCCAAAATATTTTAATACTCTTCTTAGAAGATCTTCAAAAACATATGTCCTATAGTTACCGATATGAGCATAATCATAGATGGTAGGGCCACAAGTATAGATACGGATCGTTTTGCCATCTTTTGGTATAATCTTTTCTTTTCTACGGGTTTGAGTGTTATAAAGGTTTAAATTAGCAATAGGAGACATGCCTTACTCAATTATTGTTTGTAAAAATCTATAATCTATTTTTCCTGTTCCTAAAAGAGGAATACCATCCATTTTTTTCACATCAAAAATTTTAACAAGATTGGAAAAACCAGCTTCTTTTAAAATTTGATTTGCTTCATTTTTTGAAAGCTCAGTTGTTGTAAATAAAACAAGCTTTGGCCTAGATCCATCACTTTCAATAGCAATAGCAACAACGAGAGGACCATCTGGTTCAATATTAGTTCTTGTAATAATTTCCTCTGTTATAACTTCTTCGATACCACCTAAACTAACCATCTCGCCTGCGACTTTTGTAAATCTTTTCAATCTTCCAGAGAGAATTAAATTACCCTCTTCATCTAAGTACCCTAAGTCTCCAGTTTTATACCATTTTTCATGGTCGATTTCAATAAATGGATCTTTTTTGGCATCTAAATAGCCACTAAATACATTTGGACCTTTCACACAAATTTCACCCTCGTTGCCTTTTTCAACTAAAGTTTCTTTTTCTGGATCTATAAAGCAAAGCTCAACATTCTCTAAAGGCTTTCCAACTCCCTTTTCTCTAATTCCTTCAATATTAATAGAAATAGAAGGAGCGCATTCTGTAATGCCATAGCCCTCGACAAGATGTTTATTTTCACCTAAATTTTTGATTTTTTCATAAAGTGCTTTTGGGGTTTTTTCTGCACCTGTTACAAACATCCTTATAGTTTTTAGTTGATCTTGTTTAGCTGCTTGAATAAGCCCTTTTAAAAAGCTTGGAGGAGAACAAATAACTGTAATTTTCCATCTTTCTATTCCTCCAGCTAAAGAATAAGAATCTGTTGGATCTGGGTAAAATGCTATTTTAACACCTGATAAAATTGGAAAGAGCCCTGCAATAGAAAAACCAAATGAATGAAAAGGAGGCAAAATTCCATAAATAATGTCTTCTGCATGTAGATCAATACATTTCATAGCAGCTCTTTGATTAGACAAAATATTTTTATGAGAAAGAGGCACTCCTTTAGGCTCAGCTTCTGTTCCTGAGGTAAATAAAATACAAGCTGTATCATTTTCAGATATTTTATCAAGATCTAATTTTCTTAAAAGACCCTTTGTAGTAGAAAAAGTTTTTAAAAGGGCAGATAGTTTATTAAATTTTGTAATTCTTTTTTTTATATCTTCTAAATATACAAGTTTTTTTGAAAGATGTCCAAATTCTACATTTGATAATTTTTCTAAAAATTTCCAAGAGCTAATAACATTTTCTGAATGGGTTACTTGCATCATATGGTTTAAATATCTGGGACCCAAAGTCCAATTGAGCATTACTGGGATTTTGTTAGCAAAAAGCGTTGCTAAAATGACTAAATAAGATCCACAAGATGCGGGAAGCAAAATTGCAATATGTTTAGATGGATATTTTTTTATTTCTTCAGCTAAAACAAGAGCTGCTATTTTTAATCTTTTATAGCTCATCGGTCCTATCAAATCATCAGCGATAGCATCTGAATCTTTCATAATACTACACACACATAAAAAAGATTCTTGAATTGTTTTTCCTTGAGGAGGAAAAGGTTTTTTCCTTTTTTTCTCATCTGAGAATTTAAAAACCAGTTCTTCTTGAAGCTCTTTTCTTACATTTTTTTTAGTGCCTTCTGCTACTTCTAAAACATCTTGAACTGTTAAAATATCTTCAGGATAAATAGCTCCAACATCATAATTCACTCCTAAAAAAGTAATAAGCTCAGCTACATCTAATGAATCGAGGCCTAAATCTTGAGCTAAATCCATTTTTGGATTTATTTGATCTTCAGATATTTTAGATAATTTAGCTAGTTCTGAAAAAATATCTTTTTCTAACTCAGATGAAAAATCTCTCAAAGTCAGAGTTTTTCTAGCTTCAGTTTTTGGAAGTTTAAGTAGTTTTTCTTTAAATGGGCTATAAGAGACTAAACTAGGAGGCTCTGCATCTTTTACTCCCTCTTCTGTAGGATATCTATTATACCAATTTTCCAAATATCTATTTATTTCTAGCCTTGTTCCATTTATTGGAAAATCTTCTTTTGCTATCTCAATTTCAACTAAAACTTTTCTTCTAGGCATGAAAAAAACAAAAGAATTTAAAAGACATTTCATGCCCCTTTTTACCATACCTTTAAAATCTGGAGTTCTTCCAGTATAAGCTCTTGAAAAGCTACTACCCCAAAGTCCTGTTGTTCTAATTAAAACGATATTAGCTCCTTTGCATTGAGATAATATGCTATGGGTTGCAGAAGATCCTCCCAAAAGCTCTTTTCCAGTATGTTTTAATCTACCTGCTGGATATAACAAGAAATTCTCTTTTTTATTAACTCCATCTATGATTTCAGCTATTAATTCTCTAGCTTTTTTTAATTTCACTTCATTTAAAGCAGTATCAAAATTAGGAATCGATAAAGCTTTAACGAGCCTCATTAAAAAACCAATTCCTGATTGTCGAAAGATATACTCTATAACAATTGGTCTCATTTTAAATTTTGGCCAAAAATATAAAGCGATTAAAATTGGATCAATATGAGCTGGATGGTTCGGCAAAAAAAGTATTCCTGAGTTTGGATTGAATTTGTGTTTTTTTAATAGATTTTTTCCTTTTATTTTCACAGAATATCTTAGTTTGATCAGCCCCCTTCCTATCAAGCATAAAAGTGATAATAATAAGTAACGCATCGCATCCTAATTTTTTTTATATAAGTATTATATTTTATACATTTTTTGATTTTAAAACACTACATAAGAGAAAATTTTTCTTCATCTTCAAATTTTTTTTTCAAAAAAAATTAAAAGAAAATTGATCTTTAAATTTAAACTCTTTAAATAAAAAGATATGGGAAGCAACAAAAAAAATAAAAAAACTCTACCAAAAGCTTTTGCGTCTTTTCAAAAAGGCTCTAAGTGGCAAGAGCTTGCGAATTTTATTTCCAGAAAAAACAGAGATATATCCATTATTAAAGATTTTGAAAAGGATCCTAATCTAAAAAAAATTCACACCCAAAGAGACAAAATTTTTGCTAAAAAGTTTACTCGAAAAAAAAATGATTAACAAAATTTTTAAATATTTCTTGCACAATTTATAAATTTTTATATATAACTCACGTAAGATGAAGCCAAAAATTAGGAGGCTACTTAATGGATATGTCTATAGGTAAGTTCAGAGGAATAGAACAAACTACTCACACAGCACAAAAATCCGCTGAACCTCAGGGAATGCCAAAAACTTATGAAGATGCCTTTGCTTCTTCAAATGTTCAAGATATGCAAGCATCTTGCAAAGCTTATATGAAAAAAACTGAAAAAGAAAATCCATTAACAAAAAGAACAATAATTTCTTTCAAAAGAGGCGAGCATCCTTATGGGGGAAAAGAAATAACAGGGCCTGCAATAAATATCCCTTTAAATCGGGTGGGTGGCTAATTTAAAAATAACTATTTTTTAACTGGATTGCTTTAGTTATGACAATAGACTTTAAAATGTCTATAGCGATAAAAGGAACGACCCCTAACAACAGTGCTTTTTTTAATCCTACAAAATAGCTAAACCATATTGATCCACCAAATAGCACTATCAAATGGCCTAGTAAAATTGTTAATCCTATTTTTCTTTGGGTAAGATCACTATTTTTCTGAAATATTTCACCTACTACAAAGCTAGCAATAAAATAGCTTAAGATATAGCCACCATTTGTATTCAAAATAAAATCAATTCCAAAATTACCATTAGAAAAAAACGGAAGACCGATAATTCCTAAAAATATAAATAATAAAACTGAAAATACACTTTTTTTAGGTCCTAAAAAAAAACCATAAGATATAGCAATTGAGTTTTGCAGTATTATTGGAACGGGTGTAAAAAAAAGAGGAATATAAATTTTAGCGAACATAGCTAAAAAAAAGGTGCCCAATAGTATTTGGCAAATATCTTTTAAAGTATCTTTTTCGATTCTTTTAGCAATTGTTAAGCTCATAAAAACTCCTAAAAACTTTAAAAGACACCTTATAGTCTTTGAAGAATTATTTCAACTAGATTTGCTACCTCTTTAGAAGCCTCATAAACAATTAAATCTTTAGCTTTTGTGATCTCTACCCATCTACCCTCTAATATCTCATCAGATGTTATCTTTGCCTCGCCTTCAACTTCAATAAGATAATAGTAGACTTTTTTAGCTGTTTTTTTTGAATTTCTTAAAAAAGAGTATTGTTCTATAAGAGGTTTTTCTACTAAAAATTTTATGAATTTTAAATTTGTCTCTTCTTTTAGCTCGCGAAGAGCAGCTTCTTTTTTTGTCTCAGAAATATTTGCATGGCCTTTTGGAAACCCCCAGTGATTCCCACTTTTATTTTTTATTAAATAGGTATACCAAATATCATTTTCTTTTTTTAAAGCGATAGTTCCAAAACTCTCTTCATATAACATAAAACGCTTACCAATACTTATTTAATATTTATCCAATAATTAATGGCTCTTGTTGATAAAATTCTTTATTGTCGTGTCCCCTACCCATTATATGGCGCAAAAATAACAACAGAATTATGTCCACCAAAACCAAAAGATGAACTCATAGCAGCTGTTATTTTGTGTTCTTTTGCTTTATTTGCAATTGGATCTAAATCGCCTAGCTCTTCTTCTGGATTTTCTAAATTGATGGTTGGATGAAGTTTATTTGTTAAAATTGCTTTAATTGTTGCAATAGCCTCTATTGCAGAGGCTGCTCCTAAACAGTGACCTGTCATAGATTTTGTAGCATTTATTTTTATATTCTTTGAGTGAGCTCCAAAAGCTTTTTTAATAGCTCTGATTTCACAAAGATCACCAACAGTTGTAGAAGTCGCATGAGTATTGATGTAGTTTACATCTTCTTTAGAAAGATCGGCATCTTTTAGAGCATCTGTAAAGCATCTGCTAACTATAGCGCCATCTTCTCTTGGCGTTGTCATATGATATGCATCTGAGTTTAAATTTCCTCCTAGATATTCAGCTAATATTGGAGCTTTTCTATTCAAAGCATGTTCAAGTGACTCTAAGACTAAAACACCTGAGCCTTCACCCATAACAAAACCATCTCTATTTTTATCCCAAGGCCTAGATGCTTTTTCAGGCTCATTGTTTCTCGTTGATAGAGTTTTTGCTTGAACAAAACCAGCTAGGCCAATTGGTGACATGGGAGCTTCTGCCCCCCCTGTTAGAATTAAATCTGCATCGCCTTTTCTTATATGTTCTGCTGCTGCATGAATACAGTAGTTAGAGGTTGCACAAGCTGTAGAAATAGAATAATTAGACCCTTGAAAGCCTAAATCTATGGCTAAAAGAGCTCCTGCCATATTAGTAATGATGAAAGGCACAAAAAAGGGTGTTAATCTTTTATAGCTATCTTTAATTAGAGTCTGAACACCATCAAAAAAGCTATGCATCCCTCCCATTCCAGAGCCTATAACAATTCCACATCTTGTCTTATCTAAATTTTCTAATACATTTTCATCAATTTTAGAATTTTCCAAGGCTTTTTTACCAGCGACCATAGCATATCTAATAAAAGGATCCGCTCTTCTTGCTTGTTTTTTTTGCATGTAATTTCCAACATCAAAATCTTTTATATAAGCAGCTATTTGAGTTGGATATTCGCTTACATCAAAAAGATCTAATCTTTTAACAGCGCTTTTTCCTAAAAGCAACTGATCATAAAAATGATCAACGTCATTTCCAAAAGCAGAAGCTATGCCAAGCCCTGTTACAACTACTCTTCTTTTTTTTGCCATAATTATCTTTTTATAAAATGTTACTTTTCTACTTTAATTTTTAAATCAACAATTTTTCCTTGTTGAAAAAGCTTTTCTAAAGCATAAGTCTCTCTTAGCTGAGGTTTAAAAAGATGAACTATAATATCTAAATAATCTATAACAACCCAATCTGATTCTTGAAGACCTTCAACATGAAGAGGCTTTTCTTTCATTTTTTTAAGCTGCTCTATAACTTCATTTGCAATAGCTTTAATATGTCTTTCAACATTACCTTCAGCGATAATTATATAGTCACAAATCGAAGAGACACCTCTTACATCTAAGGCTAAAATATTAAAGCCTTTTTTATCATAAATAATTTGTGAAATGATATTTAATAATTCTATCTTATCCATCTTAATTCAATTCCCCATTATGAATGGGTTTCCATTACGAATGGGTTTCCATTACGAATGGGTTTCCATTTTAAAGGTGTAGTATGTTTTTAAAATTTTTCTTTTAACATCCTACAAGTATAACTTACGTTTATAAATGTAGTCTAGAGTTTCTTTTGGAATAAGATGATAGCAATTTTTATGATTTTTAAGTCTTTTTCTAATCTCAGTAGAAGAGATCTCAAAGATATTAGTTTCAACAAAATTTTTACTACTTAGAATAAAATCTTTACTTTCAAAATTTTGTAAAAATTTATTTCGAACTCCTACAATTAATGGGGCTATTTTTAAAATATTTTTATAATCTTTCCACTTCTGAAAATTTAAAAGGGTATCTTCTGTAATGATTAGTCTTAAATTATTTTTATTTTTTATCTCTTTTAAAGTATTTATTGTATATGAGATATCTTCATTTTTTATTTCAAAATCAGTTATATCAAAATTTTTAAAGTTTTTTATTGCTTGTTTCACCATTTCAAATCTATCTTTAGAAGACGCGATAGGGGGGTTTTTAGTTTTAAAAGGAGAGATATTTGCTGGACAAAACAAGATCTTACCTAACTTTAATTTTTCTAGAATTTGAATAGCCAAATTTATATGTCCAAAATGAATCGGATCAAAACTTCCTCCAAAAAAACCGATATTTTTCATAAAATTTGCCAATTTCTTTTTTTAGCTAGTTTATAAAGTTTTGACGAAGGAGATACAGCAACTTTTTTCTTTGCTACTTCAAATAGCTCTAAATCATCAATACTATCAGAATATACAGAGACCTTTTTTTTTGTAATATTTAATCTTTTCATTAGACCTTTAGCCTCTTTAGCTTTTTTTTTGCCATTCATTATAACTTCTATTTTATCAAATTTGTCATCTTGATCAATCAGATATTTTGTTGCTTTGAATTCATTAACTTTTAAAATTTCACTAATTGGCTGTACTAAAAAAACAGGAGATGAAGAAAAAATAGCAATGTAGTGATTTTCAAAGATCGCTTTTTGAAGTTCTTTAATTGCTGGAATGTAAAAAAATTTATCTAAATATTTATCTAAAAACCGATCTATCTCTTTAGTAACTAGACTATATTTTTTGTTTTTCAAAAACTTTTCAAAAACTACCTTGTGTAGATTTTCGATATTCATATTGAAATATTTAAATTTGATAAAATAATAGATTAGCTTAAAAATTGATCTCTTATCAAAATTATTTTTTTTATATAGATACAAATAAAATTTAAAGCTAATGTTTGTTTTAAGAAGGGTTTTATCAAGATCAAAAATAGTTAAATACACGTTAATTACTTTCAAGACTCTCTATTTTTTCTTCAAGCTGATCTATAGATTTATCTAAATTTTTAAGCCTTAGTTTTTCTTCATCGATTAAATCTCTTAACATCATTGCCTTTTCAAATCCCAAGCTAGAGGCGGCTAGTTGTTTATTTAAATTATCTAAATGACTTTTTAAAGTTTGTCTCCTTTTCTTTTTTTGTTCAAAGACTAAAAGAAACTGATTTAGTTCATCAGAAGAGTTTAGAGTTTGTTTTTCTTTTTTCTCTTCGATTAAGTGATATAGCGCTCTAAAATCTTTTTCTAAAATTAATTTTTCAAATTTAGCTAAATCAAATCCATTTAATTTTTCTTCAATTTGATTTTTTTCTTGCTCTAGCTCATCTATAGAAAGCTCAGATTTATCTAATAGGGTTTTTATATCATTTTTGATTTGATCTAATTTTGTTTTTCTATTTTTTTCTCTTTCATCTTCGACACTTATTTTTTTTTCTTTTATTTTCTTTTTCTTTTGATGAATTGGAGCCTTAGCTTCGTTTATTTTAAATTTTAAAAATTTGATATCTTCATTTTTCAAACTCAATGTTTTAATAAAATTAAAGATCTCTTTTTCTTCATTTAAAATATCTTTATCATTTGGATTGGTTTCACACATTTTTTTCAAATTTTCAATTTTTAAAAGGGCTTGATCTATAAATCCTTTAGATTTTTGTCTTTCTTTTTTATAACTTTTCTCAGCTAATTTTACTTTGTCCCAACATTTAGACAGGGTTAATCGACAATTTGTAAAAGCCTCAGTATTCAAAGTTAATTTTTTTGCTAAATTTTGAAGATTTTTTATTGCATCTTTTAAAATAAAAAAGGAGACTTTTTTAAGATCAAAATTTTTAGCAAAACCATCTATTGAAATAGAAAATTCTTCACTTACAGAATCAACTATTTTTTTTCTTTTTGGAAAAATAATATCTCCAATGATAGCGAATCTTTTTAAAAATTTATTTTTAGCACTTATTCGCATTTGAGTTTTGATGGTTTCTTTTCTAAGAGAGTTTATTCTCGCTGCAAAAGCATTTAAAAGATCTAACTCTTTTTGAGATTCAATAAAAAAGCTTTTCTTATAGACAAGCGACTTCAGCTTTTCATTGATCTCTATTTTTTTCATGGCAAGTAAAACGGCATCGTACTTTTTTAAATCTGCTTCTAATGAATTTATTGCTAAATCAATTTGCTCTACTTCAAAATTAGTTTGCTCACTTAAAATATTTTTAAGGCTTTTAACTTCATTAGATAGATCTATATATTCCTTCCAAAAAAGAATTCTTGAAGTTGCATTTAATGGAGTTTTAAATAGAACTAAACATCTATTTTTTATATCCCAAAAAGTTTTAAAATCAGGTTTATTTTCTTTAGATATTGCTTTTTTCATCTCTTCTAAAGATAGTTTTATTTTATCTTCATTTGAAGAGAGGTTTTCTAATTTTTTTAAAAAATCAAGATCTTCTGTTTGGGTTGAATCATTATTTTGTTTTGAAAAAGAATTTTCATTCATAACACTATCCTTTTAAGAAAAAATATATCTTTTGAAAAGAAAGACAAAAGTTTATAAAAATAGATCTTTTTAAGTAAAACACTTTTCCAGATAATTTACTTCACAAGTTTAACTTTAAAATTGAATTTCACAAAATGCAAGCAAAAAATTAAAAAGAAGAAAAATTATTGAAAATTTATTATCAAAAATCGCTAGATCATGAAAAAATGCTTCTTAGCTTTTTTCCAAAGCGTTATTAATTTCTTTACATCGACTGTTCATAGTCTTGCAAAATATATTCTTTTGCTTTTTCTATGCCAATTTCTTTAAGATTTAAAGGACGAAAATTTTTCTCTTTTTTAAACCAAGTAAACTGTCTTTTGACATATTTTTTAGAGGCTTTTTTAAATTCTTCGATAAATGTGATTCTATCATCTAAATTTTGATTTGAATTCAAAAACTTTAAACACTGTCTATAACCTATTGCTTGAGATGCTGAATAGTTATCTTCAAGTCCTTTACTTTTAAGTTTTTTTACTTCTTCAATAAAACCATTTTCAATCATCTGATCGCATCTTTTATCTATAAAATCATAAATATCTTCTTTGGGAAGATATAAAAACCATAGCCTATAATTATAAAGGGGTTTTTGATTCACATCAGGCTTTGGAATTTCACTTACCTTTTTTTTTGTTATGCTCATAATCTCGAGAGCCCTAACTATTTTATGTTTATCCCTATATGTGATCGTTTTTGCATATTCAGGATCTAACATTTGCAGCCTTTCATATAAAACATCTGCTCCCATCTCCTCTAATTGCTCTTCTATTTTTTTTCTAATTTCTAAATTCGAAGGGGGGCCAAGTGGGGGGCCATATAAAAATGCATGAAGATAAAAACCACTGCCTCCTACAACTATAGGGACCTTGCCTTTAAATAGAATTTGTCTACATGCGCGATGAGCAACTCTATAAAATTCAGAAACATTAAAACTTTCTGTAATCTCTTTTATATCTAATAAATGATGAACTACTTTTTTTTGCTGTTCTAAACTTGCTTTTGCTGTACCAATATCCATGTCTTTATATACCTGCATGGAATCGGATGAGATAATTTCACCACCTAAAATTCCAGCAATAGAAATAGCTAGATCTGTTTTCCCAACAGCAGTTGGCCCTGCGATTACTATTACCTTTTTTTTAGCGATCTCATTTTGATTTTTTTTTCTAAGAGGCAGATACAGCGCAGTAACTTGATCTTGTATATCATCAGTATTATAAAAAATGCTCACAGATTTTTCTCTAAGATAGCTTCTTTTTCATTTTTATAAATATCTAAAATCTTATCAAACCCCGTTAGCTTAATAATATCCATAACATCTTCTGTAACAGAAAAAATAGAGACTCTTTTTTTACTTTCTTTATATTTTTTTGTAAAAGACAAGAGCACTCTAAGACCCGCACTCGACAAGTAATCTATATTTGAAAAATCTAGAAGCACTGTATCGCGACCGTCTTTTAATAAAACATTTAATCTATTTTGCAAAAACGAAGATGATGATGCATCTAATCTTCCAAGAAGCCTTAAAATAACTATCCTATCTATTTCTTCTGCTTTAATTTCTAACCCCAAAACCATTTAGTTTGCCTTTGTTATTACTAACAATAAGATTTACAAAAAATACTTTTTTTTATCCAGACTTTTTTTAGCCAAAATAAATAGAAAAATTTTGAGGCGAATATGAAGGTGAAAATGAGAGAATTATTACCAAAAGTTCAAAATTTTATACAGGCATTTGATGGAGCAACATTATCAATGTAAAATTAAATCATTATAAATTTTATTTAAACATCTATAAATAATAAAGTGGATTTTCAAATCTATATTTCAATTTTCGAACTATTACTTCAAGATTTCTTTTATCATCTCTAGTGTGGCATTCCCTTTTTAAATATCTCAAGAGCCCTGGATAATCTATATCTTTAAAAGCTAAAAAAACTTCTCTAGGCATTTTAGCTATTAGTACTTCCGCTACAGTCCAAAAACTATAGACTAGAGCCACGTACAATAAACTTTGACCGGATTGAATTCGAAGATTCAAGGCTTCAGGCCTTTTATTGATAATTTGTTCAACAAATCCATGCCACTCGGGATTTTCTATTGCTACTTGTAAGATGGTTTGTAAGCTGTAATCTTGATAACTAAAAGCTTCTTGGGGCATTTTTTTGATTATTTGATCAACTGCTTTTTCTAACTTCCTTTTGTCATCACCTGTAAACCCAAGTGTATATATATCTTTTAAAAGTATATGTAAAAGTGTTTGGGACCTACTATTTAGAACACCTAACGCTTCATCAGGAATTTCTGAAATTAGTTTTAATAAAGATTTATCTTTTGAAATCATCATTAATTCCATTATCCGTGGTATTAATTCCATAGGAATTTTATCGACATCTTTTAATCCTGATACTGTTCCAATACTTAAAGAAATAAAATGTAAAATTAATGTTTGTTCAATATACTCTTCCTGATGACCCAGAACAGATTTTTTGGAAGCTATCTTGATTCTATCATCTAAAGACAATGCTGTTTCCCTTAGAGCTTCAACGAAATAATATCGATTATTTTCAGGTATTTTTGTAGCAATTTTTATTATTCTTCCGATAAGTTTATCTGCTTGTATTTTTTGAATAGCTGCTTGCACAGTTGTTAAAGGGTCTAAATCGAAAGTCATTGGTGTCAATTGATTTATTTCTTGAAAACAATCTCTAATATTCATAAAGTTTTCTCCTTATTAATTAATTATTTTTTAATAAATTAAACTTTTTTTAATAAATCATATTTTATATTATTACTTTTTAATATACTTTATGTCAAACATAACATTAACGCAAATAGCATAAATCAATTCCTCAAAAATGCAAGAAATCACATATCAGCCAACTATGAAAAATGAAATTAAAATATGCCAAATCATAAGTTATTTATAAACAATCATTTGGAACAACACCTCAAAAAATACTAACCTGCCAGAAGAACTGAAGAATCAATACTCTAATTTAATTTTTAAAATAATTTTTGCGATT
Organism: Candidatus Anoxychlamydiales bacterium; assembly: GCA_011065175.1. Lineage (GTDB taxonomy): Bacteria > Chlamydiota > Chlamydiia > Chlamydiales > SM23-39 > JAAKFX01. The sequence goes on from JAAKFE010000002.1 coordinate 48,435, forward strand.
TTTAAATCATAAGCAATTACATTTATGCGATTTATGTAGCTTTTCTCGCTAAACAGTTGAATGTTAGACACATGCAACAAAAAAATCATTTTTTAAATGATTTTAATAATTTACTGATCAATAAAAGCTAATTTTGAAATTCTCATATCTATTGTTTTAGGATTAAATCTAACTACATCTGATGTAACTTCAAAACTAGAAGCTTGATTTTCATAATCTTTAATAATTTTTTTTCGAAGTGATGCATAATTTGAGAGCTGCTCTAAAAAATTATCAGTGGAGAGTCTTAAAATCTTTGGAAAGACAAATTGAACATTTTTTTCTTCTTTATTGATTGATACCACCTCATCTATTTGCAGAACTATTTCTCTTTTACCATAGCTTTGTAAAAAAGCTCTGGACGTATCTAACATGGTTATTTTTACAAGATCTGAAAAGCCGCTACTTTCTAACTTATTTAACATCTCTAAAGCTAATTTAGCTTCTTTTGTATCTATTTTTTCAAAACCTTTAAACTCATCTAAATTGAGATAAATCTTGCAAAAGTCAAAATCTTTAAAAAAGGGATCTTTTGGAAAAATATAACCTTCTTGATCAATTAAAATATTATCAAAATCAAAAAGAGCTGCTTTTGGTTTTCTAAGAGTATAATCTACAAAAATGCAATCAGGTTTCATTTTTTTTAGAGTTGCATCAATAATTAAGGGGCTTTTAAGAAGTTTTTTAGCTGCTTCTTTTTCATCGAATAAAAATATATTTGTTGGTTTATCAAAAGACAGATCGAGCATCTCAGCTAAATAATTTACATCTAAATTTAAATCTAGATTTACATCTTTTTTATCTTGATAGATTGTTTTGATATTATATTTTTCTAAAACATATCTTGTTTGTCTATATTTTTTAATTTTTGTGATAACAAAATAGTTAAATCCAGAAATGATAAGAGTTGAAAAAATTATCCAAAAAAAAGCTTTTGATTTAGGTAGTTTTTCTGTCATATTTTTCATTATACTACCTTCCAAATATTTTATTTTTTCTTTTTTTATGAAGAGCATAAATCACAAATTGATCGATCATCTTTTTATTATCAAAACCGATTAATTCAAGCATTTTTGCAAAAGTACTATTATTAGATGAAAATCCAGGGATTGGGTTTATTTCAGAGAAAAAGATATTTTCATCTTTATCAATGAAAAAATCGATTCTTGCAAATCCATTTAATTTTAAAACTAAATATACTTTTTTTGTCAGTTTTTTTATTTCATCTATTTGCTTACGACCTAAATTAGCAGGTATTTTCGCTTTTACAATCTTTTTTTCATATTTATTTTCAAAATCAAAAAATTCTCCAAAAGCCTCCATCTCGGCTATTTCCCCTACTTCAATATAATCATTTCCCATTACTGCTGTGTGTATCTCTCGAGCTTTTATTTTCTCTTCTATAATAAAAGATGTATCATATCTAAAAACTTTTTCGATAGCTGATTTGAGGTTTATTTTATCTTCTACAATTTCAATTCCCAAGCTAGAGCCTAAATGATTTGGTTTTAAAATTATTGGAAATTTAAATTTTTTTTCTATTTCTGAAAAAATCTTATTTTTATTTTCTCTATAATCTATTTTGTTGATTTCCAAAAAATCTAAAGTATCGATACCATTTGCTTTTACAATAGTTTTAGAAAAAGCTTTATCCATTGCAACTGGGCTTGCAAAATAATCTGAGCCAATATAGGCAATATTTAGAGTCTCAAAAAAAGCACCTATCATACCATCTTCACCCATGGGCCCGTGAAAAACCGGAAAACAAAGATCTAAAGAAGTAAGTTCTTTTAAAATTTTTTCAGATAAAAGATCATCTGATTTTTCATCATTTGCATCAAAAATATCTTTTTTATGAATCCAGCATCCTTCTTTAGTTATTTTAAAATATTTCAGATCATAAAAATCTTTATCAAAACCCAAGAGATAATTTTTCATGGATTTTATTGAGATATCATGCTCGTTAGATCTTCCGCCATAGATTATCCCAACTTTTAATTTTTTTAAAAATTTTATTGAAAAGTTTTTTGAAATTTCTCTAATTTTAGAAGAAATATCGCCAGCGCCTAAGGCAACAACAACATCGAAAGGATATAAATTTTCAAATAAATATTTTTCTAAATTTTTATCTTTAATATGTTTTATTTTTACGTCTATATTTTGTTTTTTTATTAGATTAACTAAAAGCTTTTCATCGATATTTTCAATTGGTTTTTCAGATGAGCTATAGATATCTGTAATGATAAGCTCATCTACATCATTAAAACTTTTTGAGAAACCATCTAAAAGATCTTTTATTCTTGAATATCTATGAGGCTGAAAAACAGCTATTAGCCGTCTTTCTTTAATAGAAGATCTAATCGAAGATAGAGTAGCCTTGATTTCAGTTGGGTGGTGAGCGTAATCATCAAAAAATGTTATTTTTTGATGATCTAATATTTTCTCTAACCTTCTTTTGACTCCCAAAAAATTTAAAAGAGCTTTTTTTATTTCTTTTTCATCAATTTTTAGCTGATAAGCTAATCCAAAAGCTGAAAGAGCATTTAAAACATTATGTGAACCTATTAGATTTATTTTAATATTTTTGAGAGTTTTATCAAAAAACTTTATATCAAAAATAGTTTGAAAATTTTTTACTTTAACATTTATTGCTCTAAGATTTGCATCTTTTGAAAACCCAAAAGATATACCTTTTGGATTTAAAAATTTTAAATTTTTATCATCTATACACCAAAACAGATGATTTTTATTTTCAATTTTATCAAAAAATTTTAAAAATGCCTTTTTTAAATTATCAAAAGTCTTCCAGTAATTTAGATGATCTTCTTCTAAATTTGTAACTATTGCACCAAATGGTTTATTTGTAATGTTTATAAAAGAGCCATCACTTTCATCTGCTTCTGCAATAAAATATTTGCCTTTTCCAAAATGAGCATTTGTATTTTTCGAGTTTAAAACTCCTCCTATTACAAAAGAAGGGTCTAAATCACTTTGTAAAAAAATTTCTGTTAATAGCGCTGTTGTTGTTGTTTTTCCGTGAGTTCCTGTGATTAATATAGGTTTTGATTTTAACATCAACTGATCTAAAAGATCAGATCTATGAAGTATTTTTAGATTTAAATTTTTAGCTTGCAGATATTCTTCATTATTTTTATCGATAGCAGAAGAGATAACAACTATGTCATTTAAAAATACATTTTCTTTTTTATGGCCGATTTCAATTTTTGCGCCTCTTTTTTTTAACTCATCTATTGAAGAGTTTTTTTTGATATCAGAACCTTTAACTATGTTTTTTTTTTGAAGTAATATTTTGGCAATAGCACTCATGCCAATTCCGCCAATTCCGATGAAGTGATAGGATTTTTTTGGCTTAACTTTTTGAAACATCAATTACAATATCTTTTAAATCTTTTATATTTTTTAACTTTTGTATAGTTTTAAATTTTTGAATATTTTCTTTAAAAAGACAAAGCTTTTTTTTGTCATTTTTTAAGTAAGATAAAATTTCATTTAAAAGAGTAGATTTTGAGAGGCCATCTTCTGTAATTACAGAAGAAGATTTCACAATATTTTTCATGAAGAGAGCATTTTTTAGCTGATGATTATCTTTTGCTCTTTTAAAAGGCACTAAAATAGAGGGTTTTTCAAAATAAATCAGCTCTGAAATAGATGCAGCTCCCGATCTTGAGATAACAAGATCTGATATCTTATAAAATCTGAAAAAATCTTTTTCAAAATTA
>JAAKFE010000020.1 GCA_011065175.1 Candidatus Anoxychlamydiales bacterium
AAGAGCAAGTTTTATTAACTCCAATTCAGATGTCATTTTTATATGATCTACCTGAGCAAAGACTGCTTTTAGATGATGTAATTATTAAATATCAATTAAATGATGCAAAAAAATTAGAAAATCCACCTGCAGCGGCTCAAGAAGAGATTAAAAAAATTGAAAATAAGCCATCTTGGATGGGGCTTTATGAAATTATTTTGAAGAAACTTCAAAATAAAAAAAAATCTGTTGATACCCCATACAAATCACCGCCTTTATTTGAAAAGATTAGACAAGGTCAGGTTTGGAGACTTTTTACTCCAGCGCTACTTCATAGCGGAGTTTTACATATCTTATTTAATATGCTTTGGCTTTGGTATCTAGGAAAGCTAATGGAGCCAAGGCTCAAATTTATGAGATACCTATTTTTTATAATCATAGTAGCTGTAGTCTCAAACTCTTTTCAATATCTTATGGGAGGGCCTTATTTTTTAGGGTTTTCTGGGGTTATTACAGGCATGATAGGCTACATTTTTGTAAGACAAAAAAATGCTCCTTGGGAAGGATATAACGTTCCAAATGCAATTTTTTATTTTATTGGCATTTATATTTTTGCCTTGATGTTTCTTCAGATGGGATCTTTTGTTTTTCAGATTTTTAAACCAAAAGCAGGCTTTGCTCCAGGGATAGCGAATACTGCTCACATAGTTGGAGCTTTAGTTGGTATGATCTTAGCTAAAATACCTTTTTTTACTAAGGAGAGCTAAATGAGTGATAAAGATATAATTATACTCGGCTCTTCAGCTCAACAACCGACTAGAAAAAGAAATCACGGAGCTTATTTAGTAAGATGGAATGAAGAGGGGCTGCTTTTTGATCCAGGAGAGGGAACTCAAAGACAGTTTATTTATGCAAATATCGCTCCTCCCACAGTAAACAGAATCTTTGTGTCTCATTTTCATGGGGATCATTGTTTAGGCCTTGGATCAATGCTTATGAGGCTTAATTTAGATAAAGTTACTCATCCAGTTCACTGTTATTATCCAAAGTCTCATCAAAAAAATTTTGATGCTCTAAGATATGGCTGCGTTTATCATCAAAACATAAAAATAATAGAGCATCCAGTTGCAAAAGACGGCCTAATTGAAGAGACTCAAAAATTTAAGATAGAAGCTAAATTTTTAAATCATGGGATAGACGCTATCGGTTGGAGAATAACAGAACACGACAAAATAAAGTTTTATAAAGATAAATTAAAAGTTTTTAAGGTCTTTGGTCCAAATGTTAAAAAGTTAGAAGAAAAAGGTTCTATAAAAATTGATAATAAAACTGTGAATCTAAAAGATGTTAGCTACGTTAAAAAAGGGGATGCTATCTCAGTTATTTTAGATACAAAATATTCAGATGATTTAGCTGATATTGCCAAAGGCGCTAAAATTTTGATCTGTGAGTCCACTTTCTTAGAAGCTCAAAAAGACTTAGCAAAAAAATATCTACATATGACAGCTTTCGAAGCTGCTACTATTGCAAAAAAAGCAAAAGTTCAGATGCTTATTTTAACTCATTTTTCAGCAAGATATTTAGATCTTTTACCGTTTGAGAAAGAAGCTAAAGAGGTATTTGAAAAGACTTATTTAGCCGAAGATTTTAAAAGATTTAAATTTCCAAATTAACTATTTATTTTCATTTTTTTTAATTGTAAGTTAAGTTTTTTAAAATTTGTCCAATGAGCATTAGACAAATTTGTCTATTCATGATTAGACGAAATTATCAATTATTAGATTAAATGATTAAATTTAAGGGGTTTAAGCTAGGTATTTTAGGCGTTTTACAAGCTAAATGCGAGGTGTTTGCAGTATATTTTTAACTTTAAAAATATACAAAATGCAACGATAATTTGAAATATTTTACATTTTTTTTGTTAGGTTAGAACCTAACGATATAGCAAAAAATATTAAGTTGTAGCCTAATGAATTATTTTTTTTGCTGTCTTCTTATTTCATTTGAGCATATAGCAAAAGCTGAAGCTACATTTATAGAATTTTTAAATCCCAGCATTGGAATTTCTATCAAATAATCGATCTCCTTTAGCATTTTATCAGAAATGCCATATTCTTCATTTCCTAAAATCATTGTGAATTTTTCAGGAAATATAAAATCATGAATACTAATAGATTTTTCAGATGTATCTAAACCTATAAATGGGCGAGGTAAATCTTTTAGATTAAATTTATTTTCGCATTTAGTTAATTGGTAAGAGCCCATAGATGTTTTTTGAACTTTTTCATTATCAATATATGGAGTTTTTTCATCAAAATAAATTTTTCCTATTCTCAAAGCTTCTGTTGTTCTAATAATATTTCCAACATTAAAAGCAGATCTAAGTCCATCTAAGTAAATAGCATTTTCTAAAAAAGGCATCTCAATATTGTTGCCATCTATAGATCTGATAGTTGGAAGAAGGTTATGCTCTTTTAAACTAACTGCGGCTTTTTTTAGATGGAAGTGATATCTATCAGAAATTTTTTTTATATCTTTTGAATCTAAAAAATCTATTTGCATCCAATTGCATAGTTGAGAATAATGCTTAAATAAATGCTCTGCATATTGTTTTAAAAGAATTTTTTCATAGATTTGTCTTAAGATTTCAGATAATTTTTTATGCTGCTTTTTTATATCTAATGTCAAAAACTTTTTTTTTGTAAAATCTTGATGATTAGACATAGCTTTTTTTAGCTAAATATTCATCATACGAGCCAAGAAAGTAATTAATTTTCCCATCTTCAAAGACAAGCAATTTAGTTGCGACTTTTGAGATTAAATCTCTATCGTGTGATGAAAAAATTACTGTCCCTTTAAATTCATCTATTCCCCAAGCGAGCGCTGAGACTGCTTCTAGATCTAAATGGTTATTTGGCTCATCTAATACTAAAGTATTTGGCTCTGTTAACATTAAAGAAGCTACAATAAGTCTTGCAGCTTCTCCTCCAGAGAGCGCTTTTAATTCTTTAAAAGCATCATCTCCAGCAAAAAGTAGCTTTCCTAAAACTCCTCTAATTTCTTGTTCTAGAGCGTTATCTTTTTTTGATTTTAACCAATCTATCAAAGTCGTGTTTGAGCTTTTATCTAAAATATCTAGATGGTTTTGAGGAAAATATCCAACAGATACATTATGGCCTGTTTGACAAGAGCCACTATCTGGTTTTAAAACATTTGTAATCATTTTTAAAAGAGTTGTTTTTCCAAGTCCGTTATTTCCGATAACAGCTATTTTATCTCCTCTCATTACATCGAAAGTAAAATTTTCAATAACTTGATTTTCATCGTATGATTTTGAAATTTTTTCTATTTTAAAAATCAATTTTCCAGGGATTATCAAAGGTGGAACAAACCTAATGTATGGTCTTTGAATATTTGTTTTTTTTAAATCTTGAGGTTGCAGTTTTTGAATCTCTTTTACTCTTGATTGTACTTGACTCGCTCTTGTTCCTGATCTAAATTTTGAGATAAATTCATTTAGTTTTTCAATTTTTTTCTCTTTATTTTTGGCCTCTTTTTCAGTTCTATCTTTTATCTTTGTTTTAGTAAGGACCATATCATCGTAATTTCCAGGATATTGAATGATGGCTTCATAATCGATATCAGCAATAGTAGTAGCTACAGAATTTAAAAAATATCTATCGTGGCTAATAACGATTAGTGTACCACTATATTTAGCTAAAAAATTCTCTAGCCAAGTTATAGAATCTAAATCCAAATGGTTTGTCGGCTCATCTAATAAAAGAGCTTGAGGTTTGCCAAAAAGAGCTTGGCATAATAAAACTCTAAATTGTCTATCAAGTGGAATTTCACTTAAAACTTTTTCATGAAACTCTAAATCTATTCCCATTCCGATGAGTAGTTCTCCAGCTTCAGCTTCTGCAGAATAGCCATCTTCTTCTGCAATTGTTTCTTCTATTTCAGCGAGTCTCATTCCAATTGCATCTGTCATCTCTTTTTCATATAACAGATCTCTTTCATGTAAAACTTTGTAGAGTTTGTCATTTCCGAAAATTACGGTATCTATCACCTTAACATCTTTAAAATCTTCAATATTTTGTTTTAAAAACCCGACTTTTTTTGGTCTATATGCTTTTCCAGAAGTAGCCTCTTCTAAACCCATGATAATTTTCAAAAGAGTAGATTTTCCACATCCATTAGGTCCTGTTAGAGCATATCGATTCCCCTCTGTAAAAGATATAGTTACATCTTCAAATAAAGTTCTGGCTCCAAATTTTTTGCTAAGATCATCTAAAGTAATCATTTTTTTAAATTTTTGTTGTAAATTAAATGTTAATTTTAATTTATTATAAATGATAATAACTAGAAAAACAAGAGAACAGTTTATGGATTTTAGTTTAGAAGCAAGATCTTATCTAAATTATTTAGAAATGGTAAAAAATGTCTCTATACACACCATTAGAAACTACGCTATAGATTTAGAGTCATTTAAAAGTTTTGTTGAACTAAATATTTTAAAGAAGAAAATTTTATCAAATAAAATTTTGAAATCTAAAGAGAAGAGTTTTTCAATAAAAGAGATTAACAAATGGATCGTTAGAAATTATTTAGCTTATCTCTATGATAAAAAAATGAAAAATAAAACCATTCAAAGAAGAATATCGTCACTTAGGTCTTTTTTTAAATTTTTAATGAAAGAAAAAAAAATTGAGATAAATCCACTAGAGGATATTCAAAGTCCAAAAAAAGAAAAAGCTCTTCCAAATGCTATAAATTTTGATCAAGTAGAACTTTTATTTAGTATGTGTGATTTAGATACTTATTTGGGCCTCAGAGATCGCACTATAATGGAGCTTTTTTATAGCTCTGGATTAAGGCTCTCTGAATTAGTAGATTTAGATAGACAAGATTTGGATGAAGACTCTTATTTAATAAACGTTTATGGAAAAGGAAAAAAACAAAGAATAATTCCAATTACTAAAACAGCACTTGAATGGATACAAAAATATTTAAATCATTCAAGTCGTTTGCGTGATACAAAAGAGACAAAAAAACAAAAGGATAAACAAGCTATTTTTTTAAATAGATTTGGAAATAGAATTACTGTTAGATCTGTCGATAGAAATTTTAAAAAATATCTAAATTTAAGTGGTCTTGGAGCAAATATTACTCCTCATACAATAAGACACACAATAGCAACTCACTGGTTAGAAAATGGTATGGATTTAAAAACTATTCAGATGCTCTTAGGGCACTCAAATTTAGCAACAACAACTATTTATACTCATGTATCTACAAAGCTCAAAAGAAAGGTCTATGATAAGACCCATCCTCGAGCTTAATTTTTCTTATTTTTTTATCATTTAGCCGGAATAACTTTTCTTTAGGAATGTGTTATCTACTAAGTTTATCTATAAAAAATTAAAAATCAAATTGCAACTTAAATGCAAAGCCATCATACATAAGATCGCCGAAATTCAAAGAGCCAATCATCATGGGAGCAGTATCATCTAAGAACATTTTTAATCGATTTTGATTCATCCAATGATGAAACTCATAAGCTGCAGATAGACTTATAAAATATCTATTTTTATCAAAAAAAGATCCCCATGAAATGCCGAGGGTATTTTCAAAGTTCCTAATAGACATATAAAAATCTTGGCTAAAATTATAATCAAAGGAAGAATCAAAAGAATCTGCTGCTTGTTTAACATCGAATCTACCATATAACATGGAAGAAGAAAAACTAGCAAATATGTTAAATCCTTTTGCTAATATTACTTCTGATTTAAATCCGGCTCTTAGACCAATTCCCCAAAAATCATTGGAGGCTATTGGTTTTACCATTCTTTCACTTTCTAATCTAGAATATCTAAAAGTCATATTTTGATCTATCCAAGTAGAGCGAACTCCAAAAAAGGGATCTAATATAAAAAATCTACTAACATGAAAAGGTTTTCCAACTTTTAAATCTAAAATGTTGTGATCCCCAGACCACCTTTCTTGAGCACTAATAGCGCGATCACTTATTCGGTCATTCTCACCTATCATTAGAAAAAAAGAATATAATTTTCCTGAAACTGCTGTATCATTTTTTATTCTAAGATATGTCCAAGCTATTTCTATATTTAAAAAGTTTTTTGAAGTATAAAAACCTAAAGAGGTTCTAAACCCTGGATTAAACTCCCAATCATCACTGCCTGTTGAAAATCCGTAAATGAGCCCGTTTTCTAGCGGTCTAGGATTTATATTTGTTTCTCCTGAATTGTAAATTGCATATTCTAATCCTTCTTCTTGAGCTCTCATATATAAAAACTCACCATTAACATAAAAATTCCTTGGACATGCAAGTCCAATATCTTTTGGATAGGAAAAGGCGTATGTATCTGTATATTCTTCACAGCATACATCTTTAGGAGCACATGGATCTTTTTGAATTGCAAAAATTTGTGATAATAATAATATTGCAAAGCCAAAAATTAAGAATGATTTTTTTTTCATAATGAATCCTTTAGATTTTTTTTAATTTATTTAGAATAGCTTTTTTTTTTTTTTGCAAAAAGAAATTTTTGAAATTTTTAGTTAAAGGTGTCATTATATCTTTACTTTTTTTTGAAAAGCTTAAAATGTTTTCAAAAAAAGATATAACAATAATGACTTTTGAAAAAACGCTGAATAATTTAGAGCATTTTTTTACCTATAATTCTTGGGAGCTAAAAGTAAAAAATGAAAAAGAAAAAATTACACTTCAAAAAATTCAATATTTAAAAGAGAAATATTTGAGTCTAAAAAAAGGCTTAAAAGTTGATAAATATTGGAATTTCTTAAGCATAAAAAACAATGAACCTAATCTTTTAAAACCATATCATGAAAATGGATTTTTCTATAATAACTTAGATTATAAAAAAAGTTACCTTAGACATTTTTTTAGAAATTTACACCTGTTATTTCCAGGCACTTTCAAAAAAAGAACAAAAGTTGATTTAGAAAAATTTATGAAAAAAGAAGATCCAACTTCTCAAAGTGATGATTTAAAAATTCAGTGGATTGGTCATAGTAGTTTTTTTGTTCAAGTAAATTCTCAAAATATTTTGATAGATCCTGTTTTTTTCAGACTTTGTATCGCCTTGTTTTAAAAGACATACAAAGCCTGGAATAGATTTAAAAAATCTACCAAAAATAGATACTATTTTAATATCTCATAATCACATAGATCATTTAGATGAAAAAACTTTAAAACATTTTGTAAAGTATCAGCCAACTATTTTAGTGCCAATTGGTCTTAAAAGTTTTATTCAAAGCTTAGGTTTTACAAATGTTTTGGATCATAGTTGGTTTGATAAAACTGTATCAGAAAAAGGTGAAAAAAAAGTTATTTTTACATCTGCTCCAGCTTATCATTGGTCTCAGTCCATATCTAAGGGCATGAGAAGGGTTTTAAAAGGAAATGAGTCTCTTTGGTGTGGCTGGGTAATTAAGGCTAATGGTAAAACTCTAGATCATTCAGGCGACACAGCTTTTTCAAAAAAAGTTTTCGATAGTATAAATCAAAGATTTAAAAGTTTAGATTATGCTTTGCTTCCGATTGCTCCAGAAGATGATGAAGAAATGCACATGGGAATAGATTCTTTTTTTGAGGCTACAAAAACTCTAAAAGCTAGAGAAATTATTCCAATGCATTATTTAACTTTTAGAATGGGCCCGGAAAGAGTAGAAGATCCATATTTTGCAATGGTAGAAAGACTCAAAAAAGAAAAACAATCAAATATCACTATTTTAAAAATAGGGGAGATTTTCGAAGAGAGAAGAAGAGCTCTTTCGATTGCTTGTTAAAAGTGAATTAATCTAAAAGGATAGAATTTGCTTACTATAAATGAAAAAATTAATTTTTTTGTGTAGATTGATTTAAAATAAAATTATAAAAAACTATCAGAGCTTTTCTCTGAGATGAATTTACAAGCATAACCCTTCTTTTTAACTTCACAAATTCAAAAGCTTCATTTAAATCCATTTTTTTATATTTTATAAGATATGCAATTATGGCCATTGCACTTCTAGATCTACCAGCTGTGCAGTGGACATATATTTTTTTATTTTTTAAAACATTTTCATTTATAAAATCTGCTGCTTTATGTAGATCATTGCTTGAAATGGGATATCTATCTTTTATAGAAATATGCAAATGAGAAAAATTGTTGTTTTTCCAATAAGATAAATTTATCGGAGTTGTAAAAATTGTTTTTTTTGTAGTCTCTTTTTCTTCTATTATACTTAAAATGGAGGTTATTTGTTTTTCTTTGAAAAGTCTTTCATGATTTAAATTTTTTATAGGAATAGCACCTAAAAAAATGTTTTTAGTTATTTGATTAAACCAAGGCCATCTTTTTTCAAAAAGTTTAAATCTAATAAAACTATCTGCTGTGGATAGATCATATATAAAATCTGAAAATCTTTGTTTTACTAATATAATAAGAGATACTTTCGATACAAATGCGGCTATTAAAAAAAGATTTGATCCAAAACTTAAATAAGATGCAAAAAATGTAAAAGAAAAAAAACTCAAAATTGAAGCTTGAAAAATTATGTTCTCAAATAGCAGCTTTGCTAAGATTTTTGCTTTTTTTACGTTTTCATTTAAAGCAACATTTATTGAAGAGATTTTTTTTGAAAAACTTTCAAGTTTAGTAGTAGATGAAGAATTTGAGAAATGTAATGTTTTTGATGTCATAAAAAAAAAAAGTTTAATTTTTTTGTGTTAATATAGTATAAAAAAGTTAGATAAGTTTGAAAAAAAATGGAAGTTTAATATGAAAAAGTTATTTTTTTTAGCATCAGTTTTGATTTTAGGATTAGTAAATAGCTCTTTTGCCGATTATTGTTCTCCAAAGCCTAAAGATTCCTGCTTTGATGATTCCGATCTTTTTAAAAAAGATGATTGTGTAGTATTTGTAAATGGTGAATTTCTATACTGGAGAGCAGATGCTGGTGCATTAGAATATGCTTTTCAATATAACAAGTCAGCAACAGTAGGTATTGGAACTACATATGGGCTTGGAGATTATAAAATTGCTGATTATGATTATGATCCAGGCTTTAGATTATCTTTTGGATGGTATAATGCTCCAGATTTTTGGCAGCTTTATGGACAGTTTACTTGGATGAGAATAACTGGATCTGATTCAGAAAATAGAACTGATATAGCAGCTGAGCCACTAGTTGGTGCTTTTTTTCAAAATACTATCTTAGGAGCTGAGCTTCAATCAGCTGCTAGTAAATTAAAATTAAATCATGAACTAGCTGATATTTTAGTTTCTAGAGTTTTTATTACCAACCCCCATCTTAGACTTCGTCTGTTCGGTGGTTTTACAGGAGGTAGAATAAAACAGATATTCAATGTTACATATACCGATACAAATGCTCTATCAGAGAGAATTTTCAACAAATGGAAATTTGTAGGTATTGGTTTTAGACTTGGACTTGATATTGATTGGTTTTGGGGAAATGACTTTTATTTAACAGGAAAATTATCTACTGCTCCTTTAGTTGGAAGGCATAAAAACTATGCTAAAATTACTGCAGATACGAGCGGAGTTGAACTGCAAGACATAAAATATTCTAAATATCGTGGAGCATATAACGTAGATGCTTATATAGGGCCTTCTTATCAAAAGTCTTTTGAATGTTCTAGAATAGAGATCTTTGTTGGCTATGAGCTAGATGGTTGGTTCAATGTACATGAAATAATTAGATCAACAGGATCTTCAAACGCAAATGCTTTAACAACTGAACAAATAGCTAGAATTAATTCTGGTATGTTTTTAATGCATGGATTAACAGCTAGATTAACAGTAGACTTTTAATGAAAAAGCAGGGAAAAGCGTAAGCCGGATTTTGTTTTTCTAGTCATTCATCTAGGGATTTTGTTACCAAAATCCTCAAGCGACTCACCATTGAGTTTTTATAGCGAAAAGATACGCTTTTACTCATAACATAGTCTTGCTTTCGATGGGGTTTACAACTGCTATAGATTACTCTATAGAGATTAAAAAAAATCTTTTCACCCTTCTAAAAATTAGAAGTTTTGGTCTCTTTTGCACTTTCCGTAGCTTTTTAAGCTCCCAGATTTTCTCTGGCATCGTCTTTTATAAAGTCCAGACTTTCCTCTACTAAAAGTAGCGACTAGATGCTTTTCCCTTAAAAAATTTAAGATTTTAAAGCTTTTCTTCTTCTTCTTCTTTTTGTAGCAACCGCTAGACCTTCTAAATCTTCGCTCTCTTGCCAAAAAAGTATTCTAGAGCAATGCTCACAAAAAATTAGCCTTTCACCTTTTCTAACAGAATTTTCATGTTGAGCAGTAAGTGCTATATGACAACCTGAGCAAGTTCTATTTTCCATAGGAACGATAACGCGGTCTTTTTTATTTCTAAGTAGTTTTTCATATACCTTTAAAACATCTGTATCAGCATCTTTTGATAAAACATCTCTTTTTCCTTTAAGCTCTTTGCCTTCTTTATTGATAAGATTGATGTTTTTTTCAATCTCTTCTTCTAAAGATTTAGAACTTTCTTCAGATGAAATTAAACTCTGTTTTATTTTTTCTAAAATTTCTTCTTCTGTATTTTTTTTGTCGATTAGATCAGATGTTTGTTGCTCTGTTGCTACTCTTTGTCTTTCAAGTGCGCTCATTTCTTGTGTTAGAGCATTAAATTCTTCAACTTTTTTTATAGCGCTTTGTTTTGCTTCTAGTTTTTTTAATTTTTCTTTAATCTCTGATATTGCATTTTCTTGGGTAAAGATATTTTTTTTAAGTTCTTCGATCTCTACTGCTTTTTCACTTTGCTGTTTTTTTAGATCTCTTCTTAAAGCAGCTATATGTTCTAGCTCAGATAGTCTTTCATTTTTGACTCTCATAAGTCTTAACATTTTCATATCTAAGTCTTGTAGTTCTAAGATACGTTTTAGTGCTGATAGCATTATAATGTTCCCCTTAAATCTTGATTTTTAATAGTTTGTTGCCTATTTTAATGTTTTTGTCTCATATCTTCAAGGAAAATATTTCATGTGTAAGTCCAAAGTTATAATGATATTATTATTATTTTTTACTTTCTAATTAAAATATATATTTGGTTTAATTAAGTGATTTAATGTCATGGATATAGTTGTCTGTAATTTTTTTTATAACAAAACAATTTATAAACAAGATAAAAATTATCTGACTTATTATTTAGAATTTTTGGAATTTAAAGAGGGCAATATAATTGGAATTTGCCCTGCCATATATAGAGGAAAATAATAAGTTTTTTTTGAAATATCATATCTATAAGATTTAGCGCTGAGTACTATTGAATATTTTGGATTATATTTTTTTGAAAAAACTATTAAACTTTTTGCTTGAATGTTATTTCCAGATTTGACTTCAATCGGAATGACAGCTGAATTGTGTTCTATTAAAAATTCTATTTCAGCTTTTTTTTCATGCCAACAAAATAAAGAGCGTATAGAAGGTGAAAATTCTTGAAGAACAAAATTTTCAGCAAAATACCCCTTATATGAACCATAATCATAATTCATTATCACTCTTGGTGATAATCCACTCATACTTCCTAAAATGCCAATATCAAAAAGAAATAGTTTAAAAGCGTTTTCCTTAAAATATCCCCCAAAAGGAGTTTTTCCATAATTAACGATATGCACCTTAATGATTAAGCCCATATTTTCCAACCAATCTAGAGCATTTACTAATCTATCATAGTGAGTTACACCAGGCACTATCCCTTTGAATTTGAATTTTCCAACGCTGCCGTCTATAGATTTTTCAAGCTGTGCTGGTACAGATTTAAATATTCTGTTGAGATGCATAGCATTTACTTTACCTGAATGTTTACTCATATCGGCGAAATATGCTAAAACTATATCTTCTTGTTTTTTTCTAGCTTCTGTAAAGGCATGGAAAATATCATTTTTATATTTTTTATAAATTGATACAACTTCAGGCATTCCGCCAATAATAAAATAATGTTTCAAATATTCCCATAACCGTTCATGAACTATATCAGGAATAGAATTGGATTTTTCAAATTCATGTAAAAAATCCAAAAGTTTATTTTCAGCAATTACCATTAAAAATTCTTGAAAAGACATTGGATATAATGTAAGCATATCGACTTTTCCCACAGGAAAAGAGCTATCTCCTAAATAAATTCCTAATAATGATCCTGCACTACATAAAAATAACTCAGGAATCTCTTCTTGAAAATATTTTAAGCTAGTTAAAGCTTTAGGGCATTCTTGAATTTCATCGAAAATCAACAAATCTTCTTTTAGATTTATCTCTGTATTCAAATGAAATTGAAGGTCATCAAGGATTCTTTTAGGATCTAAATTTTTTTCAAAGATTTCAGATAATTTGGGATTTCTTTCAAAGTTGATATAGTGGCAATTTTTAAATTCTTTGCCAAATTCTTTTAGTAGATATGTTTTACCTACTTGCCTCACGCCTTTTAATATTAAAGGCTTGCGAGTCTTATTATTTTTCCACTCAAGTAATTTTTTCATTAATGATCTTTTCATACTTTAAATATATCAAAAAGAATGAATTTTTGCAATAAAATGACAAATTTGTCAAAAAGTGGTGCCAGAAAATGACAGAACTGTCAAAAGGTGGTACGAGAAAATGACAAATTTGTCAAAATTTTACCTTGCGATAAGAGGTCATAAATATAAATATCTAAAAATAAGTTGCTTAAAAAAAGTTTGTCTTAAGCGTTATGTTGAGATTCCAAAAAATGGAAGAAAAAAAATCAAATGCTTATAAAAAATAAAATTTGATATTATCTATTTAATTAAAAAAGGACTAGTTTATGGATTATCTGAGCAATTATTTTGAAAAAGTTGAAAAAGAAAAAAGAAAAAAAGAAGCTATAGCTTTTTTTGCATCAATAGATAGTATCAATGAAGTTTGCCCTCAAGTAGCTGAAGATATTTTAAAAGAATTAAAAGATCAAAGATCATATCTAAAATTAATAGCTTCTGAGAATTTTTCTTCTCTAGCAACTCAGCTTGCTATGGGAAATCTTTTAACTGATAAATATTCAGAAGGATATGTAAAACACAGATTTTATGCTGGTTGCGAGAACGTTGATAATATTGAAGAATTAGCTATTAACGAGGCTAAAAATCTTTTTAATGCAGAGCATGCATATGTTCAGCCACATTCTGGCTCTGATGCTAACTTAGTTGCTCTTTGGTCTATTTTAGTTCAAAAAATTCAAGATAAAGAAGTTGAGAAATTATCTAAAAAAAGTGCTATGGAGCTAACTGCAGAAGAATATGAAAAAATACGTCAGCTTTTAGTTAATCAAAAAATAATGGGAATGTCTCTTAACTCAGGTGGCCATTTAAGCCATGGATATAGACTAAATATATCTTCAAAATTTATGAGATCATATGCCTATGGAGTAGACCCAAAAACCCATCTATTAGATTATAAAAAGCTTGAGACTCAAGTAAAAGAAGTAAAACCTTTGATACTCTTAGCTGGTTACTCTGCATATTCTAGAAAATTAGATTTTGCTAAATTAAAAGAGATAGCATCTACTGTAGGTGCTGTTTTGATGGTAGATATGGCTCATTTTGCAGGACTTGTTGCTGGAAAAGTTTTTACAGATAATTTCGATCCAATTCCTTTTGCTGATGTAGTAACTTCTACTACTCATAAAACGCTTCGAGGTCCTAGAGGAGGGTTTATTCTTTGTAAAAATGAATATAAAGAGACTATAGATAGGGGTTGTCCACTTGTTCTAGGTGGTCCTATGCCGCATGTAATGGCAGCTAAAGCTGTAGCTTTTAAGGAAGCTAATACAAAAGATTTCCAAGATTATTCAGCTCAAGTAGTAAAAAATGCAAAAGCTTTAGCTGGTTCTCTCATGGAAAAAGGTATAAAAATCTTAACTGATGGAACTGATAATCATTTAGTTGTGATGGATGTATTTACTAGTTTTAAATTAACAGGTAGGCAAGCAGAATCTGTTTTAAGGTCTTCAAATATAACAGTTAACAGAAATTCTATTCCTGAAGACCAAAATGGTCCTTGGTATGCCTCTGGCATTAGACTTGGAACTCCAGCTTTAACAACCCTTGGCATGAAAGAAAATGAGATGAAAAAAATAGCAGATGTTATCTGGGAGGTTTTAAAAAAATCAAAATCAGCTTTAAATCCCAAAACTTCTCAACCGTCTAAGGCTAAAGTGGATATAGATAATTCTCTATTAGCTAAGAATCAAGATGAAATAAAAGATATTCTTAAAGATTTTCAGTTATATCCAAGCTTAGTAATTTGAAGTCAAAAGAGTAATTTCTTCTTTGTTAGAGAAAACTCATTGCATATCAATGAGTTAACACCATTCCCAAGTATTTTTGGTCCTATCAAGAATTTCTTAATAATATCTTTAAAATTAATTTTCTAATGCTTAGGCTGCTTGAAATAAGAAAGTTATATTAAAATATTGTTAAGACAGTTTAAAGAAAGCAATTGACAATATAAGTGTGATTTGTTATTATTATAATAAGAAATGGAGAGATGTAATTTAATATTTTTAAACTTATAAAAAAGGGAATAATAATGTCATTAACCGTAAACAATAACAGTTACTTAGGAAAAGATGGAATGCCTCAAGAGCTAAAAATGTATATTTTTTCTTTTTTAAAGAGTCTACTTGATTTATTTTCAGCATCTCAAGTTTCAGGAGAATTTTTTGCATTAACAAACGATCAACCCTTATGGTCTAGAATAATGACAGAAATTGGAATAAAAAGTATACCCGGTGAACCTATTTCAGAAATGAAAGCCAGAATAAAAAAAATACATGAAACTGCAAGGCATTTTTTTGAACCTAGTGATTCTATCATTTCAAAATCATTTACAATTGAAAATACAAAAGAAGCATTAAGAAGGATAAATGAAATTAAAATTCGAGATACTCTCACGGTTTGGCAAAAAATTTATGATCAAGCTATTTTACGGGGCTCAACATTACCTCCAAAACCTACTTTTGATGAATTGAGAAAATCAACTGATAAAAATGCTATTAAAAAAGCTTTTGCAGATTGGATTGACGCTAATAAAGATAAAATTAACCTTGACTCTCTTAGCTTATCAAATGAAAATCTTTATTACTTACCAAAACCACTTTTTGAATTACCTAACCTTAGAAAGCTAAATTTGTCTAGTAATAAACTGAGATATATCCCAAAGATTCGTAACTTAACATTGCTTAGAGAGCTAAATTTGGATAGTAATAAATTAGAATCTTTTCCTCGAGAGGTTTGTGGTTTAGAAAAACTTCGTTATCTAAAATTGAGTAATAATAGTCTAAATTTGGGCAATAATAGACCTGCAGCTATTTCAGAAGAAGAGATTAGAGAATTAGAATCATTTCGTCTTGAAACTCTAATTTTGTCTAATAATAATCTCACAGATATCCCAGAAGAGATTTATCATTTAAAAAGGCTTTGGAGTCTGAATTTGTATAATAATAAACTCTCATCTATCTCCGAAAATATTCGTAATTTAAAAAATCTTTGCCATCTAAATTTGTCTAATAATGAATTCGCATCTATCTCAAAAGAGATTGGTAGTATAAAAGGGCTTGAAGGTCTATATTTCTCTAGTAATAAACTCACATCTATCTCCGAAGATATTCGTAAATTAAAATGGCTTAAAGAGCTAGATTTGTCTGATAATAAACTCACAGCTATCCCAGAAGCGATGTGTGATTTAGAACAGCTTGTAGTTCTAGACTTGCATAATAATAAACTCAAATATATTCCAGCCATGATTGGTGAAAGATTAAAAAAACTTATAAGACTTGATTTAAAATCAAATTGCATCTCTTACTATCCAAAATCATTAGATCTGTTAAAAGAAGCTAAAATCAAAAGAGATGATACTGTTTTTACAAGATTTTATCGCTCAATTTTTAATTGAAGATAAATAATTTTAATTATTTAATATTAAAATGATAAATATTGAAATTTAGCGATTAATTAGATGTGATTATGACTCAAGTTGCTATCTTTAATCTTTAAGAGGTTTTGCCTTAAAAACATTCTAAAAAAGACTTAAATAAAAATCCCCTAGAATTCTTTAAGTAACAGGACAAAAGAATAATTGGAATGAAGTTAACTCATTGATATTCAATGACATCTCTGGTTTATAAAATTGGGATATATACAAATAGTTTTTCTATTCTTTAATCAGGAAACTTATCAATGACAGATTTTTTAAAAATAATATTATAAGCAGCTTATCTTTAATGGCTTGCGCTAGCAGTTGAATGTTTTTATTCTTTTTTATAATTAAACTAAAAATTTTATTGATATTAATTAAGTATATGCTATATAATGTTATTATATTAACTATAGTAATAGAAGCTTAATAAAAATAAAAAAGGAGATAAATATTATGGCAGGTGTTTCATCCGTTTTAGGTAAAAATCCTCAGACTATTCCTAGAAATTATACAGATAAAGTTGGAGGAATTACTTTTGGAGCTCTAGCTGCAATAGGATTGATAGCTGTAGGAATATTAACTGGTAATCCATTTTTGATTTTAGGTGGAGTTGTAACTGGAGTTATTACTATTTATTCTGGCTATAGAACATATAGTGAGATAAAAAAAGAAGAACAAGAAAAACAACAAAAAAAACCAATAGAAAGTTCTTCTAAATAAATAATTCTTCAGATAAAAAATTATTCAAAAATTTTAAGATTGCAGACAAAAAAATCTGCAATCTTTTTTTTATGTAATTTATTTAATTGATTTATAACTTGAAAATAGAATCCCTCATTAGTATTATTTAAGATAAAAGGGAGTTAATAAAAATGGCTACAGATGATAGAAATAAATTTATAGATGATAAAATTGAAGAGAGTATTTTAAGTAGAAGAAGAATTTTTCTATCTGACGCTGTTGATCAAGATACAGCAAAAGATGTTATTCGAAAACTTTGGTATCTAGAATCTTTAGATAGTAAAAAACCAATACTTTTTATTATAAATTCTCCTGGTGGAGCTGTAGATTCTGGTTTTGCTATTTGGGATAATATCAAACTTTTAACTTGTCCAGTTTACACTTTAATTACAGGGCTTGCTGCTTCTATGGGCTCTTTACTTTCTTTAGCCGCTGATAAGGGAAAGAGATTTGCTACTAAAAACTCCAGGATTATGATCCACCAGCCATTGATTTCTGGGGTGATTAGAGGGCAAGCTACAGATTTAGATATCCAAGCAAAAGAGATGTTAAAAACAAGAGATGCGATTGTAAAAATATATTCAGATGAAACAGGAAAAGATCCAGAAGTGATAAATAAAGCAATCGATAGAGATAATTGGATGAGCCCTATTGAGGCAAAAGAATTTGGACTTATTGATAAAGTTATCGGATCTTATAAAGATATTGAATAGATGAAAGAGTTTTTCAAGTATAACTCTAATGGGAATGATTTTGTTATTTTAAATAATTTAGATCACTCACTTAACTTTATAGCTAAAAACCCTAAAAGAATTCAAAAGCTGTGTGTAAGGGAGTTTTCAATAGGCTCTGATGGATTGATATTACTTCAAAGATCTAATTTAGCTGATTTCAAAATGAAGATTTTTAATAGTGATGGAAGCGAGGCTGACATGTGTGGAAATGGACTTTTGAGTTTAGTGAAATTTCTCTCAGATTTTATAGATAAAAGAAATGAAATTTTAATTGAGACGAAAGCTGGAATTTATAAAACTTTTATAGATGAAAAAAAAATCTCTTTTAGATCAAAGCTTCCAAAAATATTAAAAGAGAATATGAAAATAAGTGTAGATGGAAGTATTTATGATCTACAAATGTTAAACTCAGGGGTTTTGCATGGAATCATTTTTATAAAAGATATTGAAAAGATCGATGTTTTTAGACTTGGTAAAAAAATTAGATTTTTAAAAGAATTTGAGCCAAGTGGGATAAATGTTAACTTTTGTGAAGTTATTGATAGGGATAAAATTAAAGTTAGAGTATATGAAAAGGGAGTTGAAAATGAGACTCTTTGTTGTTCAACTGGAGCTTTAGCTATAAGTTATAGTCACTTCTTAAAAAACAAACGTAAAAGTATAAAAAATCTTCTTTTGCAATATAGAGGAGGAGAGATAAAAACTAATTTAGAAAAAGATGAAATAACACTTACATCTAAACCTACCTTTGCTTTTAGAGGATATGTAGATTCTATTGGTAATAATGATTTCTAAAAAAGAGAGAAGATCGCAAAAGAATCTTTTTTTGATTATAATTTCCTTAAAGTGGTATTTATTATATTATATACAAAAAATTTTAAAAATTGCCTAAATGGAATTTAAAAAACAGCTTCAAAAATTCGAGAAAGCTGGTAGAAAACTATTTGATGAAGATCAGATAAAAGATATCATTTTTTCTGAAAATATCTATGAAACTCAAGTTTATGATCCAAAATTAAATGAAAGTTTTTGGCCATTTTTACAAATCGATAAAGATAAAAATATTTTAGATGCTTTTTGTTCTTGCCGCACTCAAGAGAGTTTTGGGTTTTGTCAGCATTTAGCTTGTG
Organism: Candidatus Anoxychlamydiales bacterium; assembly: GCA_011065175.1. Lineage (GTDB taxonomy): Bacteria > Chlamydiota > Chlamydiia > Chlamydiales > SM23-39 > JAAKFX01. Next base: position 18,594 of record JAAKFE010000020.1, read on the forward strand.
CTTTTTTTTATATTACAGAAAAAAATGAGCCTATTCATGTAAGATTTAAAAAATCTTTTTTTAATGCTCTTTTTAAAATCACTTCCTTTTATGTAGGGTTTGAGAAAAAAAATCTAAAAAAGAAAAAAAAAGGATCTTATTTTTATCTATCTAGCTCAAAAAAAGAACTTTTTTATATAGAAGCAAAGGGAAATGAAACAGATAGATTAGAAGAGTATTTAAAAGAGCAAAAAGAAGATAAAAATGCTTTAAAATATTCTGCGATTTCTTTAGATGAGATGAACCTTTTAAAAGAGGGTAGAGCATCTGATACACTCAAATATGAAATGTCTTTTTTCTCAGATCTAGCAAAATGGTTTTTTCTTTTAGCAGAAGATAAAAAATATAAAATTGAGTTTAAAGAAAAGGCAGATGGCTTATATAGCCAAGTTATTGTCTCTTTTGCAGATATTTTTGCAAAATTTTATGTTTCTTTTTCTTCTTTTGAAGAGATAATTCCTACTTTAAATACAATTCAATCAAAACTAAAATTGTATGAATATCAAGGGAAAAAGATTGAAAAGTTTTTATATGATAGAGAAAAAAAATGTTTTTTAATTGAAAAAACTAAAGGTTTTTTCGAAGAAGAAGAAAAGCAAAAAAAAGGAATAAAAGTTGGTGGCTATATCTATGCTGAAGATATAGGGTTTTATCCTCAAAAGCCAAATGAGCTTTTAAAAACAGATATTATTGACACTGATAAGGTCTCATATTTCTTATCAAAATATAAAAATATTTTCGAAGAAAAAATTGAAAATGAAAAAATATATCTAAAAAGTGTTTTTCCTAAATATTTTTTGTTTTTTGATGAAGATCAAAATCTTCATATAAAGATGTATGTTTTTGAAAAAACAGATTTTGAAAAACCATTTTCTTGTTTTTTTGGACCTTGGATCTACATTCAAGATAAAGGTTTTTATCTTTTAGAAGATCTTTTTTTTGATAAGGCAGAAAAAATAATAAAAAAAGAAAATATATCGGAGTTTATTACTAAAAATAGAATTTGGCTTCATAACTTTGAAGAATTTCAAACACATTTTGGATCCTTTCAATCCCATCTAGTTTATACAGTTACTAAAGATCTAGATTTAGTGTTTTCATCAAAGTTAGATTTTCCATCAGAATTTGAAAATTTTATAGATTTTGAAGATTGGATTTATATTAAGAAAATTGGGTTTTTCTCTAAATTGGAAAAAAGATTAAATCTGCCGATAAGGCCAGGTCTTAGTATCAAAAAAGAAGATATTGCAAAATTTATAGCTTCTAATAGAGAAGAGTTAGAGCAAATAGATGACTTTTTTATCGAAAGCTCTCCTATTGAAAAAATTGGGCTAAAAATTGTTTTAAGTGATATGCAAATCAAAATAACTCCTGAGATAAAAGTAAAAGAAGGCTTTGATATAAAAAATTTTCAATTTTTTGAAAATTTTGTTTATTTAAAAAATAGAGGTTTTTTTGAGGTAACTAAATCATTAAAATTGCCCCAGATGTATGAAAAAGAAAAGATAGTAACTAAATCTAACGAAGCTTTTTTTATTACATTTGAGCTTCAAAGATTGAAACCATATATAATTAGTTTAGATAAAAGGCTCTCAAAACCAAAAACACTAACCTTAAAGCTTACAAAAATTATTAAAAGAAAAAGAAAAAGCAAAACGATCTACCAAGCAAAACTTGAATATCAATCTGAAATTGGCAAAGTAAATGCAATCGATCTACAAATTGCTATGATAGAGAATAAGAAATATATTTTCTCAGAGGCAGGCTTAATATTTTTTAAACAAGCTAGGTTTAATTGGATGAAAAATTTAAAAAAACCAAAAAAAAGTCAAAAAGATCAATTTTTAGAGCTTACTTCTTTAGATATCATTCGTCTTTTTTTGCTAGAAGATGTAAAAATCTCAAAAACTAAAGAAACTGAGCAAACTAAAAAACTCTTAGATGAACTTCAATCTTTTGAAACCGATAAATTTTTTGATATATCTCTTCTAAAAGCTACTTTATGGCCTTATCAAGAAATTGGAATAAAATGGCTTTGGTTTTTATATGTTAATAATCTTTCAGGACTTTTATGTGATGATATGGGGCTTGGAAAAACTCACCAATCTATGGCACTCATTGCAGCAATTCATAAAGAAAACAATTTTAAATATTTAGTGGTTTGTCCAACATCTGTTATTTATCACTGGGAAGAGCTTTTAAAAAAGTTTTTACCATCGATAAAAGTGTATGTTTATCATGGTATTTATAGAAAATTAGAAAAATTTACAAAAGATTATGATCTTCTTTTAACGTCTTACGGGATAATAAGATCTGAAAAAGATAAATTAAAAAAGCTTAAATTTGAATTGGCAATTTTTGATGAAATTCAAATCGCTAAAAATATAAATTCTTTAACTCATAGAGCTTTATCTAATATAAATGCAAATATGAGACTAGGTCTTAGTGGAACTCCAATTGAAAACTATTTAATCGAACTCAAATCTATATTTGATATAATTTTGCCAACTTATCTGCCTAATTTAGCTGTTTTTAAAGAGTTTTTTATAACTCCAATAGAGAAAGAAAATGATATACAAAGACAAGAGTTATTAAAAAAACTAATCAAAC
>JAAKFE010000021.1 GCA_011065175.1 Candidatus Anoxychlamydiales bacterium
TCAGTAGCGCTATTCAATATCCCACAATTATCCGTTGTTCCTGCGCCGCCTGTACCATCTAAGGTTACGCTACCAGTAGAAGCTGCAGGCTGAACATCTACCCCATAGATCATTCCGCCAGCGACATTATAAATACCATAATTATAAGCTCCGGAACCGGCTCCGCCTGTACCTGTGATATCAATAGCTCCTGTTGTAGTTTTTATTTCTGCAGCACTAGTATTATAAACTCCATAATTACGTTCTACTCCAGTTCCTCCCGTGCCTATTATAGTAATAGTCTGTGTATCAGAAGTAATAAGACTAGAATTATAATTATAAACACCGTAATTGTTGGAACCTCCGTTTCCTCCTGTGCCAGTAATACTTAGCGTATCACCTGTTGTATAGATTTTGGTATTGGCAGATCCACTGCCATCTTGATATACACCATAATTAGAGCCCGTTCCCCCGCCGCCTGTCCCAGTTAAAGTAATTGTCGATCCTGACGAATAAATCTGACCTTGACGATAATTATATATACCAAAATTTAAGGTTCCAGAACCATCTCCTTCTCCCGTAATACTTAAAGCTCCATTCGTTGAATAGATCTGAGTAGTGCTAAGTGCATTGCCATCTTGAAATACTCCATAATTACTATCAGTTCCATCACCGCCAGTGCCGTCTAAGGTTACCGTTCCAGAGCCTGAGGAATAGATTTGTCCTCGACTGTTATTCATTATACCATAGTTCTTATCGCCAGATCCCGCTCCTCCCAGACCGGTTATATTCAATGCTCCATCTACTGAATAAATCTTAGATCCATTGGCAGTATTCAATACCCCATAATTATTCGTTGTTCCCGCTCCTCCAGTACCATCTAATGTTACACTGCCAGTAGAAGTCGCATAGATTATTCCGGCAGAAGTATTATAAACACCATAGTTATAAGCTCCCGAACCAGCTCCGCCTGTACCTGTTATATCAATAGATCCTGTTGTAGTCTCTATTTCTGCATTATCAGCATTACAGGCTCCATAATTATGCTCTGTTCCTGCTCCTCCTATGCCCATAATGGTTATTGCTCCTGCATCGGTTGTAATTTGAGAACCAGCACCATTATTAAAGACTCCATAATTCCTATCACCAGAACCATCTCCACCTGTACCTATTATAGTAATATCTCCAGCATTAGCATCACTTCCTAGCGTAGCAATATCTCCTTCATTCCAAACCCCATAATTACTAGCTCCACTATTTCCTCCTGTTCCGGTGATATTGATATTCCCCGAGAAAGTAACAATCGAGCCATTATTAATCACACCATCATAATTGCTGCCAACAACTCCTCCTGATGCGGTTAGAGTAATTGCATCGAAATTAGCGCCTGCGTTAATATTTATAATGGTAGAAGTAACATCAACTGTAATTTTTTGACTGGCTAAAAGGGTCATTTTGGCAGCATTCGCACAAGTTAAATCATCTGTAATAACTGTGATAAGCTTCCCTCTAAAAGTCGTATCATTAGAATTAACAACAACATCAGATCCTCCGCCTCCTAAAGTTATGGTGTGAGCGCCTCCTGATTTGCCAATATAAGTATTTGCATGGCCTGCAGTATAGGCTAACAAGTTAGCTAAAGTTATGTAATCGGAACCGGTACCGATAGGGATGGCTAAACTTGCTGTATTAGGCTGAAGAGTTAAATCCCCTGTCGTATAAATATTACCGGCATAGTCGGTAGTATCAGCCGTCAAGGTCACAGCTCCTGTAGTAGCAGAGCCTCCTGTCTCACCAATATCTGTACCCGCTACTGTTTTTATACCAACACTACTTGAGCCATTGCCTGCAGTACCGGTCATGGTAATAGCTACTGCTCCTTCATCTGTGATCACCCCAGAATCAAAATTATTAATACCATGGTTGTTATCACCAGTACCACCACCTATTCCTGTAATGCTTAACGTTCCGCCAGTAGAATAAATTTTTGTAGTAGCATATGTATCGCCATCATTGGCTACACCATAATTCTGATCAGTACCAGATGCAGACCCCGTACCATGTAATGTAACCGTTGATCCTGTAGAATAGATTTGGGCTTGGTTTTTATTACGTATGCCGTGATTATTAGATGAGGTTCCATTCGAAGTTCCTGTTATGCTAAGGGCTCCGGTTGTTGAATAAATTTTAGCACTTGATTCATTGTTTACACCACGATTACCACTAATTCCAGCACCGCCTGTTCCATCTAAAGTGACTGTTCCAGAGCCTGAAGAATAGATTTCTGCAGAGAGGTCATTCCTTATTCCAAAGTTTTGGTTTGAAGAACCATCTCCGCCTATGCCTGTTATGTCAATCAATCCAGAATCTGTTGCTATGTTCGCAGAAGAACCACTATTATACACACCACAATTACCGCTCGCACCATCTCCTCCTGTACCTATTATGGTAATATCTCCAGCATTGGCATCACTTCCTGTCGTAGAAATCTCTGCTAAATTATAAACCCCATAATTATAAGCTCCACCGCCTCCGCTTCCTCCTATACCTGTAATATCGATATTGCCCGAGATAGCCGTAATTGTTCCATTATTAGTCACTCCATCGTAGTTAGCAGCTCCTCCATTATCTAAAGTTGTAATAGCAATCGCATCGAAATTTGCACCAGAATTCGTGCTTTCAAGTGATCCTGTTGCATCAATTATAACACTTCTATCCGCTGTTAATGTTAATGTTTTGGCAGTTGTCCATAGAACGTGAACTTTAACTGTAATATCGCCACTGCCTTGGTCTCCATTAGAAGTTGCAATAGTGACATTCGCCCCTCCATTTAAAGCATTTTCTATATCCGCTGCCTGAGCATTACAGGGATTCGCTTCTCCAGGCCCCGGATTATAAGGATTAGCCCAAGCAGGAACAGAAGCTGCATCAGTAATCTCAATATCAGAAGGATCTAACAATAAGGTTCCAGCTTTACCATTTACAGCTGAAACATTAATATTAAATTTAGGATATAAAAAGCCCTTCGATGAAACTTCGACAAACCCACCATCGCCTTTTTCTTTTCCGGCTTGAGCTGAAATAAACCCTTGCCAATTTGTTCCTTTTTCTGACCAAAGAATAACTTTTCCACCATTGCCATTATCTATTGCATCTGCATGGATAACAGCGTCTTTATCCATGTAGACATAATCAGAGTTTGAAATGTCTGGGTTTTTGCCTTGGTAATCGCCCCCGACTAAAACTTCTCCGCCACCATCTTTTTCAGAAACATCAATAAAGGCATCTTTTTCAAGTTTGATAGTTTTTCCGAAGATGTGAACTTTGCCGCCAATGTTTTTTTTTTGATCTGGAAGATGTTTATTTTGAGTTTGGTTTGAATCTTTGCTTTTAGCTAATAATGTTCCGGAGACGTCAATAATGCCATCTTCTGCCGATAGAAGAATTTTCCCATCTTTTTCAGTGATGCCTTGAGCATCGATCGTGCCGGAAGTTTTGATAGCAAGGCCATAGACATTGTCATTGGAAGCTCTTAGTTCTGTTTGAGTAGCTTTAATGAGACCGGAGTTTTTAATGGTTCCGTCTTTTTTGAGACGGATAACTATTTTCATTTGCTCAGATGGAAGTAGATAAAGTTCATAGCCGGCATTTAAAGAGACTTTTCCTTTTTCTGCTAATAAAGAACCTTCGTTTTCAATGTCTTTAGCCACGAAAATGATATCGCCATGTGTAGTTTTTACTATTCCCCGATTTAAAATATTTGAAGATAATCTATCTGTGAAACCGATCTTTTTACCTTCGAGATATTCTTTATCTTGTAGATCAAAAGTAGAAGCTATGAAGCTTGCTGTATCGATTGTGCCTGTTGGACCAACTACGATACCATTTGGATTAACTAGATAAAGAATGCCATTACTTTTAAGATCTCCATAAATCTCAGAGAGATTACCTCCTATTACACGGTTTAATGTAGAAGAGTTTTGAGAAGGCAGAATAAACTGAGTAGTTTCTCCATTTTTAATAGAAAAATCTTTCCAGTGAATAATCGCTTTATCTGAGCTTTGAGAAATAATAACATTGTTATCTTGAGCGGAAATTTGAATAGAACCGCTCTTTACTTCTCCTCCTTTAGGAGAAGCAAAGAGCCAAAAAGGCAAAATTAAAAAGAACATTATCTTAATCAATGCCATAATAATATTTTTAAAAGTCTCCCCCCCTAAAAACATATATGTTTCCTGATTTTTTAATACTCGAAAAAAGATTTTGTTTTCAATAGAAAAATAACTAGATATAGATATCTATCAAAAAATCTTAAATCATGAAAACTATCACAAAAAAAACGAGTTATTACTCCTGGTGTTTAGATATTCCATAAAGGACTAACTTTTACAAAACACAAAAACATTTAGAAAGTTAAAAAAGCGGCTAAGTGAATACGACGGTGCAAGTTTTTACCAAAGAGTTTTCCATGTACGCTTTTCATTTGAAAACCAGCATCACAGCGAACATTCACATACTGGCTAATTTTATATAAAGCTCCAGGTCCAGCAGAAAGCAGAACTGAAGTATCTTTTGATAAAACGTTTTGATCAACTTCATTTAAAAAACCAAAATCAACAAAAGCAAGCAGCTGGAATTCATCTTTCCAAGACTGTTTAAAACTAATAGAAGGCGTACGCACTTCATTTTTTAATAGCATTCCACGATCACCTAATACTTCATTTTCTAAATAACCACGGACAGTTAAATGCCCACCTAAAGAAAATTCTTCTGTGGCTAATAATTTTCCAGAAGACATTTGTATAACCGTACTTAGAGTCCAACTCCAATCTCTTCCTAAATGCTGATAACGGTCTAAGTTAAAAAGAAAATAATAATAGTCACTTTTAGCACCGCTTCTTTGTTCTCTAAAAAAACGGTCGTGGTTAAAAGCCGTCATACCACCAGGGCTGATATAAACAGAAAAACCAAAAAATGTTCGGCCTGTTTTATCAGTTTCAGTAGCTTCGTAGCGAACTAAAAACTGAGAAATATCAGCTTGAGTCCGGCCGACATTGAAACCGTAATATTCTAACAGATTATTAGAGCGTTTAAAATCATAACCAAACTGAATCAGATGTTTATAAGAAGCAAAATCCGGCAAAGATAGATTATAACGAGCGCCTAATTGCCAAAGCTCTCCTTTAGGGTTTGATCCTATAGCAATATTCAAATCTTCTGATGTTGCTTTTGAATGGATGTAATTATAAAAAAATTTTAATTGATCTCTCCATGACAGAGGAATAATATAATTGCCAGAAACCGAAAACCAGCTATCTATTTTTTCAGCCGAAATAAATTCAAAATTGATCTGCTGATCTTGCCAGAATAAATGACCCCAATGAAAACCCGTTTTAAACCTAGAAGAGCCTGCACTTTTATAAGGGTTATTTTCATAACCAGTATAAACTGTGAGGGGAAACCTTTCATCAACATGCAACACAATATCCGTTGTGCCTAACTCTTCTCCCTGTTCATAAATAATATCCACTGTCCTAAAAGGATCTCCTTCTAACCAAGCTGCATCATTCATTAAAAGCTTAGATTCAATTTCATTGCCCGGTTGCAATCTGATGGCTTTTTTTAGTTTTTCATCAGAGGTATATCTCTTACCTTCGATTCTAACTTTTCCTAGTCTGGCAGAAACAATAATCACTTGCACTTTACCTTCTGTGATATCTTGACCAATTGGAATAATTACTCGAACTAATGGATAGCCCTGTTCCCAATAGTAATTGATAATTGCTTTTTTTAAGTCTAATAATACTTCAGAAGTAATCGGCTTACCTAAAAAAGGTTTCATTTTGGCAACAAAAGCTTTTTTATCCGGCAAAGATATTTCATCGGTTACTATTCCTCGAGATAAAATAGACGTTGGTTGTAAATGATCTTCGTAAGGCAGAAAAGTTAATCCTTTTAATTTAGGAGCAGCTTTTTCTAACTCTTTTTTAGCTTTGCTCTTTTGTTGCTCCAATTTTTTCTCCTCTTTCAGATCTTTTGATTGAAGAGTGTTCTGATCAGATATAACTATTGGCATATTCTCAGACACAGACTCTGATACAGGTATTGTCTTTTCAGTTTTCGGCGAAGTTTCTTCTATTTCAACAAAAACAATATTTTTTACTGCTGAATTAGCCCCATTTACTTCATTAACGCTGACAAAGAAAAAAAACAATCCCCATATAAAAAAAATCATATTATTTAAACATTGATCAATTTTAACTTTTAAAAAGTTACACTAATAATCTTTTTTTTACAAAAAATATATAAAAAAAATTTTAATTAATTTTTAAAACAATCTTTAGCAGAAAAAAATTTAATAATATTACTACAATTCATTTGCCGGCAGCATCACCGGAATTAAATCCTGTTGAACTAGTTTGGCAACATTTAAGAAGAAGAGAGCTTTCTAATCGTTGTTTTAAAGATTACAATGAAATATTAGATGCTTGCAGTATTGCATGGAATAATTTTCTTTTCGTAAATATTTTTGAAAATCAAAAAATTCCCTAGTGGAGCAAAATGAGCTTGAAAAGTTAATTTCAAATAAAAAAGCGACTTTAATGATATATAAAATTAAAAAGACATAATTTAAAAATTTTTAAAATTAATATTAGGTGAGAATATTTAAATTAAAAGCTTTCGGGAATTGCTGATAGGTTAATAATGGGTTGTACAAAAATCAAAAGATTATATATACTAGCTAGTCAATAGATTATTTAATGGAGATAAAATGAGATATACTGGTCCTAAAAACCGAATAGCAAGAAAATATGGAAGCAATATTTTTGGAAGAGCAAGAAATCCCCTGCTTCACAAACCAAATCCTCCTGGAGTGCATGGTGCTAAAAGAAGAAAAAAATCTGATTTTGGTCATCAGCTAGAAGAAAAGCAAAAGCTAAGAGCTGTCTATGGAATGATCACTAATAAACAGCTGATTTTGACATATAGAAAAGCTGTAAAAATCCCTGGAAACTCAGTTCAGAATTTTATTCAGATGCTAGAGTGTAGACTTGATAACATCGTATATAGATTAAAATTAGCGCCTACTATCTTTGCAGCACAACAGTTAATTTCTCATGGCCATATACTTGTAAATGATAAAAAAGTTGATATTAAGTCATTTCAAGTAAAGCAAGGTATGAAAGTTTCTTTAAAAGAGAAAGCAAAGAAAATGAAAATAGTAAAAGAAGCTCAAGAAAAATCAGCAGAAATCCCTGAATATCTGACACTTGATGATGATAAATGCTCAGGAACACTAGGATCTATCCCACTAGCTGAACAAATCCCACTTCCTCTTTTAGTTAACATACCACTTGTTTGCGAGTTTATTGCTCACTCAACCTAATGTTATTAGGATTAATAGCAAAAATTTCATTTGCCAATCTTTTTTAAGGTTGGCTTTTTTTTTCTGTTTTGGATTGGCTTTTTTATGATATTGATTTTTTTCTAATATTTTTTATTTGAATAAAATCTAAAATCTCATTTGCCTTAAATAGATATGCAAAGAAAAACGAAGACACTAGATAGATGGTAGATAAAATAAAAAAGCTATAAAATTTATCTAAAAAACTATTTGGGAAAACAAAAGTTTGATTTAAAAGAAAATATATAGAAGGATCTTTTAATAAATACCCTATTAAAATGGTGAAAATAGTTGCAGATATCAAAGATATAAAAATTTTAAAAAATTTTTTAAAAATATCTTTTTCATAAAAATTCTCAATTTTTTCAATTTTTACATGCAAATTCCCAAATTTCTTTTTTAAAAAATAATTTAAAATCAAAAAATTAAAAATTGCACTTATTGAGGTAGCTATAGCAACGGAAGTAGATTTCATCTGAAATCCAAATATAAAAATTGAGTTTAATAAAATATTTAATAAAACAGATGATATGCTAGCTATCGTTGGAATCAAATACTCTTTTTTTGCATAAAAGGCCCCAGATATTATCATTACAAATGTGGCAAACAAAAGACCTGGAGCATAACCAAAAAGCGAGTAGCTAGTATTTACAATAGCATCTAATTTAAAAGCGCCTCTTGCAAAAAGAAGATTTATTAAAGATGGACCTATTATTATCAATGCAAAAGCAGAAAATAGCATCAAAGAAAAACTTTTTAAAAAAGCTAAATTTAAAAATTTTCTAAAATTTGTAAAATCATCTAATTTGTAAGCTCTTGAAAGTGGTGGCAAAATAGCAGAAGAGATAGCAATACCAAATAAAGCGAATGGAAGCTGATATACTCTTATTGCATACCAAAGATAAGCAGGGCCTGATTTTTCTGAAAAAATAGCAAAGCTTGCATCTAAGGCGCTATTTATTTGAACAGCGCCAATTCCTAAAATAGAGAGTGTGATTGGTTTTATTAGTTTTTTTATATCTTTAGTAAAAAGTTTTGGTCTTAAAATTTCTGATATTTTTAAATCTTTTGAAATTATTTTAAAGCTAGATATTGCTGTTGTAAAATACTGCAAGAAAAAAGCAAAAACTATCGAAATAGCTAAAACATAGACAAACTTTTCATCTAAAAAATTTCTAAAAAGAAAACAAGATAAAATCCAAACTAAATTAAAAGCCATTGGAGCGATAGAGGGCAGAAAATAACTTCTATGACAATTTAAAAAAGAACTATTTAAAGCATAGAGACAAATAAAAATTAGCCCAAAAAGCATGATTTGAGTAAGAGAGATTATTTCTTTATTTGTATTAACTTTAGCAAAAGAAAACAGGGTTATTTGAGATATTGCTATTAAAATAGCTAAAAAAATGGTAATTGAAAAAAAAAGATCTCTATAAAAAAAAGAAGCTTTTTTTGAATCTTCAAGCCGCAAATTTTCATAAAAAGGAACAAAACCTGCTTGAAAAGAAGCTTCCCCTATGAGCCTTCTAAAAAGATTTGCAAATCTATAGGCTACCATAAAAGCAGCAATATGAGGGCTTGTACCAAAGAAAAGCGCTGTTAAAACATCTCTAATGAGTCCTGATATTCTGCTAAAAAAAGTTCCTAAAAAAAAACTTTTAAAAGATTTTGTAATTGAATTAGATGTATCTATGCTCATAAAATGCCTGCTTATGTTATGATAGCTTTTGGAAAAAAATAAAAAAAGCTTAAATTTTTAGATTTATTTATAAAAAATATTTATTTTTTTTTGTTATAAAATTTTTAGTTTTTTACCTTTTTGAATTGTTATGGAAAAAGAAAAGAATCTAATTGGTGCACATACCTCTATTGCAGGAGGAGTATTTAATGCGATTTATGAAGCAAATAGCCTTGGAGCTAATACCCTTCAAATTTTTACAGCAAATCAAAGGCAGTGGAGAGCAAAACCGATATCTAAAGAAGATGCTAAGAAGTTTATAGATGCAAAAAAAGAAAAAGATATTAAAAAAGTAGTTTCTCACAATAGCTATTTAATAAATTTAGGATCCCCTAAAAAAGATTCTTTAGCTCTATCTAGAAAAGCTTTTATAGAAGAGATAAAAAGATGCCACGCTCTAGAGATAGATTATTTGGTATTTCATCCAGGCTCTGCTTTAACTTCAACTCCTGATGAGTGTTTAGATACAATATCTGAATCTATTCTTTCATTTGAAAGTGAGATAAAAAAAGGAAAAACTAAACTTTTACTAGAGACAACAGCAGGTCAAGGATCAAATGTAGGATATAAATTTGAGCATTTAGAATATATAATCAAAAAAGTAAAACATAAAGTGCCCTTAGGGGTTTGTTTAGATACATGCCATATTTTTGCAGCTGGCTACGATATTAGAACAAAAAAAACTTGGGATAACACTATAGAAGAATTTGATAGAGTAATTGGTTTGAAATTTATAAATGCTTTTCATGTAAATGATTCAAAAACTGATTTTAATTCTAGAAAAGATAGACACGAATCTATAGGCAAAGGTAAAATTGGAATAGATACTTTTAAGTTTTTAATGAAAGAGAAAAATTTTCAAAACGTTCCAAAAATATTAGAGACTCCAAACGAAGATCTTTGGAAAGATGAAATAGAAATCTTAAAAAATTTTGTAGGATAACATGAGAATAAAAATAAAAAAAATTATTGCATCAGATGAATCAATCATTTCTAAAAAAATAAAAGTTTTTGGTTGGGTAAAAACAATTAGAGATCAAAAAAGTTTTGCTTTTATTGAGATAAATGATGGATCTAGTTTAGCAAACCTTCAAGGTGTAATAGATAGCTCAAACGAGGATTTTAGAAAAATTGTTCAAATTTCAATAGGGGCATCTGTTTGCTTGGAAGGTGAAGTTGTAAAAAGCCCTGGTAAAAATCAAAAATTTGAGCTTAAAATAGAAAACATTACAATAATCGGAAATTCTCCAGAAGACTATCCCCTTCAGAAAAAAAGACACTCCTTTGAGTATCTTAGAACAATCTCTCATCTAAGATGCAGAACAAACACAGGTGGCGCTATCGCTAGAGTTAGAAGTTCTTTAATTTATCACTCGCATAAATTTTTTCAAGATAGAGATTTTTTGTATATTCAAACTCCAGTAATTACAGCATCAGATACAGAAGGAGCAGGAGAACTCTTTAGAGTAACTACCCTCTCTGATCTAAGAAAAGATCCAAAAGAAGATTTTTTCAAAAAAGAAGCTTATCTTACTGTCTCTGGACAGCTAAATGCTGAAGCTTTTGCTTTAGGTATGAGTGATGTTTATGTATTTTCTCCAACTTTTAGAGCAGAGAATTCTCATACATCTCGTCATCTCGCTGAATTTTGGATGTTAGAGCCAGAGTTTGCGTTCGGTGATCTAAAAGATGATATAAAACTTGCATCTGATTATATAAAATATATGGCAAAAGCAGCTTTAGATGAAAATGAAGATGATATAGCCTTTTTTGATAAGTTTATTGAAAAAGGACTAATTGAAAGATTAACTCATGTAGTAGAGTCTCCTTTTGAAGTTATCACATACACAGACGCTATAAAAATATTAGAAAAAGCTACTAAAAAGTTCGAATTTGAAGTAAGTTGGGGATTAGATCTTCAATCTGAGCATGAAAGATATTTAACTGAAGAGCATTTTAAAAAGCCAGTTGTGGTAATAGATTATCCAAAAGAAATAAAATCTTTTTATATGAAAGATAATAAAGATGGCAAAACTGTAGCTGCTATGGATATTTTAGTTCCAAAAATTGGAGAAATAGTAGGTGGCTCTCAAAGAGAAGATGATTTTGAGCTTTTAAAGAATAAAATAAAAAATAAAGGTTTAGATCTAAATACCTACAAATGGTATTTAGATTTAAGAAAGTACGGCTCAGCTCCTCACGCTGGATTTGGAGTTGGCTTTGAAAGACTTATTCAATTCATCACAGGCATGGAAAACATAAGAGATGTAATCCCCTTTTATAGAGCAGCAGGCTCATGCGATTTTTAATTTGAGTTTAGAAAAATAATATGTTAATAAAAAGAAAATAGGAGATAAAAATGGGAAATACCCCTAGTGTTCCTCCTCCTGGAGGGCAAAAGCCAAAGCCAGATATTAAACCACCTAAAGTAAAACCCAAAGACATTCAACCCAAATCAGAATCTCTTACTGGAGATAGCTCTTTAAAATATATGGGCTTTACTTTTTCTTCTCAAAAAGATTTAGAAACTTTTAGAAATAAATTTTTAGCTAGTATGATGAATACAATGATGGCGCAAATGAAAAAAGAAAATGATCGAATGCTAAAAGCTATAAAAAAGCTCAATCCTAATACTCCTCAGTAAAATTATTTTTTAAAATATTAAAAATATAGATAATTATAGCGAAAAACATTATCAAACATTCGAAATTTTTCTCACACTAAGACGTCTTTATTTTATTCTCAACCTTCACTAAGCATCAATTGCCCTTTGCAACAAACGAGTTCTATGAAGTTTTTGACAAAAAGCAATAAGCCCTTCTGCTGGACTATTATATTGAGGTTTTTCAAAAATAAAAATACCAGGTTTTACTTCTTTAACTTCTGAGTCGATTTCTCCACTAAAACGATAATCCTCAACGATTGAATCTCTTCGAAATAAACAAAAACCATTGTTTGTTCCTCCCTCAACATATTTTTTTAATATATCTAAAAGGGCTCTTTCCACATTAGTACCTTGTATTTTTATTAAACCGGTATTCGGATCCCATAAATACATACAATCATCTGAGACTTTAAAAAGATTACAAACATGAGTTTTTGGGTGCAATCCATAGTTTCCTATAGGCAGCTGTTTTAATATATCTACTGTATTTTCAATATTTTCAAATGGCTTCACATATTTTTGTGCATAAGATGATGTATGATACGTATATTTTTGAATAGGCAACACCATTACTAATTCCTGCATCAAACAACCTTCTATAGGAGAGCCATATCTAAAAAGTTCCGCAACTGCTTTTATATGAGTTTCAGGAGATTTATCTTTAAATGTATCTATAGTGCTCATATATAAAAAATCAAACCACACACTCATACCTCTACATATACCATCTTTTTGCATATCAGATATTTTGAGAGAAATTTTATCTTTGAATTTTTCTGAAAATCTTTCTTTTATTTCTTCATCAACTTCTCTTAAATCCATAGAAATATCTACAAGTTCAGTCTGAACGCAATTTGTAGTAGGAACTAAAAAATTATTTCCAAATACTCTCATCCAATTAATTGTTTTTCTAGCGATAATACCTCTCCGAAAATAAGGATTTCCCTTTTTTTTAAAAGGACCATAATAAATCCTATTAACTGTACATAAAAATGAATATTTGATAATAAGTAAATAATTATAGAATATTGATACAACTTTTTTTAAATAAGGAAACTTATCAATGCTCTTTTCGCTCTTTTCTGATAACGCAACAGCTCGCAATTTTGAAATGGCTTCTTGGCCACTCATAAAATTTGTATAAGCATCATATGAACTAAATGGCTTCGACAACGTTACACTAGACATTTTTTAAACTTTATTTTAATTTTTTATAAAATAATTATATCATAATTGTGAAATCTTCTACATATTTATTACAATTAATTAAGCTTAAAGATTTGTTTCTTATACCTTACTAATAATTAGCAGGATTTGTTTGTTATTATTTTTTTTTAACTCTGTAAAGATTTTTTTTTAATTTTTATTTTTTGATCTTCTTGATCTAGTCTAAATTTGTATGTTATAATACTTCAAAATTTAAAAAAAATTTATGATAGATCAAAATATTTTTTTAATATCACAAGAAGATACTTTAATAAGACTAGACAAACTCTTATCTGAAAAATTCAAATCCAACTCTAGAACTTATTTTCAATACCTAATTGAAAATGGCTCTGTCTTAGTAAACTCTAAAAAAGTAAAAAAAAGATTTATACCCAAAACTGGAGATGAAATAGAAATATTTTTTCAAGCTCTGCCTGACATCTCTTTAAAAGCTGAAAATATTCCTTTAGATATTTTATATGAAGATGAATACATCATAGCAGTTAATAAAAAAGCAAATCAGGTTGTCCATCCAGCTCATGGTAATTGGTCTAATACTTTTGTAAATGCTCTGTTATATCACTGCAAAGATCTAATCTATAAAGATTCTGATGTTAGACCTGGAATTGTTCATAGACTCGATAAAGATACAACAGGAGTTCTCCTCGCTGCAAAAACAATAAAAGCTCAGCAAAATTTAATTGAACAATTTAAAAATAGAAAAGTTAAAAAAAAGTATTTAGCAATAACTATAAATAAACCAAAAAATCAAATAATTTCAGCTCCAATTGCTAGACATAAAATAAAAAGAAAAGAGATGGCTATAGTAGAAGATGGAAAAGAAGCTATTACTGAAATTAAACTTTTAAAATCTAATGATAAAATATCATTAATTGAAGCTTTGCCTAAAACTGGGAGGACTCACCAAATTAGAGTTCATCTAAAACATATTTCATGTCCAATCCTTGGCGATACTATCTATGGATCTAAAAACCATAACAATAATTTTAAAGTATCTTCTCAGCTTTTACATGCCCATTTATTAGAATTTTTTCATCCTATTACTAATGAAATTCTGAAAATAACAGCTCCAATAAACCAAAATATAGAAAAATTTATAAATCTTTTGTCTTAAAAAAAATTTAAATTTTTTAAATTTCTAGATTTTTTTTATATTTTTTATGTATAATACCAATCCAAGAAAGCTATTTATTATTGTTCAAACTTAAAAAGAGGACTGGTACTATGAAAGAATTTGTAGAATACATTGTGAAAAATTTAGTTGATAACCCTGATCAAGTTCGTATCAACGAAATCGGCGGAACTCATACTTTAATCATTGAGTTATCCGTTGAAAAATCTGATATTGGTAAAATCATCGGAAAAAAAGGTAAAACTATCAATGCTATCAGAACACTACTTATGTCTGTTGCATCTAGAAACGGCATTAGAGTAAATCTTGAAATCATAGAAGAAGGAAAAAGCCCTAAAGCTGAAACTCCTGAAGAATAAATAAAAGGGAGCTTTTTAGCTCCTTTTTTGTTTTTCTCTATACTTAAATTTATTTTGTATAAATTTTATTAAGCTAATTTATTGCTACAAAAGCAAAAATTATTGTCCTTTTTTTCTTTAAATAAGGCTCTTTTTTTTTCTAGCTTGCTATCTCATATTTGCTATTTGTACATTTATTTTTTCAGATTATGAGGTGATTTTTTGCTCTAATAAACATAGAAAATATTTTAAAAAAGGATATTTTTTTTCAATAATTTTTTTTTACTACAAAACTATTTTGAATAATTGCATTAAACTATTTTGAATAATTGCATTTAAAAATGAATGACTTATGAAAAATTAAGCTTGTAAAATGCTGAAGTCTGGTTAAAATATGTTGGCATAAATGTGATGGGGGGTACAAAGAAATTTATATAGCGTTTTTTTAGTAAAAAATGTATAATAATATATCGCTGGATATTAGCGAAGCAAAAACTAGGCTAAGTCCTAATGCACTTAAAATAAGCGATATCGAGGCGGTTCGCTTGTTAAAGACAGATTAATTGCAAAGGATGTTGTAGGAAATTTTCCAAGAGCCTTTGAGAGCTTGTAAAAAAATCAAGAGTAGGCAAAAAATATGATAATAGGGAACACTGAGAAAGAAAGAATTTCGGTTAGTAACACTTTGAAAAAAGCGTTTCCCTCAAATGCGCAATATTATCACTTGTCAAATACTCATCCGTCTCTAGGAAAATGGTATGATAGCTTTGCCAAGCCAGGGGCCTTATTACATCGCGAATGGGTTTTATTTAATGCGCATATTTCTAAATCTGAGGTTTATGATCCTGTAAGACGCCGTATACAAGCCCTTGGAACTTTATTTTTTCTAGTTATTCCAGCGATCATTGGAAATTTAATGAATCGTGTTATCAATTGGACATATGGAGAAGCAATTCCTAAAGAAGAAGTTGAAAAGCTAAAAAAACTCTGGATAGATGCAATGAGCAGAAATGTACAACTTCTGCAAGCGGATAAGTTCATTGATTCTGAAATTAAATTTATCGAAACTTGTATTCGTCATAAAATCGAGATTAACCAAAATAAAACCAATATAATATTTTGGTCTCCAGGACATAAAATTAGAGCACTCTTTGACACTGATGGATCAAATTCAACATTTGGAGAAAATTTACCAGATAAAGAGTCTGGCACAACATCAGTAGTCGTTCTTTCACCGCGTGAATCTCTAGAGTTAGAAACCATAGAAAGTTTTTATGGAAAAATTAACCCGCAAAATATGACAACCTTCAAACAAAAACATAGGAAGACAGAACCAAATATTGATCATTGTGAAGTGCTTTATTTTCCTGGTTGGGTCACAGGATCACTGCAAGATGCTAATCGAATTCGAAAAGTCTTCAGCCAAAATAATTAAAGTTATTTATTTTCTTCTGCTAGATCTTTTTCTATCTCATATTTGCAAGTTCTGTATTAATCTCTTTTTTTCATTCTCCTCTTGGAGTAATACGTTCATTTGATGATTGCATTTTAGCTATATTTAAAGCTTTGGCTAATTCATTAAAAAAGGTAAAACTATCAATGCTATTAGAACTCTACTTATGTCTGTTGCATCTAGAAACGGCATTAGAGTAAATCTTGAAATCATAGAAGAAGGAAAAAGCGCTAAAGCTGAAACTCCTGAAGATTAAATAAAAAGGAGCTTTTTAGCTCCTTTTTTTGTTTCTCTCAACATTTAAAAATCTATTTTTATAAATCTGCTCAATTAGTCTATTTCACTTAAGAATTATTAGCTGCCTTCTTCTTGACTTTCCAAAAGATCTTTTTTTAATCTGGCAATTTCATTTTGAGCATCTGAGAGTTCCTCAAGAAGGTCTAAATATTGGTCTTTCAATTCCTCATATGTTACATCATCATCATTATCTGGTGTTTGAGCCTGTGTCTTCTTAGTTTTGCTAAGAGCTAGAGCTATTGCTAGTTCTTTATTTTGCTCTCGAAGACCTGTTACATAACTATTAATAGCTTGTATCGCTTTATCACTTTGTTCCAATGATACTTTTGTTAAATCCGGCAAACTTTCACTTTTAGATTTCATTTGAGGTTCATCCGGTAAAGATTTAGGAACACTCGAAGATTCCCGTCTTTCATTAGTTTGACGGAGTCAATCAAATTGCACTTTAAATAAAGCTATAGACATTTTAATCTTCCCAATAGTGCTTTAAACCTGACAATCTATATCTTTTTTTAATCCAAAACTTTGTAAATCTGTTAAAAACAATCCATTTCGTAATTCTTCAATGCTTTGCATTATTTGAGCATAATATATGCGTTCAACACTACCTGAAACACTACTACTCATAATAATCTTCCCGATTGAAATTTAAGAGAATTATATGTATTAGAAAAATAAATTAAACAAAAAATTAAAAAAATTATTTTACACTCTTTTGAAAATAAAAAACGTCACTATTTTTTAGAAAGAATTAACTCAGATAAGAAAAACGGACTGAGCAGGACTCGAACCTGCAACCGCCCGCTTAGAAGGCGGGTGCTCTATCCAATTGAGCTATCAGTCCATTGAGCTCTATATTAATAACTTGAAGCAATATTTTTCAAGTTGATTACTCTAATTTTCAGCAATATTTAAAAGGTTTTGCCTCGTAAGTTTAAGTCTGCTAAAATATTAACAAAAAACCAAATTAAATTTCATGAAAATTTTTGCAAGCATCATTGGAATATCTGGAAAAATGGGAAAAGAGATAAAAAAAAGCGCTCTAAACAGCGTAATAGAAATTATTGGAGGAGTTGGAAAAAAAGATTTTCAAAATTTAAAAAAACTTTTAAAGAAATCAAAAGTAGTAATAGATTTTTCTGCGCCAGATATTTTAGATGATATTTTGAATCTAGCTATAAAAAATAAAATGCCTTTAGTTATGGGAACAACAGGTTATAGCAAAGATGATGAAAATAAAATAAAAAAAGCGAGTGAAAAAATTCCAATTTTTTATAGCACAAACTTCTCTATCGGAATAGCCTTAATTAGAGAGTTTTCAAAAATCTCAACTAAAATGCTAAAAAATTTAAACATCGATATTTTAGAAAAACATCATATCTCAAAAAAAGACAGTCCATCTGGCACCGCTAAAACTTTAGCAAATGATCTAAAAAAAGCAATAAATAAAGATGTAAATATACATTCAATGAGAACTTCAAATGTTTCATTTGAACACTCTATTTTTTTAACAAATGAATTAGAATCTATTGAGATAAAACACTCAGTACATCTAAGATCTGTTTTTGCTTCTGGCGCTATAAAAGCTGCAACATTTTTATATAATAAAAAACCTGGTTTATATTCTATGAAAGATCTAATAGGAGAGATTTATGAGAAAAATTAAGATAAAAGAAAATTTAATAATTGGAGATGAAAAACTAACTTTTATCTGCGGTCCTTGCGTGATAGAAAATCTAGACCATTCTCTTTATACCGCTGAAAAACTAAAAGAGATTTTTTCTAATTTTGATTTTAATTTAATTTTCAAAGCAAGCTTTGATAAAGCAAATAGATCATCTATTGATTCATTTAGAGGACCTGGCCTTGAAAAAGGACTTGAAATTTTACAAAAAGTAAAAGATGAATTTGATCTTTCAGTTACTAGCGATATTCATCTTCCTTCTCACGCTTCTTTAGCAAAAGATGTTTTAGATATAATTCAAATTCCTGCATTTTTATGTAGACAAACAGATTTATTAGTAGAAGCAGCTAAAACCAAAAAACCTATAAATGTAAAAAAGGGACAGTTTATGTCCCCTTTTGAAATGAAAAATGTTATCGATAAAATACTCTCTTGCAATAATCAAGATATCATTTTAACGGATCGAGGTACATTTTTTGGATATAACAATTTAGTTACAGATTTCAGATCTCTTTTGATAATGAAAAGTTTTGGATATCCTATCTGTTTTGATGCATCTCACTCAACGCAGCTGCCTGGCGGAAATAAAAAAACTTCCTCTGGAGAATCAAAATTCATTCCATACCTTGCTAAAGCATCCGTTGTAATGAATACTGATGTTATTTTTATTGAATGCCACCCTACTCCTAAAAAAGCTTTAAGTGATAGTAGCACCGTTATGGCCTTAGATGATTTAGAAAATCTTTTAAAAGATATTGAAAAAATTAAAAACGCTTTGTCAGAACCAATTTTATGTTAAAAAGAACTTTTGTATATTCTCTTCTAGGTTTAGTTATTTTTATCTCTCTTTTTTTATTAAAGTTTTTATATATCAATGAAAAAGATGTAGTAGCATATAATAATTTAGAACAAAAAAATTTGGCGTTTGATTCTACAACTGCCTATCAAAAAAGAGAAAACGTTCAAAAAGATCTTTATGTTATTGAAAAAAGCACAAGAAAACACTATCTGATCTCATCAAAACTCTCAGAAATATTTTTAGATCGTAAAAATCAAAAATATCAGCTAATCGAAAACCTAAACTTTATTACTTTTATATGTTTTGAAGATATTTTAGATAATCAAATGATGCAACAGAT
Organism: Candidatus Anoxychlamydiales bacterium; assembly: GCA_011065175.1. Lineage (GTDB taxonomy): Bacteria > Chlamydiota > Chlamydiia > Chlamydiales > SM23-39 > JAAKFX01. The sequence goes on from JAAKFE010000021.1 coordinate 19,058, forward strand.
TAAATATATAACAGCAAATAGCGGAAGTTATACTTTTCCTTCTCATAAGCTTAATCTATTCGATGTGAACTTATCATTTATCAATACTCTTAACTTCAACCAAACTAGCTTGGACCAAGCCAGTTTCTCCAATGCCTACTTTCAAGGAAAAGCAAAAGAACTTAATTTTTCTATTAACAAAAAAAAACCTGAAATTAAAGCTATCTCATTTGAAGGTTCATTTAATCCTAAAAAGAGCGTAAAATGCGAAAAATAATATTTTTATTACTTCCCTTTTTTTTATTTGCTCAAGATGCGAGTTATAAAATCTCTGCAGATATTTTAAATTTCAAAAAAAATAATCTTCATTTTGAAAATGGGTTTTATCTAGAGCATAGTTTTGGAAAAATTTATGCAAGTAACGCTAGATTTTCAAATTTAAAAAAAACAAATAAACTCTTTGATTTCAGCTTGAAAAATGGAGTGAAATTAATAACCAATACTAATGGAACACTCTTAAGTGAAAATGCTGATTTTAATTCTTTAAAATCTAAAATTAGATTCTATTCAAAGGATCATGTTACCTATGGCGATAAAATAAAAAATAGAGACTTAAAAATTATATCTAATGAAGTCAAATGTCTCTTAGACACAAAAAATGTTAAAAAAAAGTTAAATATTGAAGATATTTATTCTATCAGATTTTTAAATAAAGTTATTTTAACTCTTGATAATCAAATTAATATTTTCTGCGAAAAAGCCCTTTTTGAGAAAAAAGAAAATGAATCAAAGGTTTTTTTATTCCCAAAAGAAAATGATTTTTGTCATTTTACATATGAAAATAATGAGATTTTTGCAAAAAAAGCAACATTAGATGTTGATAATTTAGATTTAGAGTTAAAAAATACTAATGGTCAAATAAATGATTTTTTAACAAATAAATCTATTTCTTTTGTAGCTGACACTCTCAATTGGCATAATTTTGAAAATTCTTTTTCTTTAAATAATAATGTTAAAGTTATAGATCCTGAGGTTGGTGAAATTTTATCCAACAAAATAGAAATCTTAAAAAATATCGATCAAAAATCTATTAGAAAAATTATTTCTAGAAACAATACAACGATCAATTTTTTTTCAAAAAATAAATCAAAGCTTTATACTCAAGGTCTAATTGAACTAGATCATGAAAAAAAGAAAATTTCCGCTTTTAGTTTAAAAAATCAAAATCATTATTTATTTTATGTTGATGAAAATGTCTCGATTTGGGCTAAAAAAGCTACACTTTTTTATGATGAAAATGAAAACATTAAAAATATAATTTTAGAAAATAGTGTTAGATTTAAATATATTGATGATAAAAATTTTATCGGCTACGGAATAGCTGATAAAATTCAATATTTACCTAAAGAGACTAAAGTTTTACTCAGCTCAGAAAAAAACAAAAAAGTGCTGTTTTGGCAAGAAGACAAATCTCTTAAACTTAGCGCTAATGAAATCCATATAAATCCTAAAGAAAAAAATGACA
>JAAKFE010000022.1 GCA_011065175.1 Candidatus Anoxychlamydiales bacterium
CTGCTACCAAAACTATAGTTTCATTGATTATATTTGAACAATTATGAAAAACTAATACAAGAAGGTTTTGATGTAAAAAAGGTTTTATTTGCGAATGATTCAAAACAGAAAGATTTATTAATCTTACTTCTTTAGATCTATTTGAAGGACAGAAAGCTGAATCTAAAAAATCAAGACGAGCTTGAACTACTGATCGATTTTTTTCTATTTTTACAAGACCTAAAGCCTTTTTAAAATATTTTGAAGAATCTGAGATCAATCCATTTGTCTCAGCCATACATCCCAAAGTATAATACTCTTCAAATGCGGGAGTTTCTTGAGTTTCTTCTTCTTTTTTAGAAGAAGAGCAGGATGAGCTAGCTGCTGAAGAACTAGAACTAACAGACCTAAGAGCCATATTTTATACCTTTATTTTTTTAACCAATATTAGAAAATCAGCAATTTAGCCATTTTTTTAATTTTATAACAATCAAAAAAAAAAATTATTTTCTAAAACATTGCAAGAAGATACTTTTACAAAGAAAAAGAGCTAATTATTTTAACTCTTTTTTTATTATAGAAATTCAGATTTTTATAAGATTTTTTTAAAGGCATTGGGTAAAAAATCTATTACATCTGAAGCTATTAAAGAATACGATGTTTTATCAAATGCAGCTAACTCAGCTGCTTTAAAATGTAAATTTACAGCTAAAATAGATGCATCATATAAATCTAACTTTTGAGAAGCAAAAGATGCAATCATACCTGTTAGAACGTCTCCTGTTCCAGCAGTAGCTAGTCCTGGATCTCCTCCTAAAATAGAAACCGGATCCTTTTTTGGATGAAAAATTATAGTTGGATAACCTTTTAAAACTATGATCACATTTTTTTCCTCTGAAAATTTTCTGGTTTTCTCAATTAACTTTTCATCTTCGATTGGGTTTTCAATTTTTAATAGTTTTTTCATTTCATTTTTATGGGGAGTTAAAACGCTGTCTTTCGGAAGAATCATTTTCAAATTATTAGATAAATGAAAAAGGCTATCTGCATCTAAAACAGTTTTTTTATTTATTTTAGGAAGAATTTTAAATAAAAAATCTTCTGTTTTTTCATCTCTACCAAGTCCTGGTCCAATAAAAACCGAATCTGCTTTAGAAATTAAAGCTAAAATTTCATCAAAATTCTCAAAATCTATCACTAAATTCACAAGCTCATAAAAAGAAGATGACATTTCTTTTTGAGTTATCATTTTCACAATGCCTGAGCCTGATCTAAGAGCTGCTAAGCTAGATAATTTAGCTGCTCCATACATGCCCTCTGAGCCAGCGATTCCTATTACAAAGCCGGCTTCATATTTATGTCTTTTTTTATCAATTTTCGGAAGTAGTTTTTTTAAGTTTGTTTCATCCATATATTCCAACTTTGCTTTTGCGAGTGTTTTATATTTTTCATCTAGCCCAAAATCTACATATATCAAATTACCGATATAATTTGGACCATCATTTACAAAAAATCCTAATTTTGCAAGACCTAGATAGATTGTAGTATCAGATTTTAGAGCTGCACTTTCTACTTTTCCGGTATTTCCATTTAAGCCCGATGGTATATCGATTGATATAACTTTTAAATTTAACTCATTTGATTTTTCATTTATTTTATTTACGACATCTAATAAAAAACCAGTGAGAATTCCTTTAAAACCTGTTCCTAAAATAGCATCTAAAATAAATGTATTTTTTTCATGGTCACTCTCTAAAAAATTTTCTAAATCTTCAATATTTTTTACAAAAATAACCTTGCCATTTGCTTTTATAAAATTATCATACTGTTTTTTTAAAAGATTTGATGCTTCATCTATTGAAAACAGCTGAAATATTTTTATATCAAATCCTTTTTCTAAAAGATGCTTTGCAACGACATATCCATCACCAGCATTGTTGCCTTTTCCAGCTATTATTGTTATTTTATTTGGGAGTTTTTTCTCTTTGATTAACTGATCTAAAATTTGAAAAATACCGTATCCTGCATTTTGCATATACTTTTCATCTGAAACCCCATCTTTATACGCCAAAGATTCAATTCTAGCCATCTCAGATGCTAAAACAACTTTCACTCTAATTCCTGTTTAATTTCTCTTAGCATTAGAAGTTTTACAACGTTTTTAGCTTCTAAATTATCATATAAAACAGCTTTGATAGCTTCTGTAATTGGAGTTTGAATATTATATTTTCTAGCTAACTGAAGAGCTGACAAGCAAGTGTATACTCCTTCTACTATCATCCCAATTTTTCCTTTAGCATCTTTTAAACTAAAACCCTCAGCAATGAGTCTGCCAAATTGGTTGTTTCTACTGAATTTAGATAGGCAAGTCACGCAAAGATCTCCCATTCCAGAAAGACCATTTAAAGTCTCAGGTCTACCTCCTTTAGTGGGGCAGAGTTTTTTCATTTCATGAAGACCTCTTGTCATTAAAGCTGCTTTTGCATTATCCCCAAATCCAAGACCATCTGAAATCCCACAAGCAATTGCTATGATATTTTTCATGGCTCCACCAAAAGATACTCCTAAAATATCATCGTTTGGATAAACTCTAAAATTTGGAGTATTAAAAGCTTTGGATATTAGATTCATGGTATCTATCCCATAAGAAGATGACACGACAGAAGTAGGTGAATTTTTAATAACTTCATCAGCAAGCGATGGACCTGATAAACAACCAATATATTTTGCATTTTCTAACCCGAAAATTTCTTTTAAAATCTCTGGGAATAACTGATGGGTATTTTGCTCTAGACCTTTAGATGTAATAACGATTGGGCAGTTTATTTTTATTAAACTTTTTATATGGGAAAAAACAGATCTAATACCTAAAGAAGTAACACTCTCTACAATCATATCAACATCTTTAACAGCATCTAAAATATTATCGGTATAAAAAATATTATCTGGAATTTTAAAATCTTTGAGCTTGGGATGTACTCTTGTTTCTTTTAATCTTTTTATATTGTTTGGATTTCTATCCCAAACAATAATCATATGTCCGTTTGAAGCAAGCAAAGATGCTAAAGCTGTTCCCCAAGCGCCAGCTCCTAAATACCCAATTTTCATAAAAACTACCTTTTTAAAAATTAAATTTTACTTATTTTAACATATTAGGACTTGCTTTCTCAAGTGAGAGTAATTTTTCTATGTTTTCAAGAGATGTTTTGTCTTTTAAAGGGGCATAAAAATTTTCTCTATCAGCTAACATAGTATTTACTTTATTTACATATTCAAATCCCTCAAATATAAAACTCTCTGCTTTAAAAGCTAAAATATCAAGGTCCATTTTAACTCGTTTTTTGACAAATTGATATTTTAATTGAGCACTTTTAAGTTTTTGAAAGATTTCTAAATTTATTAGATAAATTCCGGAATTTGAAAATTTAAAAATTTTTTTATTATCTAGATGGATATATTCAATAATTTTTATTTTACCCTCTTTTATCCCTAAAGCTCCTTGTTTTTCATTTAAAAATTTTCTATTTATACATTTTATCGTTACATTAGCTTTGCTTTTCACATGAAAACCAATAAAAGACTCATCAAAAGGATCTAATAGCGGATTATCGATAGGAACAACGCTTATATATTTAATCTTTTTTGTTTTGTATTTAAAAAAAATGTTAGATTCACAAAAGCTTTTAAAAATCGATCCATTTCCATCTGGAGCTTTTAATATTTTATTATTTTCTATAATCCAAGATCCACTTTCATCTAAAAAAGGAGCTGATGATTGTTTAAAAAAATCTATCTGATCTTTTTCAAAGCCAAAATTTTTATTTTTTTCAAAAAACCGGAGTATTTCTTCATGATTTATTTCAGATGTCATAATGCTTAAGAAAAATTTTGTATTTAGCTTTTTTTGTTTTGTTTTAATTTTTTTTAAAAAATGTTCAAAAAGAGAAATATTATTTATTTTAAAAAGACCTTTAGCTTTATTAAATCCAAGTCTCGTTCCTTGTCCTGCAGCTAAAATTATTAAAGCTACCTTATTTTGTTTTAATTTTTTTTCCCCCTTTTCAAAATCGCTTTTACTTGCTTTTTTTGAATTTTCTAAAGGTTTTATACTAGCATTATTAAAACCCTCTTTTTTCAATTCTTCTTTATTAAAAAATCTAAATTTTACTTGTTTTTTCAAAACATCTAAATCTAAAGAAAAAATCTCCTTTAGAAAATCTTTCTTTTTTTTGATGGAAAATTTTTGAAATTTTTCTATTAGCCGCAGCTGATTATTTTCTTTAAAAAACTTTTTAATATCCATTGGATAGATATTTTCAATCAAAAATTCTGGTTTTAAATTTTGAAGACCATTTTCAAAAACAAGCGGGATATACAAAAGATTCCTATTTGGAGATTTTACATTTTGTTTGATCACGCCAACATCTTTTGATCCCCAAAGAGCTATTAACTTTATTGGAGTGTCTATATCCAAATAATAAAACAAAGATAAAATCCCAGAATCTAGGGAAATAAAATAATCACATCTATTTTTTAAAATAGATAAAACCTCTAAAAGAGTAGTTTTTCCTCTTAGATCTATAACATTTTCAAAATCAAAATTTTGTTTTTTTTCAGTTCCCAAAAGCACAAAAACAATATCTTTATTCGCTTTTAAAAAAAGCGAATCAAAGTATGTTTTGGGATACTCTCGCCATGGGCTATGTTTTGTTTCAATGCTTGGCTGAATAGCTATTATTATTTTATTTTCCGGCAAATCAAATTTATCTGATAAAAGATCAAAAGCTTTATTCCATTTAAGTGTCGGTGTAAGTATAGATCGTTGCCATTTTACCCAATAATTTGGATCGACTTTGTCTATTATTACATCGTATTTTTTATGATCTATGTTAAGTAGGTTTAAAGTCTGGTAAATATCAAATGGAACATATCTTCTCCAAAATGAAACTTTTATAAAATCAACTCCGTCTAAGAGCTCAAATCCAGAAGAGAGGTCTTCTCTAATTAAAAAAGTAATTTTTGCATCGGGTATATACTCTTTAATTCTAAATACAACAGCAAAAAGCCCTAAAGATATGTCTCCCAAAGCTCTGTTCCAAGCTAAAAGAATTTTTTTTTTATTATTTTTTTTAGCTTTTTTTAAAAGTGTATCTAACGGATTTTTTTGGATTTTTCTTTTAATTTTTCTAAGCATTATTTTTTGAAAAAATTATTTTTTAAAAAGTTATTTATTATTTAAAATCTTTATCATTTTATCAAAAACTTCTTCAACAGAAATTTTTAGCATACATCTAAAATCAATTGGACAGACTCTTTTAAAACAAGGAGAGCACTTAACTTTTTTATTAATAACTATAGCTTTTTCACTATCAGGCCCAGTTAAAAGATCTGAGGTAGATCCAAATAAAGCTACTTGATCAATATCGAAAGCTGCAGCTATATGCATGGGACCTGAATCATTTGTTAAAAATAGATCTAATTGACTAATCAATGATGCAAGCTCACGAAGGGTTGTTTTTCCAGCTAAATTAATTATCCTATCTGGCATATCCAAACATATTTTTTTTATCTCTTCACGGTCCGTTGAAGAGCCAAAAAAAACTATAAAATTGTTTTCATCTTTGCTTAGCTTTTTTGCTATCTCTTTAAATCTTTCAATCGGCCAACATTTAGCTTTTCCATATTTCGCTATTGGATTGATTCCAATTAATTTTTGATTATTTTTATACCCTCTTTGATACAAAAGCTCTTTTGCATCTTCAATTTCTTTTTTATCTAGATAAATTTTAGGTTTGCTATTTGATTTTTCAATACTCAATATTTCAAGCAATTTTTTATATTTATCTATCTGATGATTTTTTTCTTTTGGATAATTAATAGCTTTATCTAACATAAAGCTTCTAAAATCTTTTCTAAAACCTATAATATTTTTTACTTCACCTTGATAAAAAAGCCAGGCAGATGAAAATGAATTGGTAAGTAAAACTCCCAAATCATATTTTCCTTCAATTAAATTTTCTATTATATTTTTATTCTCTTTTCTTCTTAAAAAAAGTTGTTTAACTTTTTTAAAACAAAAAAGCTCATTTATATTTTCATCTTTTTTTAAAAGCTCACACAAAGGTTTTTGAATCATTGCCGTAATAGTAGCTTTTGGGAATTTTTGTCTAAGATCAAATAAAATAGGCGTTGCCATAACAAGATCGCCCACCCAATTTGGCATTCTAACAATAATATTTTTTGGATCAAGATCTTTCATATATTTCCTTTTTAGCTATTATTGCATATTTTAAATTTTTTTAAAAATTAAAGCGTTTTTTTTGGATTTGTGCTATTACAAAATATAACAGATAAAAATATTTTAATGGAAAAAGACACCCACATTATTCTAGGAATCGATCCAGGCACTAAAATTACAGGCTATGGCATTTTAAGAGTCCATAATAATCTACATCAAGCTTTAGATTTTGGATGTATTAGACCTCCTTATAATTTAGAACTCTCAAAAAGATATTTTATTATTTTTGATTCGATCGAAAAGCTAATTTTAAAATACAAACCTACAGCTTTAGCTGTAGAAACGCAGTTTGTACAAAAAAATATCCAAAGTGCAATAAAACTTGGAATGGCAAGAGGATGTGCAATTATAGCTGCTGAAAAAAATTCAACTCCAATCTATGAATATGCTCCAAGATCTGCTAAACTCGCTGTTGTAGGAAAAGGCTCGGCATCAAAAGAGCAGGTTTCAAAAATGTTAAAGATGCTACTTAATTTAAAAACAGATAAAATACCTGAAGATGCAGCGGATGCTCTTTCTTTAGCTATTTGCCATGCCAACAAAATAAATTTTTTAAATAAAATAAGGATTTAAAAAAAATGTATGAATATATCAAAGGAAAATTAATTGAAGTAGATGCCCAAAAAGCTATCATCGATGTAAATGGAGTGGGTTATAAAGTTTATATTCCTGCATCAATATATCAAGATCTCTTGAATAAAGATCAAATAATTTTACATACATCTTTCATCGTAAAAGAAGATTCACAAACTTTATATGGATTTTTAACAAAGCTTCAAAGAGATGTTTTTGAAATGTTAACAACTGTTAGTGGAATCGGAGCTAAAACCGCAGTTCTATTACTCGGACATTTAGAAATCGATAATTTACATATAGCTATTCAAAATGCAGATATCAGACTTATTAGTAAAACTCCTGGCATTGGAAAAAAAACAGCTGAAAGACTAATTTTAGAGCTTAGAGACAAATTTAAAACTTTAAATCAAAATTATAGTGATAATTCTCATTTAGATAAAAAAGCTACGATTGCATCTGATGCAATCGCAGCTTTAATGAATCTAGGATACAATCCATCTCAAGCTCAAAAGGCTGTTAACGTAGCAGCTCAAGGCTTAGATGAAATAGATCTAAGTTCTCTTATTACAAAAGCTCTTAGATTAATTTAGCCTCTTGTAAAAGCAGCTATCAATCTAGAAGCTATAATTTTATCAAAAGGATCTTCTATTTCATTTCTAACTCTTTTCGCTTCATCTATCTGCCCACTTTTTAAATAAGCATTAACAAAAAACAACTCAAACTCTTCTCTATCGTATTCATCACCAAAATAATTAATAAGATATTCAGCTTCTTTAATTCTATTTGAAGAGACTAAAACTTCAGCAATATTTTCTAAAATTGCTTCATAATCATATGGCATATTCGTTTCAGCTAAATCAAAATCATTTTGATAAATATTTAATATAAAATTAGCTGATTTTTTAAATTCCTCATCATCAGATGAAATAACGAATTTTTGAAAATCTACAATCTTTTTTTCTCTAGCAAAATACTCTACTATATATAACTGAGCTGCTTTTTTATTATAATCTTGAGATATTTTTTCGATAATCCTTTTAGCATTATCTATATCTCCTCTTCTAGACAAATGTTTTACAATTAATTTCAAATCATATTCTCTATAGTCTTCATCTGGCATATTAAATGCTATTTTTTCAGCTTCTTGTAAATCTCCATTTCTCATTAAAGCTATGATTAATTTATCTGTGATTTCTGAGAGCTCATCTAGACCATCTTCATCATCTAAATCAAAATCCATCATTGAATATATTCTTTTTGCATTTTGGATTTGATTGTTTATAAGATACGCATTAAAAATTCCTTCTAGAGTCATATTTCTAATAAAAGCGGTTTTTATATCAGCAGCAATATTTTCAGCTGATAGCATATCTTCTCTATTAATATAATCATGCATTAAGAATATTTTTTCAAAATCCTCAAAAACTTCTGAAATATTAACTTCTGTATCTAAATATGGAAAAAAGTCATCTAAACATACGTTTACATCACAATCTAAATCACTAACAGTATCTAAATAAATATTTTTAATATTCTCAAAGAGATTTTTTAGATTTTGCATCATTTTAAATCCATAATTAGATCTTAAAATGCTACTTTCTATTTCCAAATCTGAAAAAGTACTATCACAATCAAGAGATACTTGAGAAATCTCAATTGCTTCTTCAATAGGTAAAATTTTATTGTTAGAATTTTTCAAAGATGTTTTGAATTTTCTATTAGTTTGAGAAAATAATTCCTTATTTTTTGATTTTTTCTTTTTTGACACCTTTTGGAATTTAAAAAGATGGTTTTTATTTCTCTTTGTATTTTCAGAATCTGCATGAGCTACATTCATACAAAAAAGCATCGTAATTAATACAAAAAAAACATTTTTTAATTTTAAAAACATAACCTACTCCTTTTTTTAAAAAGTAAGATAGGCTACTTCATTCATTATTTTTATTGCAAATTTTTAAAGAGTGGGATCAAATTGTTTCAAGCTGATATGATTTGCCTCTTAAAAAAATTAACAATCTTATTAACAGTGATTTAAGCCATATAAGCTTTAAAAAATAAATAATAAATCAATAAGAACTATTTGAATTATTTAAAAATTATTTTACCAAACATTGTATCTTAAAAACAAATCAAGCGAACATTGTTTTTTTCTTCTATTTCTGATATAATATCTATTAGAATTAAGTTTATAACTTAAAAGGAATTAAAAAAAATTATGTCTAGTTTAGCCGGCTTATTTGGTTTAAAAAATCCTCAAAAAATCTCGTATAACAACCCTGAGTTAAACAATCGATCTCGATCTCGCATTGTAACAAGTTATATTTTAGCTAAAATTCGTGAAGTTGGGTATTATTTTTCTTTTGGTTGTTCTCTTATCTCTCCATTCAATAGCTTTAGAAAATATTATTCAGTATCCCCTGAAAATTCTTGGAAAGAAGATAATCAGGGATTATATCTTCTTATTCATGGTCTGATGGGACATCCCTCTATTTGGAATTCTCATTTAGCTAAACTACATCAAATACATCCTGAAGCTGAAATTAAAGCTCCATTTGTAGCTCATAAGGGAAATTGCTCTTTAGAAGAGGCCTCTGCCTCTCTTTTAAAAATGGTAAAAGATTATGCCAAAAGAAATTCTGGAAAACCGATTTGTTTAATAGGCGTTTCAAATGGCGCTCGGATTGCTGCTTATCTAGAAACTACTTTAAGAAAAGAAGATCTTAATCCTAAAATAAAAGTGTCTGCAATTGCTGGTCCATTTTTAGGAACAAAAGTTATAAATATATTGAAAAAACTTAGGATTGCTAGATTTTTATTTCATCCATCAATTACAAACGATTTAGAATATGACTCTAACAAAGCAAAGGCTCTTATTGAGGACATGAAAAAATCCCCTTCAAAAACTTATGAATTTTACGCTACAGTTAATGATTCGAGAGTTTTCCCTTTTAGATCATCTCTACCAGAATTGAGCTGCGAAGAAACTCATCTGATCGTTTCGGGATATGGTCATAATGGAATCGTTAAGGGAGTTAGAGACGAACAATTAAAAAAAGTTGTTGAGTGGATGAAAAGTTAATATCCATTAAAAAACTCTCAAATAGTACAATAATATTGTTTTTCAAAAATTTTATAAAAAAATGATAAATCAAAAAGATACAATAGCAGCTATTTCCTCGCCTATTGGCGAAGGAGCAATATCTATAGTACGTCTATCTGGAAAAGACTCTATTTCTATCGTAAATAAAAAATTTTCAAAAGATCTAACTAACTTTAAAGATAAAACAGCATATATAGGAAAAATTTTAGATAGCAAAAAAAATATCCTAGACGAAGTAGTACTTACTATTTTTAGATCTCCAAATTCTTTTACCGGTGAAGATATTGTAGAGATAGCATGTCATGGAGGATTATTAATTACTAAAAGAGTTTTTGAGGAAGTTTTAAATGCAGGATCTAGACCAGCTGGACCTGGTGAATTTACTATGAGAGCTTTTTTAAATAAAAAAATAGATTTAACTCAAGCAGAGGCTATACAAGATTTAATCTCTGCTAAGAATAACTTTGCTCTAAAAGCAGCATCGAATCAACTACAAGGCGATCTCTCTAACGAAATTAGAAAATTTCAAAAAAAGCTAATTGATATAACAGCTACAATGGAAGTCTCACTAGACTTTCCAGAAGAGCAAATTGATGTAACGGAAGCTAAATCATTAATAGAACAAATGACAAATCTTTTAAATTCGATGCAAAAACTCTCAAAAACATTTGAAGATGGAAAAATTATAAAAGATGGCGTTAGCATCTGTATTGTTGGCTCTGTAAATGTTGGAAAATCTTCACTTATGAACGCTATTTTAAAAAAAGATAGAGCGATAGTAACAGATATATCAGGAACTACAAGAGATGTCTTAAAAGAAGATATAAAATTAAACGAAATGTTCTATGAGCTAATAGATACAGCAGGCATAAGAAAAACAACATGTTTAATTGAGAAAGAAGGAGTCAAAAGATCTAAAACAGAAGAGAAAAATGCAGACATTACGCTTTTAGTTTTAGATGCATCTAAAAAAATCTCTAAAGATGATTTAGCTTTTATTGAAAGCTTAAGTCCAAAAAAAACTATCGCTGTTTGGAATAAAATTGATATCACTGAGCCCAAAGAAAAAGTAGATTTTGAAAATGTTATAAAAATCTCTGCAAAAAAGAAAATTGGTTTAGAAAACCTATATAAAACTATTGAAAAACTCACTTTCAAATCAAAAATTTTTAAAGATGAAATTTTCATCACTAAAAAAAGACACCAACTCGCTTTAGATGAAGCCATTTCTTACTTAAAAAAAGCACTGAAAGATTTAAAAAAAGATATATCTTATGAATTTATTACAATCGATATAAAATCTTCATTAAAAGGGCTTTCAAAAATAATTGGCTTTGATATAACAGAAGATATTTTATCATCAATTTTTTCAAATTTCTGTATTGGAAAATGACAAAAAAAGCAAAAGCAAAAATAGTTCAAAAAATTTTAAATAAGTATTTTCCAAACCCTAAAATTCCTTTAAAACACTCTAATTTATATACTTTTTTGATTGCAGTTTTGCTCTCTGCTCAAGCAACAGATACAAAGGTAAATGAAATAACCCCACCCCTTTTCAAAAAAGCCAATAACCCAAAAAAAATGCTGAAATTTTCTCAAAAAGATTTAGAAAAAATAATTAGACCAATTGGCTTAGCTCAAAAAAAAGCAAAAGCAATTTTATCACTGTCAAAAATTTTAATAGAAAAATACAAATCTAAAATCCCCTCAACGTTTAAAGAGTTAGAAAACCTTCCAGGTGTTGGCCATAAAACAGCTTCTGTAATAATGAGTCAAGGCTTTAATAAGGCTGCTTTCCCAGTAGATACTCATATTCATAGATGTGCAAAAAGATGGAAACTCTCAAATGGCAAAAATGTAAAAAAAACAGAAGAAGATTTAAAAAGGATTTTCCCAAAGAATTCTTGGAAAAAACTTCATCTTCAAATTATCTATTTTGCTAGAAAATATTGCTCTGCTAAAAAACATATCTCTAAAAACTGTCCGATCTGCAAGCAAATAGATTAAATTCTATCTCTTGCATATTAAGAAAATAAAACATTTTTGACTTATTGATTGAGGTGCTATTATAGGGTGAAATTTTAAATTAATTGATCATTATTAGGAGATTAAAAATGAGTAGCAATGGAATAACTTTTGCTAAACAGTTACCAGCACAATTGATTCCTACAGCTTATCAAGGTGAGTTAGAAGATGAAAATTTAGATGCTGTTTTAGGTATTTTTCATCTACCTATATATCCCAATAAAGCTTCTCTTGCAAAAATGCATATACACAAAAAGATGACCCTTCTTCATTTGCTGGCAATCAGACTCATAAAAGATCAAGCAGAACAAAAAACTTTTAGCAAACACATAGAAGAACCAATCGAAGTATTAAATAAAATAACTCTTAAAGATAGAAAAGCACTTGTTACAGCTCAAGATAAATCTGGACGTAGTTTTCTTCATTTAGCTGTTTTTTGCAAAACTGAAAAATTTAATTTTGTTTATGAAATACTTATGTTAATTCCTAAAGAAGATCGAAAAGATTGTTTAACAACTAAAGATTCTTTAAAAGGCTGGACGCCTCTTCATCAAATAGCTTTTATAATTACACATGAAGATAATTTGAGTGAAAAAACTATTAAGTCAATTTTAAGCCTACTTCCTGATGAAGATCAACAATATGTAAAAGAAATCAAAGATTTTTTTGGTCGTGATTATAAACAAATTCAAGAATTGAAACAGAAAAAAGAAGAGTCAAAAAAAATGTCTGATAAAAAAAAGGGTGAAGAAGAAAGACAAAAAGCAGAGATAACAGAACAAGTGTTATATAATTCGCAAGCAATTAAGACCAAATAATCTTTTCATTTTCTTGAAATATCTTTCATTTTAAAAATTTTAATAAAACTATTTTTTTTAAAGCATAAAAGCTTTTTTTTAATTAATAAAATTATTAAAAACTAATTGATAACCTGATATCATCTTTGCTCTTTATCAAAGGAGAAATTCATGAGTGTAACAATAGTAGGATGGGAAATAGCTGATAGTAAACCTGTAATAATAGGAAGATTAGTAGCAGGAAATGATTTTGATGAAACAATGCTAGCTACAGCTTTTTTCTCATCTTTAAGAAAAAGAGAAATAGAAAAAGCAGCTCAAATTTTTAAAACCCTTCCTCTTTATTTAAAACAATACTGCCAATATCTTAAAGATTCAACTGGGGAAACATATTTATCCATAACAGCGCACAAGTAAATTATATTAAAAATGTTATCCTACATTTTTTTTGCAAAAGACATGCCAAATTGTGCTTTAGTTTCGATATTTTGTTTGCTCATGCGTATTAAATCATCATCAAATTTAATCTTATCTTTTTCAAAGAGTAACACGATAGAAGATCCTCCTAAAGAAAAATAACCTTTTTCTTCACCTTTTTTATACTCGGTATTTGGAAAAAATGTTTGATTAATTGTTCCAACATTAGTAGCGCCAATTTCTATATATAAAACATCTGAAAATTCCTGAGTTTTTAAAATAGTTAACATCCTTTTATTTTCAGATAAAATTTTTATATTTTTTCTAAGAGCTATTGGATTTACAGAATATAGATATCCATTTATTAATTTAGCTTCACTTGGAGTGCAACCTATAGGAAAATGAAATCTATGATAATCCTCTGGAGCGAGCCTACAAAGTAGCATAGAACCATTTGAGTATTTTTTAGTTAACTTTTCATCTTGTAAAAATTCATTTAAACTAAACTTATGATTTTTTATTGAAAAATGATCTAAATCTGAAATTTTTTCAAAAGCTAAAAACCTACCATCTGAAGGAAAAACTAAAGTATCTTCATCAAAATCAATTTTTCTACAATCTTTTTTTAATTTTCTTATAAAAAAATCATTAAAGGATTTGAAATCATTTACATTTTTTTCAAACTCCCCTACATCTATATTAAAATTCTTTATAAAGAGTTTTATTTTATATTTTGAAGTTTTTTTAGAGTTTATAAACCCATAAAATTTTGATAAAAAAGAAAACTTTGAGAAGAAAAAAAGTAGAAATTTCGAGAAAATGTTATCACTATATAAAAACTCTAAAGCAGTTTTAAAATAGACTTTTTCTACTATTTTTTTCTTTTTTTCTCTATCAAAAACAATATTTTTCATATTAAGCTTTATACAAAATAATTCTCAAATAATCAATCTTTAACTTTTTATTGATAAAGTTGTGTCTTACAGTTTTGACAGCAATTCTCGAAAGATTTTTGCATTCTATGAAAAAAATGCTTTTTTTAATTTTCTTTTCGTAAATATTTTTGAAAATCAAAAAAATCCCTAGTGGAGCAAAATGAGCTTGCAAAGTTAATTTCAAATAAAAAAGCAACTTTAATGATAGCTAAAATTAAAAAGACATAATTTAAAAATTTTTAAAATTAATATTCGGGAATTGATGCAGTTTTGAAAAATTTATTGACAAGTTGAGTTTTTTTATGTTTAAAATAAATTTTAGTTTTTTTAATAAAGATATCTATTATGCAAAAAAAAGGAATTTTATGTTTAAGACTTTAGTATTATTATTTGTTTTATCTATATCAACTCTTAAAGCAGAAGAAAATAGTGACTATTCTTCAATATATGATGAAACCCAAAAAAATTGCTCTGAAGAACCAAAGCGCTCTTGTCCTACAGAGACCGAACCTTGCTGCAAAACTCCACCTCCCCCTTCTACAGCTGCTTATAACGCTCCTGCAAGAATTGATGTTTGCGATTCAACTGACATATATTTCACAGCAAGTTTTATATACTGGAAGATAGAAGAGAACATCTTTGTTTCAAAATTTCAAGCTACTGACTCTGTTACAACAAATAATAGAAGTCACTTTTCTACAATGAATTATGATTATAAACCCGGATTTAAAATAGGTCTTGGATATAACTTTGAATATGACGATTGGAATGCATATATTGAATATACTTGGTACCATGCAACAAATTCTGTTTCTAGAACTAGACCTAGTTGGGCATCTTTTATGGCACCGGTTTATAATCGAACAACAACAACATCTGGCAGTGAAATAGATTTCAAATTAAAATTAGATTATGACTTTATAAATTTAGATTTGAGTAGATGGCAATATGAAGGGCAAAAACTATTATTAAAAGCTCTAATAGGTCTTCATGGAAGCTGGTTAGATCAAGATATTACATCTGCTTTTAACCTAAATGGCTTAAACATTACAAATAATGCCCTTTTTGCTATAAAACAGTGGGCTATTGGTCCTAGAATTGGTTTTTTTTACAAATGGAAACTTTTAGATTGTTTTAGCATTACAGGAAAAGGAACTACAGCACTTTTATATCAAAAATTTACAAAAATATTCTTAAAACAAGATGATCAAGATACTTCTCCAGCAGGCCCTACTACTTTAACTACTACAGAAAGAAAAAGAAGTTCTGTAAATGGGTTATTTGAATTAATGCTTGGACTTGAATTTGATAAATATTTTGATCGTAACAAATATCATTTTAATTGCTCAGCTGGGTATGATCTTCATGGTTTGGCATCGCATCTATTACCCCCAGGCTGGCTTGCGTTGCATGGTTTAACTTTAACAGCTCGATTTGATTTTTAAAATTTTGAAAAGTTAAAATAATAAAAATAAGTATAGGAATAAAAAAAATGAAATTTTTAAAAATATTGCTTTTAGCAACAATCTTATTTTTTTTCAGTAGTTGTTCTTTTAAAAACTATCAACGATCAGGTTGGCTTGCAGAAGACCAAAATCAAGGTATAAACGAAAACTTAAATCTTGATATTTTACAATCTGGAATCGGTGATTAATAGTATCATTTAAACCAAAAATTTTGTACTAATTAAATTTGATTAGAAAACAAAAAAATATATTTTTTTGTTTTATCTTTGATGATTTTCTTTTCTGAGTAGTGAGTAGATACAAACATCTAAATATTTACCATTTGAAAAAATAGCTTCTCGAGCGATTCCTTCAAAAATGTAACCACATTTTTGAGCAACAGCAATAGAAGCTCTATGATAATCTGGAATAGCTAATTGCAACCTATTTATTTTTCTATTTGAAAATAAAAACGAAGAAAAAACTTTTAGAGATTCTTTCATAAAACCTTTACCACGATTTTTTTCATCGAAGATAATATATTTAAGTTCTAGAGCATCTAAAAAAATTGATTTTATATAAGAAATCATTCCGATAATTTCATTTTTTAAATTTAAAATTAGAGCGAGACCTTTACCATCTTGCCAAAAGCCGGTTGATTGATACTCTTTTTTAAAGTTATATTCAGATTCGACATCAAATGGAAAAAACTCGTTTTGCATTTGAGCTAATTCTAAAATAGAAAAAAACTGATCTAGCTCAGCTGTTTTTATCGGTCTGATTTTGATGTTTCTGCCTTCTATCATTTTTCTCTCAATTATTTCCTGGAAGTCTTTTAAAGTTTATACACTTTTAAAAAAAATGTAAATATAAAAAATAAAAAATTTTAAAATTTATCAAATTAAAATTATAAATATGCAAATTATCCGCAAATTAACTAAAAACCATATGATGAGTCTACAGTATTAAGTTTATTCTTGCAGATAACTTGTGCGAAATTTCAGGATAGCTTAAAATTAAATAAACTAATAGGAAAAAATTAATATGTTTGGACTTTTAAAGAAAATTTTTGGCACCGCCCAAGGAAGACAATTAAAAAAGTATTTTAAAATTGTTCAAAAGGTAAATGAGATTGAAAAGGCATATCAAAATTTATCAGAAGATGAAGTAGTTCAAAAGACTTATGAGTTTAAAGAAAGATTAAAAAAGGGAGAGACTTTAGATTCCATTCTACCCGAAGCATATGCGGTTGTTAAAAACATTTGTAGAAGACTCATTGGAGTTGACATACATGTATCTGGATATGATCAAAAGTGGGATATGATCCCATATGATGTACAGATTTTAGGAGCTATTGCTATGCACTATGGCGCTATAGCTGAGATGCAAACAGGAGAAGGGAAAACTCTTACCGCTTCTATGCCACTTTATTTAAATGCACTAACGTCAAAGGCAACTCATTTAGTTACAGTAAATGATTATTTAGCAAAAAGAGATAGTGATTGGATTGGAACAGTTTTCAAAAAGTTAAATTTAACAATTGCATCTTTAACAAACGATGTAGAGCCGCATGACAGAAAAAATATCTATGCAGCTGACATTGTTTATGGAACGGCATCAGAGTTTGGATTTGATTATTTAAGAGACAACTCAATGGCAACAACAAAAGACGAGCAAGTTCAAAGAAAGCCATATTTTGCAATAATAGATGAGACAGATTCCATATTAATCGATGAAGCTAGAACACCTTTAATTATTTCAGGACCAGCTCCAGAGAGCAGACAGATGTACGATGAGCTAAAAGCGAATGTATCACTTCTTGTGAAAAATCAAAGAGATTTATGTTCAACTATAGCGACAAGATCTAGAAAAACGCTCCTTGATTTAGGTGTTTTAGACGAGAAGAGGAAAAAACTTTCAAAAAAAGAAGAAAATGAAAAAAAAGAAGCTTTTCAAAATTTTTGGTTAGTTAGTAAAGGCACGCCTAGAAATAAAATCTTAAAAAAATTAAAAGAAAACCCGGATTTCAGAGCAGAGCTTGAAAAAATAGAGACCTATTTTCATGTAGATCAAAATAAAAAAGAAAAGGCAACAGTTTTATCATCGCTCTTCATCGTTATAGATGAGAGATCTAGTGAATATGAACTTACTGATAAAGGGATAGCAACTTGGGCAAAATTTGCAAATGATGAAGATGCAAAAAATGATTTTGTGATGTTGGACTTAGGCTATGAATACGCAAAAATAGATGAAAACAAATCTCTAACAGACCAAAAAAAGATGGAGGAAAAAGTTCTCTTAAGAGAAGAAGACGCTAAAAGAAAGGAAAGGTCCCATAACTTAAGACAACTTTTTAGAGCTCATCTTTTAATGGAAAAAGATGTAGATTACATTGTTGATCAATCTGAGATCATAATAATTGATGAAAACACAGGCAGACCTCAACCTGGAAGAAGATTCTCTGATGGACTTCATCAAGCTATTGAAGCTAAAGAAAACGTTCATGTTCAAAGAGAGACTCAAACATACGCTACAATAACACTTCAAAATTATTTCAGGATGTATGAAAAATTAGCTGGAATGACAGGAACAGCAATAACAGAAGCTCATGAGTTCAAACAGATCTACAAATTAGATGTTTTAGAAATTCCTACATATTGCGTGTGTAAAAGAAAAGATACAGATGACAAAATTTACATGACAGAGAGAGAAAAATATTTAGCTATTTTAAAAGATATTAAAGATCTTTATACGAAAGGGCAACCAATCCTTATTGGAACAGAATCTGTCGAGATTTCAGAAAAGCTCTCTAGAATATTAAAACAAAACAAAATTTTGCATAATATTTTAAACGCAAAAAACCATCAAAGAGAAGCTGAAATCATAGCTGATGCCGGCAAAAAATCACAGATAACGATTGCAACGAACATGGCAGGCAGAGGAACAGATATAAAGCTAGCTAACGAAGTAAAAAATTTAGATGGTCTTCATGTTATTGGAACAACTAGGCATCAATCAAGAAGAATAGATAGACAGCTAAGAGGTAGATCTGCGCGTTTAGGAGATCCGGGATCTTCTCAATTTTATGTCTCTTTTGAAGACTCTTTAATGAGGCTTTTTGCATCACCTAGACTAACCTCAATGCTACAAAGATTTAGACCAAAAGAGGGTGAAGCTATATCAGCAAAAGTTTTGAATAGATCAATAGAAACCGCTCAAAAAAGAGTTGAGCAAAGAAATTTCATGATGCGAAAGCACACGATAGAATATGACGATGTTATGAACAAACAAAGGCAAGAGATCTATTCATTTAGAAATGAGCTGCTACATTCTGAAAACCCCATTGATTTAGCAAAAGAGGTTATTGAAAACATAGTTATCAATAAAATTGGAGATTTTTTTCAAGACAAACAAACACTTTGGGATCCTATTGGATTTGTTGCTTGGCTAGTCTCTAATTTCCCAGTGACATTTGATAAAAAAACTTTTGATGATGATTATTTAGATATTAATGAAATTGAAAAGATAGCTGTCAAAAAAATTCTCGATGCTTTTAATGAAAAACTAGAAATGCAAAAAAGTTTAATTATAAATTTTAAAAAAGCAGAAGATGAAAAAAAGCTACTAAATGTTTTAAATAATGTTATTAGAAACATAATGATCAGAAAAATAGATACACTTTGGCAAGATCATCTTCTTCACATAGATCATTTAAGAACAGATGTTGGCTTATCTACAGTAGCTCAAAAAGATCCATTAATTGTTTTCAAACAAGAGTCATTTTCACTTTTCGATACATTTTCTAATAAGTTAAAAATGGAAATGGCTTCTAATCTATTTAGATTCGAGATGCTTCCTCCTAGAGATTCACTTCAAGAAACAATAAAACAATTACAATTAGATACTCAAAAATCTTTTGTTCCCCAGCCAGATGATTTAAATACTCAAACAAATAAGCAGCCAAAAGAGATTAAACCAGCTCCAGTTACTAGTGAAAGTAAAGTTGGCAGAAATGATGATTGTCCTTGCGGCAGTGGAAAGAAATACAAAAAATGTTGTGGCACAATTTAAACACTTTTTGATTTAAGATATTAAATTAAAATCTAATAACCAGCTGAAATCTACAAATCCCACAGCGCTAACTTCAACACCTGACATTTTTTGTTGTTTGTCTTGTGTGATATTTAAAAAATGATATTTTTTTTTGAAACATGATTTTTTAAATTTAAATTTTGCAAAAAAACATATTTTAATTCGCGAGAGCTTCTTTATACCATTTCTAAAAAATAATAGTTAAAAAACTTTATTTTTGTTTTTATCAATATAGAGAGAGTTGTAAAAAATTATTTTTGATAACTAATTTTTAGAAATGGTATTATTTAAGTCTTTCTCTTTTAAAATGTTTTAAATTAAAACATTTTAAAGATTAAAGCAGCAATTCCCGAAAACGATTTTTCCCTAGCTAATCAAAAAAAGCATTCGTAATCTTTATTTAAAAATTTTATCATCTTTTCTCAAAAACTTATCACTATCATGAAAACATTAAGAAAATATTTATCCGCTGAAGGCCTTATAAAATCAATTTATTCTAAATTTAAAAAAATACAAGATCCGAAAAATAGAACTGGAAAAATTTCTCTTACAGACTGTTTAATGTCTTGTTTTGCAATTTTTAGTTTAAAGGGACTGTTGCAAGCTGAAGAATAATATTAAAAAAATGACAAAAAAATCCCTCAAATCAAAATAAAAGACATTAGAAAGGCTAATTTTTGAAGTTTTTTGTAAATTATTTCAGAACGCAACAG
>JAAKFE010000023.1 GCA_011065175.1 Candidatus Anoxychlamydiales bacterium
TCCAAAAGAGCTAGTAAATTCTCCTAAAAATGAAATAGTAAAACAATTTTTAGGAAGACATAAATTTCAGCTAAGTTTAATGACAACAACAATTAAAGAACTTTTTGATAAAACAAAAACAGAAAAAAAACTTAGCTTTTTTGAAGAAAAAAATAAATTAACATCGAGAAGTTCTATAATCGATGCTTTAGATTTTTTTAAAGAAACAAAAAAATCTAACTTGAAAGTTTTTGATAGAAAAAGTTTTGTTGGATATTTATATAAAAAAGATCTTTTAGATTTTATTTCTAATCTTTTAAAAGAAAAAGAAAAGCTATGACAAATATTTTTAATTTTTTTATCTCAGATATTTTTTATAAAACTCTTCAGCATTTGCAGCTGAGTTTATATTCGCTTTTTTTATCGATTGTAATAGCGGTTCCTTTAGGTATTTTTTTAGCAAAAAGTAAGCATCCTAAAATTGCTAGTTTTATTTTAAAAATGGCTTCTGTCTTACAGACTATTCCAGGGCTTGCTCTAATTGCTTTAACAGTATCTATTTTAGTGCTACTTAGAAAAATTGTTTTTCTGCCAGCAACGGGTTTTTTGCCAGCAATAATCGTACTTAGTTTATATGCAATACTACCTATTTTAGCTAATACCTACTATGGAATAAAAGAGGTGAATCCAACAATGGTAGATGTAGCTAAAGGAATGGGCATGACATCAAAGCAAATGCTTTTTTCAGTAGAGCTTCCTTTAGCGTTAACAGTTATTATAACCGGCATTAGAATATCGCTTGTTTGGACAATTGGTATGGCAACATTGACATCTCTTGTTGGAGCTGGAGGTCTTGGAGATCTTATCATGCAAGGACTTAGATCTATGCAAATAGATCTAATTATAGCAGGAACTTTGCCTGCCGCTATTTTAGCTATTTTTTTTGATTGGCTTTTTGCTTCTTTAGGAAAATGGCTTATATATCAACCAAAATAGGATTTTTTTTAAATGCTAGTGTTTAAAAGACGTTTTTTTATTTTGGTGGCATTTACCTTAATTTTATTAGGCTCTTCTATTGTTTTAGATTTTTATAAAAAACAATCAAATTCAAATGTTTTAATAGTAGGTTCAAAAAACTGTACAGAAAATCAAATTTTATCTGAAATCATAGCTATCCTAATCGAGAAAAATACAGATATTAAAGTGAAAAGAAAATTAAACTTAGAAGGAACTCTAATTTGCTTTGAGGCTCTAAAATCAAAAGATATCGATATATACCCAGAGTATAGCGGAAGCGCTGTTTTCGCCATCCTAAAAGAAAATATTTCAGAAAATGTTGATGTTTTTAAGTATCTTAAAAAAACCTTCTTAAGAAAGTTTGATATAAAATGGCTACAACCTTTTGGCTTTGAAAACAAATATGTTTTATGCATGCAAAATCAAAAAGCTAAAAAATTTAATATATCTAAAATAAGCGACTTAAAAAATTATCTTGAAAACCAAAATTTAAATATTGCTTTTGATCCCGAATTTTCAATAAGACAAGAGATAAATGCTATAAAAAAGAGCTATGATTTAACTCTAAAACATGAAATTGTTGATCAATCCCTTCTTTACTTTTCCATTCATTCAGATGTAGCTGATGTTGCAAATGGATTTTCAACAGATAGTAAAATTGAAAAATATGATCTCCTAATTTTAGAAGATGATAAAAATGCTTTTCCTTCATATATAGCAGCGCCTATCGTTAGAAAAGATGTTTTAAAAAAGCATCCTAAAATAAAAACTGAATTAAAAAAATTAGATGATAAAATAACAGATGAAAAAATAAAAAAACTGATTTATCTAGCAGATGAAAAAAAACAAAAGATATATAATATAGCCGATATGTTTTTGAAATCTGAAAAATTAATTTAAAATATGAAAAATTTAATTGAAATTTTTGAAAAAATAGATTTTTATCTTTGGAACGGCTTTTTAATCTATCTTCTTTTAATAGTAGGTGTTTTTTTGAGCATAAGATTAAAAGGCATGCAAATCAAATACCTTTTTACCTCGTTGAAATTTGCGTTTTTTCGCAAAGATAAAAATGCTAAAGGTGATATCTCTCAGTTTCAATCACTCATGACAGCTCTTGCTGCAACAATTGGTATAGGTAGTATAGCTGGTATGTCAACAGCTGTTATATCCGGTGGG
The DNA here is from genome assembly GCA_011065175.1 of Candidatus Anoxychlamydiales bacterium. Lineage (GTDB taxonomy): Bacteria > Chlamydiota > Chlamydiia > Chlamydiales > SM23-39 > JAAKFX01. The sequence continues at coordinate 2,176 of JAAKFE010000023.1, forward strand.
TTTGGAGCTATTTTTTGGATGTGGGTTGTTGCTTTTATTGGAATGGTTACTAAATACGCAGAAGCTCTACTCGCTGTCAAATATAGGGTTTTAGATAAAAATAACCAAATGGCCGGCGGGCCAATGTATTATATTCATAGGGGTTTAAATTTAAAATGGCTAGGCTCTATGTTTGCTGTTTTGGGAATCTTTGCATCTTTTGCAGGTGGTAATTTAATTCAGTCTCAATCTATTTCTGATGCTCTTTTTGAGTTAGCAAAAATCCCTCATTTTATCACAGGTATCGCAATTGCTTTATTTTCTGCTGTAGTTATTTTAGGCGGTATAAAATCACTTGGAAAAGTAAATGCTTATTTAGTTCCTATAATGGCTCTAATTTATGTAATCGGTGGGCTTATCATTATAACAATAAATTACAATCAGATTTTAAATGGCCTATTTTTGATTTTTAAAAGCGCTTTTTCTTTAAAAGCTGCAAAGGGAGGTTTAATCGGTGCTGGAATTCAAGCAGCTATTCAGATGGGAATAGCAAGAGGAATCTCTTCTAATGAAGCGGGTCTAGGTTCCTCTCCCATAGCTGCCGCTGCTGCAAAAACAGATGTTCCAGGCCGGCAAGCTTTGATTTCTATGTCAGGTGTGTTTTTATCAAGTTTTATAGTTTGTACAATAACTGTTTTGGTTTTAGCTGTTACTAACGTCGTAGGCATGACAACTGAGACAGGAGATCTTTTAAATGGAGCTCCCCTTGTTATGAGGGCTTTTGCATCAGTCTTGCCGTTTGGCGGGTATATAGTAGCTATTGGGCTTATTTTATTTGGATTTTCAACGATCCTTGGATGGTCATATTATGGAGAGAAATGCTTTGAGTTTTTGTTTAAAGAAAAATATATCTTATTTTTTAGAATTGCATTTATCTTAGTTGTCTTTTTAGGCGCTATCTCTAGTATTAAACTTGTTTGGCCCTTAGCTGATATTATGAATGGCTTAATGGCCTTTCCAAATTTAATTGGTCTGTTTTTACTTACCAATGTTGTTGTGAGTGAGAGTAAGGCCTTTTTCGAGCTTTTAAAAAATGAAAAAGAGATTATAAAAAAGAGAAAATCAAAAAAATTAGAACTAAATTAAGTGATTCTAAAATTTTTTAATCTTTTAAGTCATATGCTAAATTAATTAATATGTTTTCTCATAAGCTATCGTGTATAATATAGCAAAGAGGGAAGTATTCCCAAAAAGATTAATCCAATACTAGCTCCTGCTTCTGCTCCAGCTTTTAAGTCTTTTAATGCATTTTCAGAGGGATGTTGTTGGAAACTTTTTGCAGAAATTATACTGCCAGCAAAACCTCCTATAATAACAGCTAGAGAAGATAATTTTAACATTGTCATTTCACCTCCCGAGAGATAATTTATTGCAAGTATTGAAGCATAAGCTATTGGAGCTACTTTATAAGGAACCTTTGATAGTTTTTCTGATATTGCACTAGCCATATTTTTACCTCGTTTTTGTTGTTTTTGATAAAAAAAATAAAAATATAACTCTTTTATTTGAAAGTATCTACAAATAAATTTATTAAAATTATTTTTATATAAAAATTATCTAAGTAGATTTTAGCTATACGAGCTGAGTTTTTGATCGATTTCTTTTAATTTTATTAAATCTAGATCATTCGATTTTTTTAAACTGTCTACAACCTCTTGAGGAGCTTTTTCTAAAAAGGTTTTGTTATTTAGTCTTTTATTAGAAGATTCAATTTTAGATTCAAGTTTTACTTTTTCTTTTTCTAGTCTACTCATTTCTTTTTTTATTAAATCTTTTGGAATGGGAATTAATAACTTTAAAGATTTGCAAATTGAAATAGATCCATTTGGTAAATCTTTTTGATTAGATGTATAGTTTATGTTTTCTACTTTGGCAAGAGGAGTTAAAATATGTTCATTTTCTTTTATAAGATCGATTAGATTGTGTTGTTTTTCAAAAATAACAAAAAGATCTGTTTTTTGCCCAAGGGGTATATTCATTTCAGAACGAATATTTCTTATGAGATGCAAAATCTCTTTTAAAAACTCAAAATTTTCAATAGCTTTTTCATCTATTTTAGAAATAGGTTTTGGATAGGTAGATACAATGCATGCTTTTTTGGACAAAGCTTCAATAAAATCTTTAGTGTAAAAATCTTGATTTTCTAAAAGTTTTAAGTTGGGGTATTTTTCTTTTATAATTGAAAAAATCTCTTCAGTAATAAATGGAGCAATAGGGTGCATCAATCTTATTGATGTTAAAAGAACAAAAAGTAAAATTTTTTGTTTGTTTTCTCTTAAGTCTTTTTTTGCTTTTCCAAAAAGATAGGGTTTTGTCATTTCTAAATAGTATGCACAAAAATCATCCCAGAAAAATTGATAAGGAAGTATTGCCGCTTTATCAAAGTGTTTGTTATCTAAAAAATCTATCTCACTTTTTATTGTTTGATTTAATCTAGATAAAATCCATTTATCTTCTATTGATAGTTTATCTAACTCTAAACCTTTTTCAATGGCATCTTTTGTTAATGCAGATAATTTTTTTTCTTCATTTTTTTCTAGGTTTTGAAAAATAAATCTAGTTGCATTCCAAAGTTTATTCGCAAAATTTTTGAATTCATCAAATTTTCTTCTATCTAAATCAATTTGCCTTGCATATGTAGCAGAAGATGTGAGTGCTATTCTCATAGCATCTGTACCATATTCAGCTATTATCTCTAAAGGATCTATAACGTTACCTTTAGTTTTCGACATTTTTTCCCATTTAGACAAAATATTTTTTGGGATTTTTTCGCCTAAATCATACTTTACTTTATCTTCATATGGAAGATAGGTAATTGAGCCATCTTCATCTTTTTTAAAATAGGATTTTCCATAAATTAAGCCATGAATAAAAGTTTCATAAAACGGAACATCTTTCATTACATATTCGCCCATCATAATCATTCTAGCTACCCAGAAAAATAATATGTCATGACCGGTTATTAATATTGAGGTTGGATAAAAAGTTTTTAGATCATCAGTTATTTTTGGCCAGCCAAGAGAAGAAAATGGCCAAAGCGCTGATGAAAACCAAGTATCTAATACATCTTCATCTTGGACCCATTTATCTTTTTCTTTTTCTACTTCAGGAGGAATTCCTTCTTTATCGTAGCAAATCATAACATCGGGGTCGTCTATTCTATACCAAATAGGGATTTGATGTCCCCACCAAAGTTGTCTAGATATACACCAATCTCTAAGATTTTCGATCCAATGAAAATATGTGCTTTCCCAATGTTTTGGGATTAGTTTTATTCTCTTTTCTTTAACAGCTGACATAAGTTTGTTTTTAAAGGGACTCATTTTAATAAACCACTGCTTAGATAGATATGGCTCAATTTTAGCTTTAGAACGATAAGATACCCCAACTTTTAGCTTATAGGGCTCAACTTTTTCTAAAAGATTTAGCTTTTTCATCTCTTCTACAACAGCTATTCTTGCTTTTTGCATGCTAAGACCAAAAAATTGTTTGCCGTTTTCATTAATTTTTCCATCTTTAGTCATGATATTTATTATTGGAAGAGAATGCCTAATTGCAACATCGTAATCATTAAAATCATGGGCAGGTGTTATTTTTACAGCTCCAGTTCCAAATTTAGGATCTACAAATCTATCTTCTATTATCGGAATTTCTCGGTTTACTAATGGTAGTATTACAGTATCATTTGCATAAGAGAAATATCTTGGATCTTTATTAGAAATTGCAACAGCTGTATCTCCTAGCATTGTCTCTGGCCTAGTAGTTGCAACTGTAATAAATCCTTTTTTGTTTTTTAAAGGATATTTAAAATGCCAAAGATAGGAATCTTTTTCTTCATATTCAACTTCATCATCAGCTAATGCTGTTTGAGTTATTGGATCATAATTTACTAAATAATCGCCTCTATAGATAAGTTTTTCATCAAACATCTTTTTAAAGATAGTTCTAACTGCACTATTGCTTTTTTCATCCATAGTAAAACGAAGTCTTTGCCAATCACAAGAGCAACCTAGCTTTTTTAGCTGATTTAGAATGTTTTTTTCTTTTTCTTCTTTCCATTTCCAAACGTGCGATAAAAACTCTTCTCTTGTAAAATCTTTTCTTCTTTTTTTATGTTTTGCAATTAAAAATTTTTCAACAACACTTTGTGTGGAAATTCCAGCATGATCTGTTCCAGGAACCCACAGCGCTTCAAAGCCTGACATCCTTTTATATCTAATCAATATATCTTGCAGGGTATCTACCAGAGCATGTCCCATATGTAGGACGCCTGTTATATTCGGAGGAGGGATAACTATAGAAAAAGGTTTTTTCTTCGATTTAGCATCAGCTTTAAAAAATGAATTTTTTTCCCAAAAAGAGTAGATTCTGTCTTCAACTATTTTAGGGTCGTAGCTCTTATTTAGATCTTGCATATAGATATTTTTGTAAAATTTAATATCTATAATTTAGCAAAAAATTATATGAAAGTCAAAAAAATGAAAATAAAAAAAATATTTTGTTTAGTTCTAGATTTTTTTATTTTTAATTGATTTTTTTTTTTTGATTCTATTTAATTATCCTAAGTTTTTTAAAGAAGGTAAATTTATGGTAACTACATGGAGGCTCCCATCTGAGATAATATCACTTAGCCATGCTAAAACATGGGGAGTAGCTATTAGAGAATGGGAGCTAGATTACATAGAAAAATTAGATCCAGGTGAAGAGTCTGAAACTTGTCTGTGTGGACATGCCCCTATAAGAGAGCTCTGCCATATTATAAATACACAAACCTCAGCTAGAACTATTGTTGGAAATCATTGTATTTTAAGATTTGATAGAGATGATCCTGGTCATGAGGTATTAGGGGTAGCAGCGAAGATCTTTCAAGCATGCAATAGAATACTTAAAGATCCTTTGGTTTCTGCGAATGAAGAGTTAATAGATTATGCTTTAAAAAAAAGCGTTTTTACCGAAGCCAATGCGGAGTTTTATAAAGATGTAAGGCTAAAAAGAAATCTAACTTCAGCTCAAGCAGATTATAAAGAAAATTTAAATAATCAATTGCTGTATTCAATTATTTTATCCGCAAAAGCTGCTTTTTTAAAACTTAAAGAAAACTCTAATAGAACAGCTGGTCCTAAATTAATTGAGTATGCATTTACAAAAGGTATTTTAAATGAAAAAGCTAAAGCTTTTTATCTTCAAATTTGGAATCGTTCGAATGCATCATTAACCCAATCGCAAAGAAATTATAAATATTCTTTGAATAGAAGGATTATTCAAAGAATAAGGGTTGAAGATTTTGCAATTGATAGAAGAGAAGATTCCTTTGATGCACTGCCTCCTAAAGAGCCTTCAGCGCATGAATCTTCATCTTCTGCTTTTCAACCTTATTCACAATTACCTCCAGTTGAAAAATCTTCATCATCGACATCTTTTTCACCATTTACGCAACCATCTTCATTATCTAGCGCTTCTTCTTCATCTGGATCTGGTTTTCGCAATGATGAACTTTTTGCATCATTAATATCCGTTAGAGCTTCTACTAATCCAAGTTCTACCTCTTTTTGTGATTCTATTTTGCACGCTACTCCTAGCCCATTCTTATTGGAGCCTCATCTAAGCGCTTTTTCGCATTCGCCTACACTTGAAAATTCTAGTGCTAAAAAAAGGAAAAGAGAAGAATCTATATTTTAAATTTTGTCCTTTCAAGAAATTATTGCTACTTAATTAAAATTTTTACTTGGAAAAATAATTAATTTTAATAAATTTATTTTTATTAATAGTGGATTGTATTTTTTTTATTTAAAACAATAAAAATAACAGACAAAAAAAATATAAAAACAAATATTTTTATTGAATAGTGTTCTAATCAAAAAATTAAATAAAAAAAACTTTGTTTTTTTATTGTCTATTTTGTAAAATCCGTACAATTTTAAGTTCACCGTAAGCTAGGAGTTATATATGAGTACACCAGTAGATAAAAAAAATGATAGTATAGATTTATTTTTTAACTATTTTACTGAAAAACCAAGAGATTTATTTAGAGCGTTAAATAATATTTTTTTTGGTAATAAACATTTAATTGGAAAAGAGACTAGAGCAATTAGCAAGGGACTTAAAAATTTTACAAGAGCAGCTGATATTTTTGCAATGGCTGATTTTCTTGCAAGTTTGAATGCTATTAGAAATCATTTTAATGGAAAAAAAGTCGTAACAAAGAAAATAAAGAAATTAGTATTAGCATCTGATACTGCAAATAGCGTTGCAGAGTCAACTGCATGGCTATCTACTACTGGAGTTTTATCTTTAAGTGCTTATGCATCTTCTTGGGTTATGTCGCTGAGTGGTATAACTCTTATGCTTAGCTTTGCAACTCGATCTTATAAAGATATTCAAAAGCTAAAAAAACCACACCCAAATGAACCAGAAGAATTAAAACAAAGAAAAATTACAATGTGTAATTTAGCGAAAGATATCTCATTTTTTGCTTTAGGTGTAATATTATTTACAAGTGGTTGGTTTGGGTTTGTTTTAAATATTGCAGCATTAACAATTGCTTCTTCTTCTGCTATTATCTCTTCATTTGCATCTTACTATATTAAAAATAGAAAAGAAGATGCTAAAAAAGTAGATACAGCTTCGACTCCTCTACCAGTAGTTGATCCAAACGCAGTGCCAGTTACTAGTTAATTAGGATTTTTTGAGAGATTTTTAAAATCTTTTTATCATTTAGTACTAAGCTATACAAGAGAAGGTCTTTTAAAAGCCTTCTCTTTTCAAAATAAAAAGCCTTTTTTAATAAAAAATCTTTGTTTTTGTTTGAGATGAGATGAGATGAAATGGCAAAAGAGGAAGGATGTTGAATCTCTAAAATATTTGAAAAATAAGATGAAGAGATTTCTTTGCTTTCATTTTTATAAAGCCAAAGTCCATATAAAAAATGAAGAGGGGATTTTTCATCTGAGATTTTTTCGAGTTTATATTTATTAAATATTTTAGAAGCTAGCTTTGTTTTATTTTCAATGAGATATGCTTTTGTAAGAAATGAATCTAGTAAGATTTTTAAATCATATGCTAGAGTTAGTTTTTTTATTGATTCGAATACTTTTATTACTTTTTCATATTTTTTTTCATCTAAGATTTTCTCAACTAGATATATTAATACTCTACTCTCTTTTACTGAAGGTTTTTTGTGGATTTGTTTAAATAGTTCATCTAATGCTTTTTCAAATGAATGATGAAAACATAAAAGTAAAAGTTTGTATGAGGTTTTATCTAAAATTTCTTTTTTTTGTTTAAGAAGTTCATTTGCTTTTTCAATTTCTTCTAATTCTATAAGGGAAAAAATTATATTTTCTATATTTGCTTTATCTAAATCTTGGATATTTAAAATTTCTAAAAGAGCGCTTTTGTTATTTAAAATGTAAGATAGCTTTATACTCAAATAATGAATTAAATCATCGGATTTTTCAAAAAAATAAATGTTTTCTAAATTGTTTTCAAGTCTATCTAAAAACTTTTTAGACCCGAGGTTATCTAGTAGATTTGGAATAAATCTTAATCCAATTAAAGCTATTCGAAAAGCAGCTTCTCTATTTTGATGTGAGCTTTGATGCATTCTATAGATAATATATTGAAAAAGAATTGGGCTTTGATGATGCCTTGAAAATTTTCGGATCATTAGCTCTAAACATTTTGCTTCTTCTATAAAATCTTTTTTCTCTAAGTAAACTAAAGATTTTCCAAGATATTCTAAAGGCTCAAATGTAGAAAAGTGAAGCTTTTCAAACTCTATCATTGCTAGATCTAAATATTTTTGTCTTTGATTTGATTTTAGTTTTTTAGCTTTTTCTAAATAAGATATACCAGATCTAAAAATTGCTTCTAAGCCTTCTTTTCTAGATGGAAATGAAAAAGTAATTTTTTCATATTCTTTAATTGCGGTATCATAGTCTTCTTTTGCAAAAAAAGCATCAGCAATAGCTAAACAGTTTACCATCACATTATAAGTAGATGTGTAAATTTTTAAGTCTTTAATTGAAAAAGAATTATCTTCATAAGCTAGAGCAAAATAATTGCCTCTAATTGGCAGATGATTGATATGTGAAAATATCAGTTTTTTATCTATATATACATTTAATTTATCATCGACTTTCTCTATTTCTAAATGATAAAAAACATTCGGTTTTAAATTTAATTTATCATTGAAAATTAAAACATTTGACCTTGAGATTTCCGACTCTTTTTTTTCTGGATTTAACCAGAGTTTATATCCTTCATCTAATTGAAAACTATTTTGATTTTTTAAAATGTTTAAAAATAAGCCAAGCCCTTTTGAAAATTTTTTAAAAGATATATCAGCTTCGATTTTTATATTAGATGAAAAAGATAATTTTGATACCATAAGAGTTACCCAATGAGCAAAATCTACCTTTTTTGAAATCGCTATGTTTTCTGTAAGTAAAATGTTTTCTTCAAATTGCCAATCACTTACATTTTTTAAATCTAAATTAGCCGTTAATATCCATTCCGGTTTTCCTTCTATATAATTTTTTAGATCATCAATTAATTCTTGCATATTTTGATATCTAAATTTTTCTTCAGCTAAACATTTCATAGCGATATCATTTAAACTTTTTGGGATATCTCTTTTTGGAGCTTTTTCTATAGGCTCTAATATTTTTTCTAACTTATGTGTTTTTCTAAAGATTTTTAAATCCCTTCTTTTAAATGGCATTTCTAGAGTTAAAAGATGATATAAAATTGCTCCTAATGAATAAATGTCTGTAAGATTTGTAGCCCTATAACCCAGCGCTCTTTTAGGCGCCATATAAGATAAGGTTCCTGCTACTTTTCCTGCCATTGTTAACTCTAAATCTTCAGCTTTAATATCTAAATCTTTATCAATTTCTTTTTCATCTAAAAATTTTGCAATGCCCCAATCTAAGATTAATACTTCTCCATATTTTCCAATAATAATATTGTCTGGTTTCAAATCCCTGTGTAAAATATTTTTTGAATGTATATATGCGGTAGCTTCGCAAACGTTAAGAAATATTCGAACTAAACTTTGAATAGAATTTCCAATAATGTGCTTTTCATCTAATGTAGCCTCTTTGATGATCTCTTTTAGGGTTTTACCCTCAACAAATGGCATTGTATAAAAATAAGGCTCTTTTAAATGAATATCATATATGGGAACGATAGAGGGATGAGATAAAGTAGATGCAATTTTCGCTTCTCTTAAAAATCTTTTTATAACTACATCTTTTTTAGCTAAATCTTCTCTTATCTTTTTTAAGGCGACATCTCTTTTGGCAACAGTATCATATGCCAAAAAGACCTCTCCCATTCCGCCTTTAGCTATTCTTTTTTTTATTTTGTATCTATTATCCATAAAAAACCTAAAAAAGGTTTAGGTTAAAAATCGCCATCTGTCAAGCAAATTTTTAAAAAAACCTTATTTATAATAAATTAATTAATTAAATAATATATTATTTAACATTTAAATAAAATAATAAAATAGAAAGGCTATATAAATATTTTTTTAATTATTTTACAATAAATTGCATTTGTGAAGCTATTGCTAGTGCATCGTATTTTGCCAAGTAAAAATTTTACTTTAAAATAAAATTCTTACTTTTAATTTCAATAAAGAGCATTGCTGTTTAATATTTTTTTTTTTAATATTTATTCAAAAATTTTATTTAAAGAGGTTTTTTATGATTTTAAGACTAAGGCAGATAGTTTTTTTTGGTATAATGTTAGGCGCTTTTTTCATCTCTCATGCAGAATCTTTAGAAGATGCAAAAAATCCTCAAGTAACAATCCACGGCTATGGTCCATATGTTTTTGCAACTTGGGCAAAAAATAACGGAACAAATGACATCATACAAGCAGCTTTTTCTTCTGATTTCGGAAGTAGCTGGTCTATTCCTAGCCCTTTATCCGCCTCAGGACAAACCGCTTTGAATCCTAAAATTGTAGATTGTAATAGACAAGTATATATTTACAATCTTTGGACTAGATCAAATGGAACAAATGATATTATTCAATTTGATGCTTCTAAAAACCGTTTTTCTAGTTGGCTTACTCCTGTAAACTTATCAGCTGATGGCCAAGATGCTTCAAATCCTGAATTTGCTACAGATGATTTAGGTAGATATACATATGCCATATGGTCAAGATCTAATGGTACAAATGATATCATTCAATTTACTTCTTCTCCATATTTTGGTAGTAATTTTTCAAGTCCTGTAGATCTCTCTTCTATAGGTCAAAATGCTTCAAATCCAAAAGTTTGCACAATTTCTTCATATGGATGTGTATGTGCTATATGGCAAAGAGCAAATGTTATTCAATTTAGCCATTCATCAGATCGAGGTAACACATGGGATTCAGTGGTAGATTTATCAGATGCTGCGCAAAATGCAAAAACACCTGATATTATATCAAAAGATCTTGCTATTCATGCTATTTGGGTAAGATCCAATGGCACTAATGATATAGTGCAATGTAGAAGTTCAACCGACAATGCATCAACTTGGTCAAATGTAATAGATGTATCCGCATCTGGACAAAATGCTAAAGATCCGAAAATAGTATCAGATGTCTCTGGTAGGTTTGCGTATATTGCTTGGATAAGATCAAATGGAGAAAATAATATTGCTCAAGTATCTAGAACAGATGATTCAGGAGCGACTTGGAAAACGCCAAAAGATTTATCTCTACCTGATCAAAATGCAAAAGATGTTCAAATAACTACCGATGCTTATGGTCAAAATATTTATGTTCTATGGGCAAGATCAAATGGAGAAAATGATATTATTCAACTATCTTATTCAAATGATTATGGAAAGCTTTGGAAAACGCCAATAGATTTATCCGCTTCTTTGCAAGATGCGAAAAATCCTCAAATAATAACAAGCTTTCCTGGAATGAATACTTTTGCAATTTGGGCAAGATCAGATGGCACAAAAAATGTTATAGAACTTGCTACTAGTGCTTATTATGGAGCTTCTTGGACAAGTTCAATTATAATATCAAATTAAAATGAGGAACATATAATGAATAGTTTAAATAAAACACTAAATATTTACATTAATCAAATATTAAAACTTTTTCAGATGAAAAATCTCGTCTATTTAGTTTTTATGAATTTATTATTTATGCCTCATATTTTTGCAGATTTAACGTGGCAATTACCGGCTCAAGATGTAGGAACCGGAAGTTTTAATGATAATCCGGAAATTGTAACAAGTGCAATAGGAGACAATGTACATGTCGTATGGGAAGATGGCGCTCCGTTTGTTTTTACATCTAGCTCCAATAATTTTGGAAATAATTGGAGTTCAGCTATTGCGCTTGGTTCAGTCTCGGGATTTCCTCAAATAGCAACAAATGATACTGGGCAATATGCTTATGTTGTTTATAGAAATTTTTCAAGTAATTTTATATTATTTTCACGTTCAATTGATTTTGGTGAAAATTGGACTCTGGGAGGCTCTCAAATAACTTTATCTTTAGCGACTTCAACATTACCTAATATTGCTACTGATAGTACAGGCAAATATGTTTATGCTATTTGGATTTATTCAACGGGCAATGTTGTTCAATTTTCCCGTTCAATTGATTTTGGTGAAAACTTTCCTGCAGCGGCATCTGCTACTACTTTATCTGATACAACTTCGATAGTAACAACTCTTCCTAAAATTGTTACTTCTGATAGAGGTCAGTATGTGCATGCAATATGGTCAGGATTAAAAGCTCCTGCAACGATAAATCAAGTTCAAGCATCTAGCTCGAATGATTTTGGAGTTACTTGGACTTCGTTTGTGAATATACCAGAATTGTCTCAAAGCGATTTTAACGCAAGTAATTTAGATCTTGCAACAGATGGGCAAGGAAAAAATGTTTATGCTGTATGGCAAAAATCTATCGGAGGAGGAACTACTATAGTCCAAATTTCTAGATCAAATGATTTTGGCGCTACTTGGACATTTGAAAAAACTCTTTCATCAACTACTGCTGCAGTAGTATCACAAACACCTAAAGTTGTAACAGATAAAACAGGAAAGTATGTTTATGTAATTTGGGCTCAAACAGGAGCTGAAGGAGTGTTTGTTCAAATTAGAAGGTCTATTAACAATGGAGAAACTTTTGAAAGTGCCGATTCGATTTCAGCTACTAATCCTTCTGACACAGATATTACGACTGATGATCTAGGACGGTATGTTTATGCAATTTGGAATGATGCAAGTAATTTTATACAAGAATCTAGTCGATCTTTTGATTTTGGTTTAAGCTTTACGCTAGCTCAAAGAGTTTCCCCTCAAGGAGAAAATTCTCTTGCTGCTCCATCTATAACAACTTCTGGTTCCGGAATATATGCTTATTCTGCTTTTGATAGAAATGGAGGAAGTGTTTTGGTAGCTTTAAATGGAATTGATATTCCTAGGGCTGTTAGAAGATTTAAATTTACAAAACTTTAAAAATAGGTAAATTGAGTTCAAATGAATTTAATTAAAATATAGTTTTTTCTATGATGGCTATTTAACAAAGCTTGGAAAAAAAATGACTCAAAAAAAAGTAATTCTAACAGGGGATAGACCCACTGGACCTTTACATTTAGGTCATTTTGTTGGTTCTTTAGTAAATAGAGTAAAAATGCAAGATGAATGCACTCAGTTTGTAATGATAGCAGATATGCAAGCTTTAACCGATCATGCCTCAGAGCCTGAACTTATAAAAAAAAATATTCTAGAAGTTGCTTTTGATTATTTAGCTGTTGGAATTGATCCAAAAAAAACAACTATATTTTTGCAGTCTTTAATACCAGAGATTTCAGAACTTACCATGTACTATTTAAATTTAGTTACTTGGAATAGATTGAAACATAACCCTACAGTCAAACAAGAGATAAAACAAAAAAACTTTCAAGATAGTGTTCCTGCTGGATTTATGATTTATCCGGTCTCTCAAGCTGCAGATATAACTGCCTTTAAAGCTGATTTGGTTCCAGTGGGAGATGATCAACTGCCTATGATTGAACAAACAAATGAAATAGTTAGAAAATTCAATCGTATCTATAAAGCAAATGTTTTAGTTGAAGCTAAAGGTGTAGTTCCTCAAATAGCGAGACTTCCAGGGATTGATGGAAATGCAAAAATGAGTAAAACTCTTAAAAATGCTATCTATCTAAAAGATGAAATAGATGTTTTAAAGAAAAAAGTGATGTCGATGTATACCGATCCTACACATTTAAAAATTGAAGATCCTGGAAAAGTTGAAGGTAATCCCGTTTTTACATATCTAGATGCTTTCGATCCTGATAAACAAAAAGTTCAAGAAATGAAAGATCACTATTCAAAAGGGGGGCTTGGCGATGTAGTTTGTAAAAAAAGACTACTAGAAGTTTTAGATAGCTTTTTAACTCCAATTAGAGAGAAAAGAAAAGAGTATGAAAAAGATCCAAAACATGTTTTGGATCTTATCTATAGTGGTTCTAAAGATGCTAAAATTGTTGCAGCTAAAACTTTAAAAGAAGTAAAAGATGTGATGCATATGTATTAATGCTTTTCTTTTTCTTCTTCTTCTTTTTCTTCTTCAATCTCTTTGTTTTTGTTCTCTTCAATATCTGTTTCAGTTATATCTTTTGGGCCAAAAAACTCTCTAAAAAATACATAAAGACCACCGATTGTAAATAAAACAGGTAGTACTATTTCCCATTTGATGTCGAATTGAACAGTAATAAAAGCTCCTAAAAAGACAATTAATGATATGGCCATATCAAATCTTTTGCCAATTAGATATTGCTTTAGAGCAATTGGCATACCAACAGTTAACATTATTCCTGGCCACCAATACTTAAAGTAAGTGATGATTGCTAAACCAATTAAAAATAATGCAAAAGAAAGGCTCTGTGCTTTTTTCTTGCTCATGATGGGTTGCGCCATATATAAAACTCCTAAATATTTTACTTCTCTTAACTTTAGTCTATAGAAAAAAAAATATAAAAATCAAAGAATAATTAACTAATTTTAATATTTATTGTTTTTTGCTAGGTTTTTTGTTCTTTTTTCTTTTAATTATATTAAAAACAAGATATTGCATGCTAGGCAGTAAAGGCTATTTTGAACAAATAGCTCGCGCAATCCCGCTTCTTTAGGGGAGAGTAGTTCACAAGTAAGGTTTTAAATATTTTGCGGTGTAAGAGTTTTTGTTTTTTATAATTTCACTTACAGAACCATCCGCTATAATCTCTCCTCCTTTTTCTCCTGCATCTTTTCCAATATCTAAAATGTAGTCAGCATTTTTTATTATATCTAAATTATGCTCTATAATGATGAGAGTATTTTTTTTATCTACTAGGGAGTGGAAAATTTTAAGGAGTTTTTCTATATCTACAAAATGAAGTCCTATAGTTGGTTCATCGAGTAAATAAAGAGTTTTATTGGATCTTTTTTTAGAGAGTTCTTTTGCAAGTTTAAGTCTTTGAACTTCTCCTCCAGATAAAGTGGTTAATCCTTGACCGAGCTTTAGATATCCAAGGCCTACTTCAATTAAATAATCTAACTTTTTTGTAATCTTTGAAAAAGCTTCAAAAAATTCTTTTGCTTCAAAAATTGTTAGATCTAATAAATGACCTATGTGTTTGTTTTTATATTTTACTTCTAAAGAGATCGGGTTTAGTTTAAAGCCATTGCAACTATCACAGATAGTAGTAATAGGGGGTAGAAATTGAAGTTGAACTTTTTTATAACCAAGCCCCCAACATGTTCTGCACATACCTGAGATATGGTTATAACTAAAATGACGAGGCTTTAATCCTTTGGTTTTAGCAAGTAAAAGATTTGAGTAAATTGATCTTATAAGTGGGTGGATATCAGAATACGTTAAAACATCCGATCTAGGAGATTGATGGATAGGACTTTGATCTAATGAAATCACTTTATTAAAATTTTCTAGCCCACTTACTTTTGCAAAAGGTAGAGTAATTTTATCTTTTTTTTGAAGGATTCCAAGAAAAGCTGCTTTTTTTAAGATGTCATTAATTAAAGTGGATTTTCCCGAGCCAGAGACTCCTGTAACAACACTCATTGCATTTAGAGGAAAAGATACATCGATATTTTTTAAGTTATGAAGTCTTGCCTGTTTTATTTTTAGATCCTTTTTTGCAATATCTCTTCTTTTTATAGGCAAGGGTATTTTCTTTTTATGAGATAGATACTTTCCAGTTAAAGATTTAGGATCTTTTTTTATCTCACTATATGTTCCTTTGGCAATAATTTTACCACCATGAATCCCTGCTTTTGGGCCAAAATCAAAGATATAATCTGCCTCTTTTATTATCATCTCATCGTGCTCCACTAAAATTAGTGTGTTTCCTAAATCTTTTAGCTTTTTTAGAGCATTTATTAATAAATAACTATTGTGAGGATGAAGTCCGATTGTTGGTTCATCTAATATGTAGATGCAAGAGGTTAAATATGATCCGAGCTGGGTAGCTAATCTAGTTCTTTGATATTCACCACCGCTAAGGGTTGGCGCTGATCGATCTAAAGATAAATAACCAAGCCCAATTTCTATTAAAAATTTTAAGTTTTGGTAAATAGTATTTAAGATGTCGTTTAAAATCTTTTTCTCAATGTCAGTTAGATTTATAGAGCTAATAAAAGAGTAGGCTTTTTCAATAGAAAGAGCACAAAAATCTGTGATTGATAAATTTTTAATTTTTACATTTCTTGATAATGGATTTAATCTTTTACCTTCGCACGATGTGCAAGTTGTTTTTTCCATTAGAGGAACTAAATACTCTTTTAGATTTTTTGATGAATGTTTTGCTAATTCTGCTAAGGTATTATTTAGTCCTTTCCAAATAAAGGAAGTATTTTTTTGTTTAAATTCTTTTTTTGAGCCGTTTAAAAAGATGTTTAGATCTTGATCTTTAAGATCTTTCATTTTGGTGTCTACATCGATATTTAAAAAATTAAAGTATTTTACTAAAAAATCGATCTCACTATCTTCAAAAAAGATATAGGCTATATCTAAAATACTTGCTTTTGATAATTTTTCTTCAGATAAAACATCCATGCCATATAAGTAACCGAGACCCTGACAATCTAGACACATCCCATCTTGTGAGTTAAATGAAAAACTCTTAGGTGTAATTTTTGAATAAGACTTTCCTGTTTTTTCATCTACAAAAGCGAGATTAAAAAAGAGATCTTCTTTTTCAAAAGCGATAATAATTTTATTATCAGAAATTTTAGAAGTAATATTTATTGCTTCTAAAAGTCTAAGGTGTATTTTTTTTGAAATTTTTAATCTATCTACAACTAATAAAATCTCATTTTTAAAGGTTTTATCGAATGGGATTTTTTCATCGAATGCAAAATATTTTTTATTTACCCTTACTCTTAAAAAACCTTGTTTTGAAAGCTCTTCTATAAGATCTTCAAAACTTTGGGTTGGTTTTAAATAAAGTGGGGCTAAAATTTGAATTTTATCTCCTTCTTTATATGTTAGAATTTTATTCGCTACATACTCTGTGCTTATTGTTTTTAATTCTTTATTTGTCTCAGGCGAGTATGCGATTCCTAGATGTGAATATAAAACTCTTAAATGATCATAAATTTCTGTTATAGTTCCAATCGTAGATCTTGGGTTTAAT
>JAAKFE010000024.1 GCA_011065175.1 Candidatus Anoxychlamydiales bacterium
AACTTCCTTCTAAAGTTCCTCCTCAATCAAATAATTATATAAACTTTGGTGGCTTGTTTACTCTAACCCCTCCATCATTAAAAATATCTAATGAGAATAGCGATACAGATGAAATTGTGTATGAAGAATTATCTAAATTTAAGCCAGATGACCAAGACCATATAGATGAAATTGTGTATGCGAATTTATCTGAATTTAAGAAAGATGACCAAGACCATATAGATGAAATTGTGTATGAAGAATTATCTAAATTTAAGCCATATGAGTAAGATAATATTATTTATTAAATAAAAACTCTTTCTTTGAAAATAACTGTTTTATATTTTTTTCAATAATCTCAGTATTAATTTTTTTAGGCTCTACCAAAGGAAGTCTCATGTGGGCTTTACATTTATCTATTAAACTAAGAGCATATTTAACGCAGATCGGATTGGTTTCTAAAAACATAGAATCTATAAAATTTTTATGCTCATCATAAATTTTTTGAGCTTTTTCAAATTCACCCTTTAAACAAAGATCGTTTATCAGTTTAAATTCTTTTGGAATAACATTTGCTACTACAGAAATGCCTCCTTTAGCTCCTAATTTTATCATATCTATAATCAATGGATCATCACCACTAAGAACATCAAACCTGGTTTTTTTTATTAACTCTTTAGCAATATCTAAACCGCCGGAGGCTTCTTTAATAGCTACAATGTTTTTAATTTTTTGAAGCTTTATAAATGAATCTATAGATAGTTTAGTTCCTGTTCTACCAGGATGATGATATAAAATTATTGGAAGATTTTCTTTTGCAATTTCTTCAAAATGTTTTATCAGCCCTTCAATTGGGGGTTTATTATAATAAGGAATAACAACTAAAGCTCCATCTACACCTATTTCTTTTGCTTTTCTAGTTAGAAATACAGATTTTTGAGTTGAATAAGTTCCCGTTCCTGCGATTATTTTTGTTTTGCCCTTAGCTAGCTTAACAGCTATTTCAAAAATTCTAAATTTTTCATCATCCAAAAGAGTAGGAGACTCTCCTGTGGTGCCAGTTAATACTATAGCATCAGTTTTAGCTTCTACATGCCAATTAATTAGATCTATTAAGGATTTCTCATCCAAAGAGCCGTCTTCATTAAAAGGGGTAGCTAATGCTGCCATAGATCCTTTAAACATCAAAAACATCTCCCCAATTTAGTTTTTTTACCATTTTATATCTTTTTTTATCTTTTCTTAAAACTTTTTCTATTAAAACTTTCCCATCTTTGCAAAGAGTAAAATGAATCTCTTGTTTAGTTTTTTTTACAAACCTTAAAATTCTAGCTTTTGGATTTTTTACATTTTCTTTTGTTGCAATGACATATGAAAATTTTTCATCTTCATAACCTAAAGATCCACCTTTTATATATTTATGAATTTTTGATCTTTTAACCCTTACATAAAAATGACACCAATCATTTTTTGGCATTGGACATTTCAAAGTATTTGGACAAGGAGCTATGATATTACATCCTTTTTTAATTAGCTTATCTCGAATATATTTAATATTTGTAAAACCATATTTTGTTCCAGGCTCAACAAATACGATTATTTTAGATTTTGAGAAAAACCATCTATTTATAATTTTATCAATTTGATAGTTTTTTAGCTCATTTGCAACATATGAAAGCATTACAAGATCAAAATCATAATTTTTTATTTTTAAGATATCTTTTTTTTCAAAAGTTATTTTTTTTGATATTTTATTAAAATTTTCTAAAAGCTTTTTTGCATAAAAAATCATTTTTTCATCTTTTTCAACCAAACAAATGTTTGATAAGCTAGTTTTTATCTCTTCATTTTGTAGATTAAAAACCGATAGTAAAGCCCAAAGAGAAGTTCCTGGACCTGCCCCTAGATCTAAAACTGTTTTAATTTTAATACTTGGAGAAATATTTATTATTTCATTTAAAGAATACTCTATAGCTTTGAAAGTAGCTGGCATCCTAGATGCAATGTAAGCTAATCTTTCTTTATCTGATGCAAAAGTTTTTTGTTTTTGTTTTTTATATTTTTTAGAAAGTTCTAAATTTATAAATTTTAGCTCTTTTAATGAAATGTTTTCGAAAAGTGAATTTATAGAATCGAAAAGCATTTTTTCAGTTTCATTCATTTTCGATATTAGCTCTCATACCCGAGGTGAGGTGATATGTTTTTTCATCAGGGGATTTTTTTATTTGATTTATCGATAATTTTAGAGTTGACTCAGAAAAATTTTCTTTGTCCTCTATTATATCAAAAATTTTGCCTTGAAATGTAGTGCCAGAAATGTCTGCAATTGCAATATTAAATTCATCATTTATTTTAAACTTTTGAAGAGCTTTTTTTCTAACTTTTACATTTAAAGAAGCGCTTTTTTCATCAGATATTGAAAGTAATTTTTCTTTTGGATATGTAGGTTTTCCAACGTAAACAAAATTTTCTAAAATTTGACCATCTACAGGACTATAAATAAAAGCTTTTTTCTTTTCATTTTTAACTTGAGATAATTCTGATTGTAAAAGATCAATTTTAGCTTTTTGCAGTTTATATAGAAGCTGGTTTTTTTCTAACTTTTTTAGATTAGAATTAACTTCTTTTACATCAACTATATCATCCTTTTTTGAATTCAAATATTTTTCTAACGTGCTTTCTTCTTCAAATTTTAATAGCGTTAACTTTTCATTTTCATAACCAATTTTAGCTTTTATATGCTGAATTTTTGCTTTGATATCAGATAGATCAAACTCAATGAGCACATCATTTTTTTTTATAATATCTTTCTCTTTGAAATATATTTTTGATATTTTTTGACTATCTAAAGCTTTAATATCTATGTTTTTTGAAGAGATAGATCCATAAATTTTTTGAGGCTTAGAGCTTTTAACATAAAAATATCTAAGAGCTACTAAAGATGAGATAATAAGAAATATAAAAAAAGTTTTAATTATTTTTTTTTGTTTTTTTGTCGCCATTTTTTGTTACGCTTGTTTTGTTATAAGCTAATTTTAATTTTTTTTGGATTTCTATCAAAGTCTCAAAGGTCGTTTTTGTTTCTTTAAAGTTCAATTTTAACTCTGAAAAATCCTGCTTTATCTTTTTTATCGATTTTTCTTGCCCTTTTTTTTCTAAATAAGTAGCAAGAACATCTTTTAAAGGTTTTTTTTCAGTTGCGATCTTTTCTTTTTCATTTGCTACGACTTTTGTCATTGGATAACTTTCTCCTTACAGGATTAAAAAATCATTTTTAAAATTTAGCCCTAAAATAAATAATTCCAGCTATCAAGCTGGCAAAAGATGCTACTAAAAATGGTAAATATATGTGAACCCGATCAAAAAGTCCACCAATAATTGGAGAGACAGCCATTGCAAAGGCTTGCATAGATTGGCTCATGCCCATGATTTTGCCTTGCATTCTCGCTGGCGCCTTATTTGATATGACAGTTGTACAAAGAGGCCAGGCTAGCCCGCCAATCATCACACATGCCCCTAAAATCAAGATCACGCCAGATATATTTTTTGGAAAAGCAACTAGTCCACATAAAACTGTAAAAATCAAAAAAGCAACATCTAAAATTCTAAGAGGAGAAAATCTTTTGGATAAAAGCTTATTTATCGGCCAAGATCCAATCGCCCAACAAATCCCCATAAAGGCGGCTAAATCTCCTATTTGAGAATTCGTAAAACTAAACTTTTTGATAACTAAAACAGGAGAGAATTGAAAAACAATAGACCAAGCAAAAACAAATAAAAAATATATTATATATATTGTTTTAATGTTTTTAGCTTTTAAAGCCTTTTGAATGTTATGTATACCTTCTAAAAAATCAAATTTCACATAATGTTTTTTGTCTTTTGGCTCTTTAAATGCGAAAACAATAAAGAAAAAATTTATAAATGATAAAAGAGCTGCTATAGCAAGCGGTATAGCAGGAGTAAATAAAGTAGAAATTGTTGAATCAGAAAATTTCCCTCCAATAAAAGCACCAATAATAAATGAAAATCCAGCCAAAACCGATAAGAATCCAAAATTTTTAGCTTTGGCCTTTTCAGTTAAAGACAGATCTGAAATAGAGGCCAAACAAACTGATAAGTTCCCAGAGAATATTCCTGTTATAATTCTTCCGATAAAAAGCCAAACTAAATTATGTAAATGGATGCTCCAAGCACTAATTAAATATCCAACAAATGTTAGTATTATTGATAAAACTAAGGCTTTTTTCCGACCAGATCTATCTGCAAACTCTCCTAAAAGAGGAGCGCCAAAAAATTGAGCAAAAGGAAATGCCGCTAAAAACACCCCTAAAAGAGTTGTTCTTGTTGAAAAAGAAACGTCTGCTGAAAAAATAACATTTTGTGGATCTAAAAAAAGCGGTGCAAAAATTGGAAAAACAATAGACCATCCTAAATTATCTACGAAAAATGTAAATAAAATAGAAAAAAAAGAAAATCTTCTTTTAGCTGCTGTTTTCATAGTAACCTTAAACAATTAGAATACTAATTTTTTCTTTCTTTTCAAGCTATTTGCCAATCTATTGGTTTGATATTATTTTTAATTAAAAATTCATTAGTTTTTGAAAAATGCTTGCAACCAAAAAATCCACTTACCGAATAAAAAGATGGGTGCGCTGCTGTTAAAATTAAATGGTGTGTATTTTCTATGTTTTTAAATACATTCAATAACTTTTCTTTTGCAGACCTTCCCCAAAGTAAAAAAACGATAGGTTTTTTACTTTTTGATAAAATCTCAATTACTCTATCTGTAAAAACTTCCCAACCTTTGCCGTAATGAGATTTAGGAGCAGATTCTCTAACTGTTAAAGTGGCATTTAAAAGCAATACCCCTTGCTTTGTCCAAGAAGTTAAATCCCCAGTTGCTGGCATTTTGATTCCAACATCTGTGATCTGTTCTTTAAATATGTTTTTTAAAGATGGTGGCGCTAAAACTTCTTTCGGAACGCTAAATGACAAACCATGGGCTTGATTTCTGCCATGATATGGATCTTGCCCAACAATAACGACCTTTACATTATCATATGGAGTGCAGCAAAAAGCATTGAAAATCAAATCCTTTGAAGGAAATATAGTTTGTTTAGTCTCAATCTCAGATAGCAGAAACTTTTGTAAATTTTTCATATACTCTTTTGCAAACTCTTCAGATAAAATCTTTGCCCAGCCCTTTTCCATAAAAAAATCTTTTACATCCATCTAAACACCTTGAAATTTTTAATGAAAATTATACAAAATTTTCTAATAATTGACACCTATCTTATATAAGAGTTAAAATTTTTAATGAAAATTTTCTGGGTGTGGCGCAGCTTGGCTAGCGTGCTTGCCTGGGGGGCAAGAGGTCGGAGGTTCAAATCCTCTCACCCAGATTTTTTTTAACGTTTTTGTTGAAAACTCTTATAATAACGTGTTGATAAGTATGTTGATAACTTCAAAATTGTTCAAAAACTCAAGTTATGATCAATAAATTGACAAGTTATAAACATGCGTTTTTAGTAGACAAAACATATGACTTTTAAACAAATCCACACTCTCTTAATAAGAAGATAAATATTTATATAATATCTTCTTTCTTTTGAACTTTGAAATGAGTTATCATAGAAACTTGATTAATCAAACTTTTGAAATGATATGATTTTTGATATAAATAACTTTTTTGAAATAGAGAGTTTTTTATTTAAAGAACTTTTTGAAAATATAAACGAGATTTGGACTCCGTTAGAGAATTTAAATTCCTATTTAAAAAAAGAAAACTTAAAAAATAAGATTAAGAATAAAAAATTTCAAATACCCAAAACTTGTTATATCGAAAATCCGGATCTTGTCTTTATTGGTGAAAATACTTTAATAGAACCTTATGTACATATTAAAGGTCCTTGTGTTATTGGAAAAAATTCTCAAATAAGACACGGAGCATATATTAGAGGAAATGTAATAACAGGAACTAATTGTATAATAGGACATTCAACTGAGATTAAAAATTCTATTTTATTAGATAATGTCTCTGCTGCGCACTTTGCATATATTGGAGATAGTATTTTAGGAAATAGAGTAAATATTGGCGCTGGAGTAAAACTTGCAAATTTTAGATTAGATAAAAATCAAATTAGCTTTTATTTAAACTTAAAAAAAATAAAAACGAATCTACTAAAACTTGGCTCTATTATAGGAGATGATACGCAAATTGGTTGTAATACAGTTTTAAATCCCGCAACTTTTTTAGAAAAAAATATCAAATGCAACCCATCTTTAAATATAGGTGGCCACATAACGAAAGATTCTGTCATTAAAAATAAAACTTCTTTTACAGAAAAAAAATTAACTTTTAAGTAAAAAAATGAGTTTGATTCTAAAACCAAAAAATAAAATTTTTATAGAGCTAAAAAAAGATATTGAAAAAGCTCTAAAAAATGAAATTCTATCGATGGGAAAAAAAACTATTTTAAGAGACTCTATTGAATATGCTCTTTTAAATGGCGGTAAAAGATTTAGACCAATCATCGTTTTATTAATTGCTAAAGCAATAAATAAAGATTATCCAGCTATAGAAGCGGCTCTTTCTTGCGAATTTTTTCATACAGCATCGTTAATTGCTGATGATCTGCCTTGCATGGATAATGAAAAAGAAAGAAGATGTAAAGCCGCTTTGCATTTAAAGTTTAATGAGAGCACAGCAATTTTAGCATCGTATTCTCTGATCTCTTCTGGCTATGAACTTATTTATAAAAATGCAAAAACCATAGAAGAAAAATTTTCAAAAGAAAAAGCAAACAACATTTGTATGTTAGCGATAGCGACTGTTTCAAAATATGCTGGAATACAAGGCGCTACTTATGGGCAATTTTTAGATCTTTTTGCAAAAGATACTTCGATTGATACAATTTACGAGATAATTCATAAAAAAACTATTTCTCTTTTTGAAATATCTTTTGTTTTAGGTTGGATCTATGGAGGCGGTGATTTAGCTAACCTAGATCTTGTTAAAAAAGTAGCCTATCACTTCGGTATGGCTTTTCAAATAGCTGATGATATTAAAGATCTAAAAGAAGATTTAGAAAAAAATAAATATATAAATATTGCGATCTCTTTAGGTGATAAAAAAGCAAAAAAAATATTCTTTGAAGAAATAAATAAAACTAAAGAACTATTAAAAAAACTAAAGATTTATTCAAAAGATATTTTTACTCTGGTTGATTTTTTAGAAAAAAGAGTCTGATTATTTTGAGTGTTTTTCTATAACTAGTTTTGTGAATTCTAAAAAATCATTAAGATTTTTTTCGATTATTGCTTTTACAATAATAATATTTAAAGCTTTATAATCATGGACTGCAATATTTCTAAATCCAACCATATTTTGAAGTTTTTTACTTAAGTTTTTATCGATGATATTAGACTCTTCTAAAATTATAAAAACTTCTCTTGTTTTTTGAGGAATTCCTAAGTTATTCAACCTAATCAGACGAGCTGCTAAGTCTATTATAGCTTCACAAGCTCTTTGTAGATTTAATATTATAGCGTCTTGTTTTGTGAAGTTTGTCTCAAACTCCTTTTCGTGTCCGATATATTCATCTTTTATTCTTTTCAGACATTTTTCAATGCTAGCTATTTTATTTAAAAGAACATCATCCATTAATAAACACCTTTTCTTTTTTTGATATCTTCAATGATACCTTTTCTCATTTCATTTAAATCTAAATACATTGAATCAATCTTATTTTCGAAAAAAATACGTTTTTTGTTATCCGAGGTATGAATTATTTTACTTTCAGTAATAATTTGAAAGGCAAATATTGTATTTGCTTCTCTCAAGTCTATTAAATCTATTTCTAAATGTGTTTTTGCTGCTATTTTTTGAGATAAATTCCAAAGTTTTACTTTATCAATTTTTTCTTCTAAAAGAATAGCTAAATCCAAATCACTTTTTTCTGTTTCAAATCCAGAAGCGTAACTTCCAAATACATAAATAGCTATTACGTTTGAAAGATCTTTCAGAATGATTTCTTTAGCAATATTTATTGAATCCATTATAATTTAGTGCCTTTTTAATTTTAATTTAGCATATAAATCATTTTTCCTAAAAAAGAGTTACATAATTTTAAAAATCATTTGTTAGTAGCTCTGCAAAATCAATGATTTTATAAAAATAATCATTTTCCAAAATAGTGTTACTTATGCCATTTATATGGATAAGAATAGGTAAAACAGCTGCGTTTCTAGGTAGCGATAATCTATCTATTTTTGTTTTCACTTCTTCTATAACTTTCATCGATATTAAATTTTTAGAAAATTTAACTTCACATGGATATAAATTTTTATATTTTGTTTGAATCAAATAATCAATTTGACAACCTTTTTGATTAGATGTTTGCTTTTGCAGATAAGGATTATCAGCAATAATGTCTTCTGATCTTATGTGAAGAAGTTGTAATATTTTTGAGCGATTATCAAGAACTAAATTTTCAAACTGCAATCCCATTATAGTATCCCAGCCAGACAAAGATGCTAGAGAAATATCTTTAAATCTTCCCTTTCTTATTTGATCAAGCCTTGGTTCTATATATTTTAAATAAAATCTTAAGTAGTTGTCTCTGAGTCTAAATTTGCTTGTGCGTGATTCTCGCCCTGATTTTAATGACCAAGTATAATCTCTTGTGATAAATCCTGCTTTAGTCAAATCGGATAAATATTCACTAAAACGTCCACTACTTTTATATTTTGATCTTTCAACGATTTCATCATAATTACAAGATCCATTCGCTAAAACTTTAACGATTTTTTTATAAATTTTATCTCTTTTGCCAAAGATTTCATGAAAAATTCTTTCAAACTCATCAACTAATACAGCTCCTTTTGTAAAACATTGACGTTTTATATTATCATCCGCCGAATAATCTCCTTGTATCTGTTCTAAATACCAAGGAATTCCGCCGGTTATTGATAAAATTTTGAACTTTTCATAATCAGAGCCTCTAAATCCATGTGTCTTTAAAAAGGTATTACAATCATTTAAAGGAAGCGGTTCTAAATCCAATATCCATGAAATACGACCATAAAAAGCTTTACTATTTAAAATATTATCATCGATCCAAGAAGACACTGAGCCACATAAAATTAACATTAATTTTGGGTTTTTTTTGAAAAGCTCATCCCAAGCATTTTTTAATTTTCCTAAAAAATCTGGATCTTCTGAACCCATCCAAGAAATTTCATCAAAAATTAAAACAACATTTCCTGTTTTAACTTTATCATTCAATAATGCAAAAAGTTTACTCCAATCATCTACTTTTACTTCTGGAAAGTTTAAAACTAAGCTTAATTGTCTTGAAAATTCATCTAATTGATCTTGCTTTGTTCTACTATTTTGAGGAGGAAGACCTATAAATTTATATGAATGCTTGTTCTTGCTAAATTCATCTAAAAGTCTACTCTTACCAATTCTTCGCCTTCCCTTAACAACTATTAAACTGGCTGTTTTTTTATTTAAAAATGAATTTAGATCATTAAGTTCTTTTTTTCGCCCTATAAAAGTATTAGCCATTTTTAAGCCTTTTGTTCGCAATATCTATTATTATAGCTTTTCCCGAACAAAACAGTCAATCAAAAAATGTTCGCAAAATTACATAAAATTCAATCTCGCGAACAAAACTTTAGGTTAAAAAATGTTCGCAAAAACCATGAAAACTCAATCTCGCGAACAAAGTTTTTTTTAATGGAAGTTGATAGTTAGTTACTTAAGCAAATAAGGCCTTAAAAATCAAATTTTTTATATTATTGTTTTTTGAAGTAAACTGCCCCAAATAATGGAGCAGTTTTTTTAATATTCTAGTTGTTTTTGATTTTTTCCATGATTAGCTTTTCGATAGTATTAAAAAGATTTGTATCTTTTTTTAGAGCTTCTTTTACAGCTTCTCTACCTTGACCGAGTTTGTTATCTTTAAAATTAAACCAAGCGCCTTTTTTTTCTATAATTTCGTTTTCAACAGCTGTGTCTAATAATGAGCCTGTAAGAGAAATACCTTCGTTAAACATAATGTCGAATTCAGCTACTTTAAAAGGAGGCGCCATTTTATTTTTTACAACTTTTACCCTAGTTCTATTTCCAATCACAGTGCCATCGGCTGTTTTGATAGCTGCTATTCTTCTAATATCTAAACGAATAGATGAATAAAATTTTAAAGCTCTTCCGCCAGGTGTTGTTTCGGGATTTCCAAACATAATTCCAATTTTTTCACGGATCTGATTAATAAATACCGCACAAGTATTACTCTTCGATAAAGTCGCAGTTAGTTTTCTTAGGGCTTGTGACATCATTCTTGCTTGAAGTCCCATAAATGTATCTCCAATTTCTCCTTCTAACTCACTTTTTGGAACTAAAGCTGCTACAGAATCTATAACAATTACATCTAAAGCGTTTGATCTAGCGAGCATTTCTGTGATGTTTAAAGCCTCTTCTCCAGAGTCCGGCTGTGATATCATTAGCTCGTCTAAGTTAATGCCAATTTTAGCGGCGTAAGAAGGGTCTAAGGCATGTTCAGCATCGATATAAGCTGCTATTCCTCCGTTTTTTTGTGCGTTTGCTACGATGTGTGTTGCTAGAGTTGATTTTCCTGAAGATTCAGGACCATAAATTTCAACGACTCTTCCTTTGGGAACGCCACCAATTCCGGTAGCGATATCTAAAGCAAGAGATCCTGTTTTTATAACGTCTATTCCTTTCATAGAAGAGTGTTTTCCAAGTGCCATAACAGCGCCTTCACCGAACTGTTTTTTTATGTGACTTACAGCTAAAT
Source organism: Candidatus Anoxychlamydiales bacterium (assembly GCA_011065175.1). Taxonomy (GTDB): domain Bacteria; phylum Chlamydiota; class Chlamydiia; order Chlamydiales; family SM23-39; genus JAAKFX01. The sequence goes on from JAAKFE010000024.1 coordinate 10,806, forward strand.
CCAAAGCTTTTTTCTTTTCTTCTAGTTCTTGTTTCATGAAAAAAAATCTCCTTTTATTAATTAAATCTTTCTATAGATTGATCATAAAAATTGTAAACGTCAAGTTTAAAAAATAAATAAATAAATAAAAAATATTTTTTTGTGTTATATACAAATTTAAACTATTGGAGAGAAAAATGCTGCTATCTGGAGATATTGGAGGAACCAATACTCGTCTTGCTTTATATGAATATAAAAAACCTCTAAAACTTATTAAAGAAGAGCGATTTTTAAGTAGTAATTATTCAACTCTTTTAAGTGCGATCCATCACTTTTTAAAAAATGAAAAAGTAAATATTGAAGCAGCTTCTTTTGGTGTAGCGGGCCCTGTTAGAAATGGCACGTGTCAAACAACTAATATACCTTGGCTTATTGATGTTTTTGAAATTGCAAAAGATTTAAATATTTCTAAAGCCTATCTTTTAAATGATTTAGAAGCTAATGCCTATGGGGTAGAGTGTTTGAAAGAAGATGAGTTTTTTGTTTTAAATGAAGGTGATGAAAATGCAAAAGGAAATGCTTGTATAGTTGCCGCGGGCACAGGCCTTGGAGAGGCTGGTATGTATTTTAATGGAAAACGACTCCGTCCTTTTGCTTGTGAAGGAGGGCATACGGATTTTGGTCCACAAAATGATTTAGAGATTGATCTTTTAAAATTTTTACAAAAAAAATATGGACATGTCTCTTATGAAAGAATTTTAACGGGAGAAGGGATTTATAATCTTTATGAATTCATAGTTGAAAATAACCTAGAGCCTAAAGAAGAAAAGCTCGATGAAGAGCTAAAAAAACTCTCAGAGCCTCAGGTTTTAATTACTAAAAAAGGGGTGAATAAAGAAAGTAAAATTTGTGAAAGGGTAATCGATTGGTTTATCTCTATATATGGCGCAGAAGCAGGAAATGCTGCTTTGAAATTTTTTGCTTTAGGTGGTGTCTATTTAGGCGGGGGTATTGCTCCTAAAATTTTAGATAAACTACAAGACAGCTCTTTTATGAAATCTTTTGCTGATAAAGGAAGATTTTCAAAACTTATGATGGCAATGCCCGTAAAGGTTATCTTAAATGATAGAGCAGCTCTTTTAGGCGCTAGTAATTTTGCTATTATAAATAAAAGCTAAAAATTAATTTTTAAGTTAGCGACAATTCCATGAAAAAAAAGATCCCCAATATCATTAGTACGGTTGTTTATTTGTAAATCTTTTAATTCTACCATTAGATTTTGATTAAAAAATACGTTAGCTTCATAACCAACTAAAAAAGATATATGCTTACTTTTGTTAGAAAAATAAGATCCCCATTCAAAACCGGATGATATTAAAAGATTTGGATTTATATATCTTACAATGTTTATTGAATTATCAAATAATGAAGTCGGATCTGATGCACTATTTTGTCTGTTTTTAACTTTGAATCTTTGATAAAATAGAGAAGCTTTAACATCTGTATAAAAATTAAATCCCCAAAAAATTAAAAGTTTGGTTTTTGCTCCACCTAAAAGTCCTATTAAATATGAATCAATTTTATCTCTAGAATAAAGTATAGCTTCGTCGGATTCTCTTGTTGAATCTGTATTAAAACTTTGATCTATACGTCCTCCTTTAACTCCAAAGAGTGGCGTTAACAAGAAATATGTTCCACTATAAAACGGCCGAGCAAATGTAAGATCTAAAATATCAATTTTGCTAGACCATTTGGCTCTAGTATTTGTCATTACTTCAGGCGTTGTTACGAAATGTATCCAAGTATTTATAGCTCTTTGCTCAACTTTTTTTGCTTTTGAAAAGTGAATTCTTGAATATTCTAAAGTATAAACCCAATCATCATAATTTGTGCTAAATCCTAAAGCTACTTTAAAGGCCGATTTATAATTGGAGTGCATCTCAAAAAATCTTTCAATAGTAAATTGTGGGTTATTTACGCTATATGCATAAGAAAGGCCCTTTTCTATTGGTTGATAAAAAAGATACGTTCCTGATGCAAAAACATCTAACTCTTTACCAATATCAATTTTTGCTGGAGAGTTATATCCCGGCATAACTTGTGAATTTTCAATTAAATGTCCTTGAGAATATTTTTTTGCTTGAGGTACGTAATATGGATGATAGGTTATTAAATAATCGATTTCTTCTTCTTTGGCAAAAGTAGATGTTATAGCAAATATTGATAAGGCGAAAATAAAAAGACGCATATTTTTTTTCCTTTAAAATTTTTAATATTTATTTTTTTTAAACTCATAGTTTACAACTCATAGTTTACAACTCACAGTTTGCAAATTCATAATTTGCTAAACTATGAGTTTGTTAAAAATCAAATCTTAAACTTACCTCAAGTCCATGAAACATTAAATCTCCAGAAGCATTAATTGCTGAAAATTCATTTTGATTAAAAAAATACACAAAATTATATGCAGCAAACAGATCTACATGCCAATTATTATGATCAAAATAAGAACTCCAACCAAAACCTGGAGATAGATCAAATGTCGGTGTTATCTGTATAGATTTTGCTCTAAATCTTTTTGAATATGTCATTGGATGAAATTCTGATTTGAAAAAATCTTTCGTTTTAAATTGTTGATACATTAGTGAAAAACTAGAGTTTAAAAATATTTTTAAATCATAGCTAAGAAGCCAATTCATATCCAATACAGCTCTTGGACCTAAAAACCATGATTTATTTTTTAAATCAGCTTCTTGTTTTACTCCACTAACTTCTGCATTAAATTTAAATGTTTGTTTTGTCCAGCCGCCTTTTATGCTAGCATAGGGTTTCATAACAAGATGTTTTCCGCTATAAAAAGGTCTTCCAACTTCTAAATCAAAATAATCAATTTTGGGACGCCAACGAGCTTCAAGTGGAGATATTGAAATTGACTCAGAAAATACATGATAAATTATATCTCCCTTTGAGTTTTTCTCCGTTTCTTTTGCATGAAATCTTGTATATCTTGCATTTATGTTCCAATTATCATAATCGTAGTGAGTTCCAAGTAAAACTTTAAAACCTGGATAATAGTCTGTGTCAAAATTTACAATAGAACTATCATAAGATGATAAATCATTTGAAGGAATATATCCTAAATCAACTCCGATCATCTCAGGCTGCCAATAAATAAAACTTGCGCTAACTATAAAATTCCAGGCAGCTTGAACGTCGATTCTTGCAGGAGAAGAATATGCAGGATAATAACAATGATCTGTATCTATAGATTTAGAGATGCTTTTAGGTTGAGATAGTGGCGTTGAAGAAGAAGTTTTTAAAGTTTCTGAAAATGCAAAATTCGTTGAAAAAATTAAAATTATCATTAAAAAACTTTTTATTCTCATATTAAAAAATTCTCCATTTTTAAAAATCTAGTCTCATTGAAGCTGTAAGTCCATGCAACATAAATGATCCTGGATTAAATCTTGTAAATAAAAGTAGATTTATAAGATGTCTCATCTGGTTTTGATTCCAATAGTTCATAAATTCATATTTTACTAAAAAATCTATGTGGAATTTATCCTTAAAAAAATATGCTCCATAATTTAGTCCAGCTGCTAAATTTAGATTTGGTACCAAATATTTTTTGTTCATATTAATTATCTGAGAAAAAACATCTGTTGTTAGATTTTTCTCTTGATATGACACTTTATAAAAGTCTTGGTAAAATATCGCAGCTGATATATCTGTAAAAACTTTGAATTCACCTCTGAGCTTCCAAAGTCCTTTGACTCCAGCTATAGGTCCTATTAGCCAAGAATCTGAAAAAGATTCAGAACCATTCGTTAAACTTGTTACATTATACTTTTGGTTAAACCAGCCTCCTTTAATACCCGCTAAGGGTGATAAAATAAGGTGTTTTCCAGTATAATTATCTCTAGAAAGGCTAAGCTCAAACATATTAAAATCAACATCCCACTTAGCATGAACTTGTGTTGATGTGCCATTTAACCAATCAGATGAAAAAGCTATAGCTTGGTTAATAGTTGTATTCATATCTCTATTAAATCTAGTGTAGCTAGCTAAAAGAGTCCAATCATCTGTATTTGAATGAATACCTATTGCTGCTTTAAAACCTGTTTTGTAATTTGATTTAAAATTAAATATTTTTATAGGATCTGAAAGTAAATCACTCGATGTGCTCTGAGCTATCGCTAAGCCAGTTTCTTTGGGTTGCCAATATAAAAGGCTGCCTTCTAAAAAAGCATCTGTGCGGCCGTCTACATCTACTCTAGCTGGTGCGCTGTAAGCTTGCATAAGATGATGTTTTTCAATTGGATGACCAGAATCATAATATTTTTTGCTAATTGTTTTTTGATTAGAAACGCAAAAAACAGATGTCATTGAAGTTAGCGTTAATAAAATTAATATATTTTTAAAATTAAACATCTCATCTCCCATATAAAATCGAATATAAATTCTGTATGAAAAATGATATTATTACAATATAAAAAATTAATTTGTTCACTAAGTTAGTAATTCCGAGATTTTCAGAAAACCTCACTACATTGGTAATGAATTACAATGAGCATTACAATTAAATTTTTAGGGATTTATCCCGGTTAAAATAAGGTTGTAGTGAAATTAACCCGGTTAATTTCATTGATAAATAAAAATAACCGGGTTATTATGGAAATTGAGCTCATAGATCTTATTAAAGAAATGAATCCATGGCTAAATAATGCCGATATTATACCTACTGATATGCCTATATATATAGAAAGAGAACAAACTGATAAGCTACTTATATCTGATTGGGATCTTTTCTGGTTAATTTTAACAGGGCCTAGACAAGCTGGGAAAACGACTCTTGGAAAATATATTTCTAGAAAATTGATTAAGCAAAAATCTTTTAAAGAGCTGTTATAGTTAAATTGTGATTTTTTAGAAATACGTGAGTGGATTCGCTCTCCTCTTTTCATAAAAGAGGCAATCAAACAATTTAATTTAGATAAACCAATTATTTTTATTGATGAAGTTCAAAGATTAGAAAGTCCTGGAATATTATTAAAAGGTATAATTGATCTAAAACTTCTAATAAAAATGATTGCTTCTAGTTCTTCTCAGTTAAAGATTAAAAGTAAAGTTCAAGAATATTTAATTGGAAGGCATCTTGAAGCAATAGTTCCGCCTTTAAGTTATAAGGAAATTGGAAAAGTAGATCAAGCGCAGTTAATTTATGGATGTTATCCTAAAGTTGTTTTAAGCAAAGAAAAAGAAATTATATTAAAACAGTTATTTCAAGATTATATTACTAAAGATATCATCGAAATTTTAAAAGTTGGCAAACCTGATATCATGCAAAAACTAATCACGCTGCTTGCCCATAGTTCTGGACAATTAGTTAACTATAATCAATTAGCTACTGATTGTCGTGCAAGTATAACAATAATTCAACATTATTGCGCTATTTTAGAAAAGACCTATACAATTTCTAAAATCAAACCGTTTGTCGGAAATAAACGCAAAGAAATTGTCTCAAATCCGATTTATTATTTTATTGATAATGGATTTCGCAATCAAGCTCTTCGAAGATTTTCTAAAGATGAAAAGCGAAATGATATTGGATTGTTAGTTGAAAGCGCTGTCTTTCAAGAAATATTAAAGTATAAAGAACAAAATTTTTATGATTTTGATATTCATTTTTGGAGAACACAATCCGGTGCTGAAGTAGATTTTGTTCTTTATAAAACAGATAATGAATTTTTACCAATAGAAGTAAAATTTCGTAGAATGAAAAGACCTATTATAACACGATCACTCAGATCATTTATCGATGCATATAATCCCAAAATTGCTATTGTTATATCTAAAAATTTTAAAGATAAAATCAAAGTAAAAGATACTCTAATTCACTTTATTCCATTTCAAAATATCATTGAAATATTTGATCTGATTAAATCATCGCTATCTTTATGAGAAAAAATGCAAATAAAAAAAACTATCTAAGATAGGTTAAAAATTCCATTCAAATCTCAAAGATCCTAAGTGTTGATGAAATTTTCTTCCAAACTCAAATTGATAATTTCCATAAAATGTAAAGCCAGGGTTTTTGGTTATTGTAAAATTAGCTCCAAAAATTCCTTTAGAATGGCTTTCTTTAAAAACATGAATTTTAAATTTGTTTTGTGTACAAGTTAAAGCTTCTAATCTAGAAACTATTTTAGCTGAACTAAGTTCATCTTCATAAGAATAACCAGCTCTAATTGCAGGGGAGAAACAATAATTTGTCAATTTAATATCTTTTATGAAATTTAAAAGGGCTACGCCCCTTACTCTAGAAAAATTGGTAGTATCTACAATTAAATTTAATGAATTAGCTCCCTTCTCTTCAAACCCATCTTGCCATACATAAGTGTAATCAACATCTAAAGTAGGTTGACAGTAATAATTATCAGCCATTAATAAATCAAGACCTCCGCCTAGATGCGCAGTAACATCAAACCCTTTATGTTTTCCTTTAGCTGTTCTATCAACTTCACCAAATCTCAATTTTCTTTTTGTTTCATAGAAATTTCTAGTTCCAGTAACAGATGCATTTATAAATCCAAAGTGATTGTAATTACTTGCATATAAAGATCCATAAACACTTTGAATATCAGCATCTCCAAGATTAGTTATCCAATTAATATCTGCATATGAATAACCTAAAGCTCCACCAAAATTTAGTTTATTTGAAAAATTATAATCAGCGCCAAACATTCCTCCATATACCCTGTTTTTAAATGGTCTTTGATCTTCTAAATCTCTTTGATGTGTGAAATAACTAAATGGCTCTATCCAAACTTCAAAAGTTTTAGGTTTTATGCAAGAAGCGTTTCTTTTACAAGATTTATTACAACGATATAATTTTCTTAACCTATCTGTAAGTATTTTGGAAACCGTTTGGTTGTTTGTATAATTTGTAAGCTGAATAGCTCCAAATCTAGCAGGGGAGATTTGAAGCAAGGCATCTGTTAAATCTTCTAAATTTAATAATGCAATCGTTGTTGCTAAAATATTTGCATAATCAGGATTAGAAAAATCACAACTATTTAAATACTCAGCGACTGCTTTTGCATTTGGATTTGTTATTTCACTAAAGGGTAGTATTAATAAGCTGTTAGCCAATACTAAAACTACGCTATTTGCATTATATATAATATCAAAAATTAATAAAGGATCTGAATCTGAATGAGATCCAAATGTTCCAGTAACGAATCCGCCATCTGTTGAAATAATTGTATAAGTTGTTCCTTCTTGGAAAAACTCAGTGGAAGATAGAGGGATTACTTGTAAACTAGAAGTTCCTCCTAAGGTTACTATACTACCACCGCCTCCTGTTACAACTATTTTATCTGAATCATTCGGTGTGCTTGTTATTTCAATTTGCAAAAGTCCATTCTCTACATAAGCTCCTACAATATTCGTAGTACCAATAGATTCTCCTGGAGAAAAAGTTCCATTATTTGTAACAGCTCCTGTAATTGTTCCATTGCCAGATAGTGTTGTTCCGGGATTTACTGTAAATGTAGTAGAATTCCATGTAGATGATGGTTTCATTAAAAATGTTCCAGCTGATACAGTTGTGGCTGCTAGAGTGCCCGCAAAACTACTATTATTTATTGTTAAAGTACCACTTCCAATTTTTTCTAGCTCTGGAAAAACCCCAGATTTATTAATAAGTCCTGAAAGAATAATAGTTTTATTTGCATTTGTGTTTATTTCGTTATCTACACTTGTCCCATCAGTTATTTGAAAAATATTTGTTAATGTAATATTATCTGTTACTAGAAGTGTTCCTCCTTCTAATGTAATTACATCTGAGCCAAAATTATTGCTACTACTAACGCTTAAAGTCCCTTCTGCTATTCTTGCGCGATACGAACTTGATGAGGAATTTCCTGAAAG
>JAAKFE010000025.1 GCA_011065175.1 Candidatus Anoxychlamydiales bacterium
TAAATTAGCACTGTTACATAATGTAGCTGCTTGAAGAAGTTTTAAAAGTTCAAAAGATTTTTGAGGATCTATAATTTTTTGATCATCTTTAAAATCACCTTTAGGTTCATATCCAATACCTGTGACATCTATAAATTTTTCATTTATCCAAATTTTTTTAACAAGCATTTTATTTTGAGTTAAAGTCCCTGTCTTATCAGTGCAAATCACTGAAGTGCAACCGAGAGTTTCTACTGAAGGAAGACGCCTTATTAAAGCTTTTCTTTTAGCCATTTTTCTTACTCCGATTGCTAAAGCAACTGTTACAACCGCTGGCAATCCCTCAGGAATAGCAGCAACAGCTAAACTCAGTGAAGTAAGAAACATGTTAAACAAGGGGTTTTTTCTTAAAATTCCTAAGAAAAAAACAAGAACGACAATGCCAAGAAAAAGATAAATTAACTTTAATCCTAATTTGGCGAGTCTCAATTGTAGAGGTGTCTTTTCTTCTTTTTTCACCTCTAGCATACTAGCTATCTTTCCAAGTTCTGTTTTTAGGCTAGTTTGAGTTACGATCATATAGCCTTTACCACTCGTTACTACAGTTCCCATGAAACCCATATTTTTTCTATCGCCAATGGATAGATCCTTATCTTTTAGGGATGTTGTAACTTTATATATCGAAGAAGATTCACCAGTTAAAGTAGCTTCATGAGTGACTAGTTGGTATATTTTAATAAACCGGCCATCTGCAGGTATTCGATCACCACTTTCAAGCAATACAAGATCTCCTAAGACAAGATCATAAGAACTGATGGTTTGCAGCTTTCCATCACGAATAACCTTAGAAGAAGGGCTCGCTAGTTTTTTTAATGCTGCTAAAGACTCTTCTGCACGATATTCTTGGATAAATCCTAGTATTGCATTGAAAATAACAATAACTCCAATTGCTAAACTATCTATTATTTCGCCTAAAAACCCTGCTATTAGAGCTGCAATGATAAGTATCCAAATTATGAAGCTAGAAAATTGATTTATAAAAATTTTAAAAGCGGAGATTTTTTTTTGTTCGGGTAGCTTGTTAGGACCAAATTTTTGTAATCTTTGTTTTGCATCTGTTGAGGTTAATCCATTTTGAATATCAGTTTTAAGTTCATGACAAATTTCTTCAATGGATTTGCTCCACCATTTTTCATTTTGATGTTGCATTTTTTTTAAATTGTTTTTTTTATTAGCTTATCTTTTTTAGTTTAACAAATGAAGAAAAATCATTATGTAAATGATTTTTGCTTATCTTGTAATAAATAAGTTCTTTTGTTATCTCTATGAATTAGGGGAAGAAATATCTAGTTAGACAAATGTATAAATTATTACAGATTGTTTTTGTTTTTATTTTTGTGGTAATTATTTTAAGTATACCTGAGAATTATGTTATAATTGATAGGCTGCATTTAAAAGGATTAATTGCAAGAAATAACAATGTTAATATTAATAATTTACTAAAGGAAAATAATTATAAAGATATTGAAAAAGAACAGTTTTTTTTATCTATTGATACTTTATTAAAAAAGATCTCTTTCAATATAGATGATTTTATTGAAGAAGTTACAAAAAAAAATCTGGATCTTGGTAGAAGCAATAAATGTAGTCAGGAAAACACTTTTGTTGCTTCTCATATTCAAATGCTTGATGATTCTCAAGATAGCTTTATCAGATTTGATAGTTATTTAAAATCAAATAAAACTGATTTTCCAAAAATGCACTCAGAAGCATTTCAATTGTTTGCTTTTTTAAAAAACAGTTATTTGCAAGATAGAATTAATGAGCAAGTAGTTAAATTTTCACAAAATGAAGAAATAGATTCTATGCGAGGGCTTGTTTCAAATAGGCAGGAAGAAAATGATTTAGTTGAAAACCTGTCTTTAAAGTATTTAATCGTAAAAAATGATTTTATTAATAATAAAAAGTTGTTAATAGATAATAATCATAACTATGTTGAAAAAGAACATATGCTTTTTGGAGAAGATACGTTATTAAAAAATCTTTCTTTAAATATAAAGTATTTCTTTGAAGAGAACTTAAAAAGAAGTCCTACAATTTGCGAAATTAAGACAAGTATTGATGAAACGGCTGTTGAAATTCCAAATATTCAAATGTTCAATGATTCTCAATTTAGTGTTATGAGACTAAATAATTTCTTAGACCCAAACAAGGCTCTTTTATCAAAAACTTTATTTAAACAACCTGAGAAAATTTCTCTTTTAGAAGAAAATCGTTTGCAAAAAAAAGTTGATAAACAAGTAATTGAACCTTTCTCAAAAAGAGAAGTAATTGTCAAACATAAGCATATATTGAATGAGCAAAGAAAAGATCTGATAGTTGACAATCTACATTTAAAAGATTTAATAGCAAAAAATAAGATTATAAAAAAAAGAAAGTTATTAAAAGAGAATGATTGTAAAACTGAAAAAGAACATGCGCTTTCATATGTTGAAGCTTTATTAAAAAAACCTTCTTTAAACTTAAATGATCTTATTGAAGATGTTTTAAAAAGAAATCCAGACCTTAGAGCAACCAAGAGAAGGATTGAAGCTAATGCTTTAGTAGTTCCTCGTGTTCAAATTTTAGATGATCCTCAATTTGAAGCAATGAGACACGATAGTCCTTTAAGATCCAATAGTGAATTTTTTTCAAAAATGCGCTATGAACTCTCCCAAGTATTTCCTTTTCCAGGAAAGCTTCGTTTAAAGGGAAAAATCGCTGAGCAAATGCTGAAATTTGCTCAAAATGAAGAAATAACAACTATGCGAGAGTTAGTTTTGCAAACAAAGAGATTATATTATCAGCTTTATCTTAATTATGCTGCTTTAAGGATTAACAAACAAAATCAAGATATTATTTCTCGTTTTATTGAAGATACTTTAGCTTTGTATAAAACAGGGGAAGAAAAATATGATGAAGTTTTAAAAGCTCAAGTTGAATTGCAATTATTAAAAAAAGAACTTTTAAATCTTTTGTCTGATCATGATTTTATCGTTTCTATGATTAATGCAATTTTAGATTATCCTCAAGATAATATAATTGGTAAACCTCAAGAATTTTTTACTAAAAATGCTAATTATAAACAAAAAGAATTAGTGCCAATTGCAATGAGGAATCGATCGGAATTAAAAGGAATTAAATCTTTAATTTCCGAGCAGTGTTTTAAAGCAAAACTGGCTCGGAAAAATTACTTTCCTGATTTTAAAGTTTTAGGTAGATATGAAAGTAAGCTAGGAAGTAAAGATGCAGCTTGGGGAGCCGCTGTTAGCATTAATATTCCTCTTTGGATACAACAAAAACAAAAAAGAGAGATGAGAGAAGCTATGACAAATGCAAGAGCGTTTCAAAATGATTTAGAAGCTTTTGAAGCTAAAATTAGAGGAAGGATAAGAGCTCTATTATCTAGAATAGAGTCTACAGATGAAAAAATAGATTTATACGAGACTGGATTAGTTCCCAAAACATCGGAAGCTTTATTATCCGGCGAAGCAGTTTATAAAACAGGTAAGGGTGATTTTTTGGTTCTACTCGACACTATTCGGCAATTTCAGGATTTTGAATTAGAATATGAAGCTGAAAGAGCACAAAGAGAAATCCTTTTTGCTGAATTAGAAAGAGCTCTTGGAGTTCCATTGGAGGATATGACATGTTCTACAAACAATTAATATTAATTATTTTTTTATTCTTTAATATTTTTGCTCATGCATCTGATAAAGTCCCGGGCTATGCGCCTGTTGAGATCTCTCCTGAGCGTTTACAATTATATGGTGTTACTTCTCAAATAGTGGAAATGAGAAATTTAACTAAAACTATTCGTACAGTAGGTATTGTTACAGTAGATGAAAGACGAATATCAAATATTCAGACAAAATTCAATGGATGGATAGAAAAACTTTATGTGAATTTTACCAATGAATATGTAAAAAAGGGAGATCCACTTTTTAAAGTATATAGCCCTGAGCTTTTATCTACTCAAGAAGAATATTTATTAGCACTTAAAGGAACTCAAAGGAAAATTGAAGGTAGATTTTCTGAAGAATTACATAAATCAGATTTAGATCTTCTAGTGGCAGCAAAAAAACGTTTGGAATTATGGGATGTTCCTTTAGGGGAAATTAAACGTTTAGAAAGGACTTTGGAAGCATCTAAAACACTTTTGATACGTTCTCCTGTTGCTGGAGTCGTTACACATCTAAATGCTTTTTTGGGAAAGGATGTAAAGGCGGGAATGAATATATATGTAATTGCGGATCTATCGAAAATTTGGATATTAGGGGATATCTATGAACAAGATATAGATTTAGTAGATTTAGGGCAAAAAGCAATACTTACCATAACTTCATTTCCAGCTCAATATGTAAAAAAAGAGATAACGTTTATCGATTATGTTTTAGATGAAAGTGCTCGAACTGTAAAAGTTCGATTTGAATCAGATAATTTTGATTTCAAGCTTAAACCTGGAATGTATGGGACTGTTGAAATTAAAAAAAATATGGGTAGATCTTTAGCTATTCCAGAGGAAGCTGTGATAAATACCGGCGTAAGAAAAATAGTTTTTGTTGACAAAGGTCATGGTTATTTTGAACCACGTGATGTGCAAATAGGATTTAAAGCAGATCAATATTATCAAGTAATATCAGGAGTATCTGCGAAAGAAAGAGTAATTACTAGCGCTCAATTTTTAATAGATTCAGAGAGTCGACTTAAAGGAACCGAAGATGAGAATGTTGAAATGTTGATTGAGGAGGATAGTCAATGGTAGAAAAAATCATTGATTTTTGCGGAAGAAAACGACTTTTTGTTTTTATCTGCTTTTTATTATTATTGATATGGGCATTTTTTTCTATTCGCAAAACTCCTTTAGATGCTATTCCGGATCTTTCAGATAAGCAAGTTATCATATTTACTGAATGGATGGGAAGAAGTCCCGATCTAATCGAAGATCAAATTACTTATCCCATAATAACAGCTTTTTTAGCAGCTCCTAAAGTTAAAGATGTACGCGGTTTTAGTATGTTTGGCCTTTCTTTTGTTTATGTTATTTTCGAAGATGATACCGATATTTATTGGGCTAGAAGTAGAGTCGTTGAATATTTATCTAATGTACAAGGGCAATTGCCTAAAAATACGATTCCTCAAGTAGGACCAGATGCAACAGGAGTCGGGTGGGTATTTGAATATGCATTAGTTGATGAATCAGGTAAGCACGATCTTCAAGAGCTAAGAAGTTTTCAAGATTGGTATTTAAGATATTGGCTCTCTTCTGTTCCAGGTGTAGCAGAAGTAGCTAGTGTTGGAGGATATCAAAAAGAGTATCAAGTAGAAATAGATCCCATCAAACTTCAAGCATATAATTTATCTGTGCCTCAAATTAAAAAAGCTATTCAAAGATCGAATAATGATGTTGGCGGAAGAGTAATTGAAATGACAGAGCGTGAATATATTATAAGAGGGCGCGGTTATATCACAGATAAAGAGATGTTATCAAAAGTTGTTGTTGGAACAGATAATAAAGGAACTCCAATAGTTATTGGCGATTTTGCGAAAGTTCAAGTAGGAGGAAATATTCGTAGAGGTCTTGTGGAATTAGATGGCAAAGGTGAAGTCGTTGGTGGGATTGTTATAATGAGATATGAAGAAGATGCTCTTAAAGTTATAAATAGAGTGAAACAAAAATTTAAAGAAATGGAGTCAGCATTTCCTAAAGGCGTTAAAGTAGTTACTACTTATGATCGTTCAACTTTAATAAAAGATTCAGTGAAAACTCTATCAAAAGCTGTAACCGAAGAGATAATTATAATTTTTATAATTATTTTTCTTTTTCTTTTGCATGTAAGATCAACTTTTATATCCATTATTACTTTAATTGTTGCTATTTCTATCGCATTTATACCTATGTTTTACATGAAAATAACTTCAAATATTATGTCTTTAGCCGGTATTATTATTGCTATTGGAGATGTAGTGGATGGAGCTGTTATCATGACTGAAAATGCCCATTTAAAACTACAAGAAAATCCGAATAAGAATCGAAAAGAGGTAATTATTGAAGCTGCAAAAGAAATTGGACCTAGTATTTTTTCTTCTCTACTTATTATTGTTGTAGCTTTTATTCCAGTATTTTCTTTGCAAGCTCAGGAAGGGTTGCTTTTTTCTCCTTTAGCTTATACAAAGACTTTTGCTGTTCTATTTGGAGCTATTTTGAGTATAACGTTAGTTCCAGCTCTTATGGTTTTGTTTATTAGAGGAAAAATTAGACCTGCTGAAAAAAATCCTATAAATAGATTTATGATAGCAATATATAAGCCAATTTTACGATTTTGCGTTCGCTATCGCTACATTATTGTAAGTGCTTCTTTTGGGTTAATTATTGTAACTATCCCTGCTTTTTTTATGTTAGGTTCTGAATTTATGCCTCCTTTAGATGAAGGAACAATAATGCTTATGCCTGTTACCACTCCTGGAATTTCAATAGAAGCTGCTAAAAATCTTACTCAAGTCCAAGATAAGATTTTGTATTCATTTCCAGAGGTAGAATCAGTTTTTGGAAAAGCTGGTAGAGCAGAAACTTCTACAGATCCCGCCCCTCTATCGATGATAGAAACTATTGTTAATTTGCATCCAAAATCAAAATGGCGTCCAGGTATGACGAAAGATCGTTTAGTAAAAGAGATGGATAAAGCGTTATCATTAGCAGGAGTTCAAAATGCATTTACTATGCCTATCAAAGCTAGAATAGATATGTTAACGACAGGTATTAGAACTCCAGTCGGTATTAAAGTGTTGGGAGATAATCTTTTTACAATAAATGAAATCGGTAAAAAATTAGAGAAAATTATTAGAGATATTCCTGAAACCAGAAGTGTTTATGCTGAAAGAGAATTAGGAGGGTATTTTATTGATTTTACTCCTGATCGCCAAGCTATTTCTCGCTACGGTTTAGAAGTATTAGATGTTATGGATATTGTTGAAACATCTATCGGTGGGCTTGATATAAGTACAACGATTGAAGGAAGAGAGCGTTATAAAATTAATATACGGTATCCAAGAGAGTTAAGAAATGATGTAGAAAAATTAAAAAGAGTATTGGTTCCTATCAACATAAATCCAAAAGAAATGCCATCTGGACGATTCGATCATGTCCCATTAGGGCAGTTAGGAACAATAAAAGTTAAAATGGACGCTTCTATGATTAAAGATGAAATGGGGTCATTAAGTGGATGGATTTATGTGGATCCTGAAACTAAGGATATTGGAGGATATGTAAAAAAAGCTAAAAATATCATTAATACAAAACTACATCTGCCTAAAGGTTATTTTTTGAAATGGACAGGACAATATGAGTTTTTAGAAAGAATGCAAAAGTTAATGAGAACTGTAATACCATTAACATTATTAATTATTTTCATTATTCTTTATTTTAATTTTAAAGGATTAGCTCAAACTCTGATAGTAATGTTATCAGTTCCTTTTGCCGCAATAGGTGGAATTTGGTTTATGCTTATCTTAAAATATAATACTTCTGTCGCTGTATGGGTTGGAATGATCGCTCTTCTTGGAATTGCCGCTCAAACAGCTTCTATTATGGTAACTTATTTGGATAAAGGATTTTTAAATTGGTCAAATCAAGGAAAAATGAATTCTAAAGAAGATTTAATAAAAATGGTTGTTGAATATGGTAGTTTTAGAGTTAGACCATTAATTATGGCTGTCGGATTAAATATAATGGGATTAATTCCCATCTTGGTATCAAAAGGCACTGGATCTGATATCGCTAAAAGAATTGCAGTTCCTTTATGGGGCGGATTGCTCTCTTTGACTTTTCTTACCCTTCTTGTTATACCAGCAATCTATGTTATTTGGAGAAATATTTATTTAAAAAAGCAGCTTAAGAAAGCCCCTAATGATATTAACAAATAATTATAGACTTTGTTTACTAGGACTTTGTTTTCCATAAGTAATTATGATTGATTTAGAAAAACTTTGAAAAGTAATTTACAATCTATTAAATCTAAACTAGAAAGAGAACAAATTTTTTATATAACATAATGAGAAAATGGTTATTTGGTATTGCATTTTTTTGCATTGGTTGCAGTGTTCCTAGCAAAATTGTATTAAACGGATCAGGAGGAAGGAATGCCTATAACGTTGCAGTCCAAAAGACAAATTCAGAAGAAATGCTTTTAAATTTAGTTAGACTAAAATATGGAGAATCCCCATCTTTTTTAGAGTTATCTAGTATAACAACTCAATACAGCATAAAAAATATTATAACAGCGGGTATTAGTATTCCTGGGTTTAGTAAAACAAATCCAATGAATTTAAGAGGGGAGACTCAATTCCAATCCCAACCAACGCTTCTATATTCTCCTTTGCAGGGAAAAGATTTTGCTAATCAAATTTTAAGACCCATAGATATTGGGGTTATTCAACAAATAATCTATTCCGGTTGGGATCTAGATAGAGTTTTTTTGCTTGCTATAGAAAATTTTCAAGAATTTCCAAACTTACATAGAGAAGGTTTAGCGCCAGAAGAATTAAAAAGACATGAAAAGTTTCATGAAGTTATTGATCTAATGAAAAAATTGCAGATGAAAGGATCTCTACAAATTGGAGTTAGACAACAAACAAATGATTTAAAATTAAAAAGTCTTCAATTTTCTTTTCCTTTTGAAGATCAATATGGCAAAGAAATTGCAGAAATATTGAAAGAAGAAAAAAGTTCAAATGGAAAATATATCATTAATATAGTTCAAGGGTTTGATGAAAATGGAAATATAGGAATATTGCCTAGATCACTACTTTCTTGTATGTATTACTTAAGCAAAAATGTGAGGATTCCTGAAAAAGATATAAAAGTATGTAAAACTTCAGATATTTTTAACTGTACCATTTCAACAAAAGATATTCCTAAAATATTTAAAGAACTTTTAATTGTCTATAATAGTAATAGAAAACCAAAAGATTCTTATGTTTGTGTTAAATATAGAGATACATGGTTTTATATAAAAGATGGAGATATACATTCTAAAAAAACTTTCTTGTTATTATTAGACCTATATAATTTACAGTCAGGAATACCAGAAGTTAAAGGAGCATTATTTACTTTGCCTGTAGGTTAAAAGATATAGATTCTTTAACTCATTTGAAGGGACAAAAAAGGACCCTAATTTAGAAAAAACAACTATAAAGGGCTATTCAAAACTAAAAGAATTTTTTTGTAAAGCAATGCTGTTTAGTTGTTTAATGATTGTTGTTTTTAGTTATTATTTATTAGCGGAAGACTTAAAGTCCCATGCGTGAAATCCCGCGAAAGGTTCGAGTCCGGCTTCGAGCATATTCTTAATAAAATCTATTAAAGCCAAGCGTTCTAATCTCTTAATAACAAGGAGTTTAAATGCGGTAGGTTTTTTTGTATGGTTGATTTACGACCAAAAAAATAATTTTTTACCTTGATTTACGACCATATTATCGGTATTGTTGTTTGATATATAACCATGTAGGGGAGATATGAAAAGATTAATTGATTGGCATTTAAAAAAATGGAAAGAGAATAAACACAGAAAACCATTAATAATTCGAGGAGCTAGACAGGTTGGTAAAACGTATTCCATTAATAAATTAAGTCGAGATTTTGAAAATATCGTGGAAATCAATTTTGAATTAACTAAAGATGCAAAAAAGATATTCGATAAAGATTTAAAGCCTAAACGTATTATTAAAGAATTATCTCTTTTTTCAAATCAAAAGATTATTCCAGGAAAAACTCTTCTTTTTTTTGATGAAATTCAAGAAGCTCCTGAAGCAATTAAATCTTTAAGATATTTTTATGAGTTTTATCCCTCTCTACATGTTATTGCAGCAGGTTCTTTGCTGGAGTTTATATTAGAAAAAATTGGAGTTCCTGTTGGCAGAGTGTCCTATTTATATTTATATCCACTTTCATTTATAGAGTTTTTAGCAGCTTCTGAGAACTATTTACTTATTGAAGAAATCCTTTCTCATAAAAGTGAAAATAAGCTAAATGAAGCTATTCATAATAAGTTGCTAGATTTTGTAGGTCAATATTTGGCTATAGGAGGTATGCCTGAAGCAGTAGTTAAATGGATTGATTCTGATACTTCAAAATCAAGTTTTGAAGTTCATCATCAATTAGTTGAATCTTATAGACAAGACTTTCAGAAATATGCAAAAAAACATCAAATAAAATATCTAGAACAATTATTTAAGCAAATTCCTAAAATGGTTGGAAAACAATTTCAATATCATAAAATTCATGGTGAATATCGAAAAAGAGAGTTAGTTCCATGTCTCGATCTTCTATGCAATGCAAATGTAATTCATAAAATAACTCATGCTGCTGGTAATGGTACTCCACTTGGAGCTGAGGTTAATTTGGAGAAATTTAAATTAATTTATCTTGATGTTGCTCTATGTCAAGCTATTTTGGGCTTAGATTTGAATACATGGTTTTTAGATCCATCTGCTCAGTTTATTAATCGAGGACATATTGCTGAAGCTTTTGTAGGACAAGAATTACTATGTTATTCCAATCCCACAAAGCATCAAGATTTATTTTTTTGGAAACGTGAAAAAAGAGCAAGCAAAGCTGAAGTAGATTATATTTTTGATTATAAAAATGAAATAATCCCTATTGAAGTAAAAAGTAACCATGGTTCAACTCTTAAAAGTATGTTTGTATTTTTAGAAAATCATCCACAATCTTCATATGGCATTAGATTCTCTTCTCATAATTATTCTATTCATAATAAAATTGATTCAAGACCTCTTTATGCAATAGCTAGTTTAGCTTGTGAATCTCAAAAAGATTCTTTGCAGTTTATATGTAAAAAATAAATAAAAGTTTTGTCAAGGTGAAATTGGCAGACACAAGGGACTTAAAATCCCTTGGGAGCAATCCCGCGAAAGGTTCGGGTCCGGCTTCGAGCATATTCCTAATAAAAATCCATTAAATTAAGCGGAGTTAAGTCATTAATAATAAGCTATTTGAATGCAGTAAGCTTTTGTATGCTTGAATTACGACCATATAATAAATATTGTTGTTTGATATATGACCATCAGAGGATAGATAATGTTGATTCGAATGACGCGAAATGATGCAATGGTTTTTGAGTCAATCGAGTCAGAATATTGATTTGATTCGAAAAGTGATTCGAATTGAATCTTAAAATTGGAGGTATATATGTATTATACTGAACTCGAATCTTCAACTATTGAATGTAGAAATTCAGAAGATTTTTCTTAATTATTGTTTATTTTTTTGTTATAATATCATTTCTTAAATAGTAAAAAAATTAATGGTGATATTATGTCTACAGTAGTAAAATTTTTACCTTTATACGAACAGTATTTTCGAAAATCTACTGAAGAGCATGATGAAGAGTTTCTCAAGGTGATTGGGAGGAATTCAAAAGCCAAGACTTGGATTTTACAAAGCCTTTATCAAAGCGCTTAGCAGATTTTTCAATTCAAGATAAAACAAAATGGCAAAAGCTTGCAAAAAAAGTCATTGTTTTAACTCTAAAAATTGTTATTTTTCCTTGGGGAATTTATGAGCTTGCAAGATATATTGTTCAACGCTTAGTAATGATTCCTCTTTACCCAGCTCAAAGTAGAATAGTCAGATTTTTTATACGAAAACTAATGCCAATAAGTGAAAAAGATTTAGATTTATTTAGAAAGCAAATTGCGATTAGAATGAACGAGCAAGGATTTCTCGTCAGACATGTTGCGTTAGAAAAAAATGGTGTGCGTTATAGTGGGATGCTTATTGGACATAAAGATACTATTGCAAATGGTAAGTGGGCTCTGCAAGCTACGGGTAATTTAGAACTTATTGAACATTCAGCTGAAAATATTGCGAAGATTTACAAAGATTTTCAAGTTAATACACTTCTTATTAATGGACCAGCGGTTGGAAAAAGCGAAGGTAGGGCAACTCCAGAGAGCATGGGAGATGCGCAAGAAGTCGGCCTTTCATTTTTGGAAAATGCACTTAAAGCCAATAAAATTGTTATTGCTGGACGCTCTTTAGGAGGCGCTTCTGTTGGACAAGCTATTTCTAAACATGAGTTTAAAAAAGACGTTAAATATCTAGTTGTTCGTCAAATGACTTTTGATCGCGCTAGCAATATTTGTGGTAAAACAGTTCGCAACTGGAGCCCAAGGCTAGGTTCATTTGTGAAAAAAGTTGTTAAATGGTCTGGTTGTGAGATGGATTCTTTAGCTGCCTCAAAAAAACTACAAGAACTTGGAATCAAAGAGATTATTGTACAAGCTACTCAAAGAGAAATAAAAAGTCATGAGCTACCAAAAAAGGATGATTTCATGACTGACGGTCCTATTCTTGCTCATGCGAGCCTTGGTTATAGGTTGATTAAAGAAAAAGTTGTTGATAATAAGGTGTTTTTAGGTTTAGAAAATGCAGAACATATGACTGATAGTGCTATTTTAGCTGCTCGAGATGAAATTCTGAGAATTTGACATACTCCCCATAAATAAATTTAGGGGCTTTCATATCGTCTTTTTTGGTAATTTTCAGAAAGGATTCTATTCTTAATATATATTTTCATGTTTAAATATTTTTATAATTGAGACAAGAGTGTCGGAAAAAAGTTATGAAAAAAAAGATAAGAATTTATTCAGATAGGGGAGTTAGTTTGTTTTCATTAAACTGTCTAATGAATGAACTGACATCTTTAGATTTAGGTGTTGATACGATCTCATCAAAACAGGTTATAGAAGAAAACTGGCAAGATAGTACATCAATTTTCATAATGCCAGGTGGAAGTGATCTTTTGTACTTAAGAAAATTAAAAAATGAAGGCTGCGAAAGAATAAAAAAGTTTGTAGAAGATGGGGGTAGCTATTTAGGTATTTGTGCGGGAGCATATTTTGGATCAGAGTATGTGGAGTTTGAAAAAGGAAATGATCTAGAAGTATTGGGTAAAAGAGAATTAAATTTTGTTAAAGCAAAAGCGATAGGTCCAGCATATAAAAAGCCTAAATTTAGTTATGAAAACCACAAAGGTTCAAAAGCAGTTCCTTTGGAATATGAATCTGAAGATTCTTTTCAGTATTTAAGCTCTGTTTATTTCAAGGGTGGATGTTATTTTGAAGGGGATAATCAGCTAGATATTATTGGAAGATATAGTGATTTAAATTTAGCTGCAATTGTGAGAGCAAAAATAAAAAAAGGAAGAGCTATTTTATCGGGAGTACATATCGAATGCTCATCTAATGATATTTTTGATATGGATGAGAAGTTGTCTTTAATGAAAAAAGAGATAAAAAAGACAGAAAATATCAGAAAAAAAATCTTTTTAGATATTTTAGATAAACTTCATAATTAATTTTTTTTATAAAATTATTTAAAAAAATCTAAAATTATTTTATAGACTTCATTTGGTTTTTCTCTATACATCATATGTGCTGCATTTTCTATTATTTTTAATTTTGAATTTTTTAGTTTTTCATGAACTCTTTCGGAGCAATATAGTGGAGTATCAATATCTTCTTTACCAATTAGGATTAGAATTTCACTTTTTATTTTAGAGATCCAATTTGTTGAATCAAAATTAGCTAAAGCAATAGATTGACCTTCATATCCTTTGGGATTGATCTCTCTTTTGGAAATAGATTCTAAAGTATTTTGAAAATTTTCTTTATTTTTTAAATAATCAGAGCTATAAATCCAAGGCATTAAAATTTTAGAGATGATCTCTTGATTGAGGTTAATTTCAAATAATTTAGGAACTAACTCAAAAAGCATTTGAGTAGTGTAGGGTATTTTTAAAAAAGTGCCTGAGAGTAGAGCTTTTTTTATTTTTTGAGGATAATTTAGACACATAGTTTGTAAAATTGCACTTCCCATTGAGTGACCATAAATATAGGCATTTTCAATATTTAAACAATTCATAAGCTCAAAGACATCTTTAGCTAAAAGATCTATTGAATATGGAGGAGCAGTAACTTCACTATCTCCAAAACCTCGAAGATCCATTAAAAGTACTTTATAGTTTTTTTTAAGAGGCGTTACAAAATCATTTAGAAGTTTGTGATCAGATGCGAATCCCCCAATTATTACTAAAGGAGGGCCATTTCCTTCATATTCATAGTAGATGTCTATATTGTTAGCTTTTATATGGGGCATTTTTTTTATCCTTTTTTTTAGGATAGCTTTGCTAATAATTTTTATAAAGTACTCAGATAATTTTATTCGAATTCATTTGGTTTTTTATTAAAGATGAAGTTTTGTAAAGTTTTTTTTTTAATTTTCTTTATGCTTTTATGAAAATTATTTTTTGTCTAAAATAATTTTCCTTCAAATTTTAATGAGGCTTTAGATGCGAAGTTTTTTTGTTTTTCTTTCTCTTTTTATTTTTATTAAAATTTTTGGCTTTTCAAATGTGAAAGATTTTTATGAAAATTTTTTAAATGAAAAAGAGCCAAGTGCTTTATTTGATGGATGTGTAGATTTAATTAATGGGAATTTAGCTGTTCAAGATGAAATAGTAGCTGATGGAAAAGAGCCGATAAAGATAAAAAAATCACACTTTAGTTTGAGTAATTTTGATCTTTTAAAAAGAGAAGAGAAAGATCGTTTAGAATTTGTTTTAGCGGGATTTTCTTATAAAGATTTAACGAGAGTACTGTTTTATGGAGATAGAGTAGATATTGTAGAGCCTTCAGGGGAGGTATTAACATTTGGAGCTAATTTAAAAAATCATAAAGGTAATCAAGTAGCTCATTTAAACTATAGATCTAGTGCATATCTACCTAAATTTTTTCATCAAAGAAATTTAAAAAAGATGGATGCATCTAAAATAAGAGTTGAAGCTAGAGGAATTTATGATTTAGTTGTTTTTTATCCCTGTGGGATGGAAAAACATTTTAGAAGGGATAATATTCATATAAATGAATATTATCTAAGAACTACAAAACTTTTAAATCAAAATATTTTACACTATTCATACGATAGATTTAATAATTTAGAGGAGATTAAATCTACAAACTTTTCATCTTCCAAAGTTTATGCTTGGATAAGATTTAATTATCTGCATCCTGAAGTAAATTATAGTGAAAAGAATAAAGATAAATATGATTTAAACATTACAACATCGGATGGAAAATTTTTTAATTTTCGTTTTAAGGATTATTCACCATTTATTTCAACAAATCAAAGAGCAAAGCGTCCTTTTTATATTTTAGAAGATATTTTTTCAAATATTTCAAATGAGCATTTTGATTATCATTTGGATTATAAAAAGACTCATCCGTTGTTAAAAATTTTAAAACTAAGTGATAAAAGAGAAAAACTAGTAGATTATTATCTTTTAGGAAATAAAAATCCTGAGCTTCGAGTAGAGTTTTTTGAGATAGATGATTTTCGTTTTGAAAGAGTAAAAATTTTAAAACAAAAAACAAGCGTAGGTAGTTTTGCAAATGAATATAGATTTTATTATGAAAATGGAATTTTAAATCAAAGAGCTGGAAAAACAACTGTTTTAGATTCAAAAAACAATAAATATATCTATTTTTATAACAAAGACTTTAAGATTGAAAAGATTCAAAGATTCAAAAATTTAAATGCTCAATATTTTTTAGTAAATGAAGAGAGATTTTTTTATGAGAAAAAAAATAATTTTTCTGTTTTAACATCTAAATCTTTTTTAGATGAAAATCAAAAAATTTTGGTTCAAATTGATTATTTTTATGATAGTAATTTCAATTTAACTGAAGAAAAGATTTTAGGAGATATTTCAAAAGAAAATGAATTTGAGAATTTTTCAAAAAGATATAAATATTCAAATGATAATAGAAATCTATTAATTGAAAAAACTGATGATGCAGAGACTTTTATTCAATATTTTTATCTACCAAATACTAATCTGATTTCAGCTAAATATTTACTTAAAGATAAAAATATAAAAAAAAGAGATTTCTATGAGTATAATTCAGATTTTATTTTAATTAAAAAAATTCAAGATGATGGATCTTCTTTAAAAAAAGATGATCTAAGTAATATTACTTTTAGAAAAATAAAATATATCTACCCTATAGAGGCAGGCCATTTTTTAGGATTTAAAAATATAGAAGAGAAAAAATTTTTAGATCTAAAAAATGTAGAAGAAAAATTATTTAGTAAAAAAATCTACAGTTATTCTTTACAAGGAAAAGTTGCAAAAAAAGAGTTTTTTGATAGTGAAAATGAAAAAAGATATACTTATTTTTATGAATATGATGAAAAATCAAATTTACTATCAAAAACAGATGTTTTAAATAAAAAAACAACCTATAGCTATGATATAAATAGTAATAAAATATCCAAAATCTACCCAAATACCCTCACAAAATTATATAGCTATGATAAAGCTAACAATCTTGTAAAAAAACAAATCAAAAAAGATGATGTGTCTTTTGAAAAAATTTTAAAATTTGATGAAAAAAATAATAAAACATATTTTTTAGATTATTTAGGCGGTGAGACTTTTTATAAATACGACTCTTTTTCTAACTTAACTAAGATAACTTCTAAAAAAGAAAAAACAAAAAAAAGTATTCAAAAATTATCTTACGATAGCTTTGGCAATATATCTAGAATAGTGAAAGATAATGATATAGCCCAGATTAAATACAATGTTTTTTCAAAACCCACCCTTATCAATCAAAACGGTTTAAAAAAAAGGTTTATTTATAACTTAGATGGAACTTTGAAAACCTATATCGATGAAAAAGGGATTAAAACTCATTTTGAATATGACTATCTAAAAAGAATAGTTAATATAAAAATTTTGACTCAAAGAGATCAAATAATAAATGAAAAAAACTATGTTTATAATCTATTTTCTTTAATTGAGATAAGAGATCAAAATTTTTCACAAAAATATACTTATGATTTTTGTAAAAGATTGATAAAGGACGAAATTTTTTTTATAAATGACTCATTTGATATACAGCACTTTTATGACTCCCTCTCTAGAATGCATAAAACTATCTATAACAATGAGATTGTAAAAACAAAATCTTTTGATTTATTAAATCGAACAATCCAAGAAAGAGTAGAGATAAAAACTAATCCTTTTTATGAAAAAAACTTTGTCTATGATAAAGCTGATAACTTTTCGTTGCCTTATTATATAAAAAGCAAAATGCAAGAAAAAAAACATTCTTTAAATCAACCTATCTTTAATTTTCAAAAAGATAAAACGAGATTAAATTATTTTGATAATATAGATATTTCAACTAACAAAGATCAAATTTTTTATGATCTGATAACAAAAAATTTATCAAAATTAAGTTCTATAAATTTTATCTCTGCCATTTATAAAAATATCGTTATATCTTATGGGCAAAAGCAATCATTTATAGATGAAGATTTTTTAGATAATCCAAATATTTTTTCTGCTTGCCTATTATTATATGATGATTTAGATCTTGAAAGTATTTTTTCAGAGAATTCTTTTTGTGATTTTAATAAGAAGAATATAAAGATTTTATTTACTAAAAATGCTCTTTTAGGAATGCAAAGATTTGACATACTTATAAAACAGATTTTAGAGGCTTTAAAAATGTTTGAAAATATTGAAACGATAGATAAAAATGAATTTTTGATATCCTATAAAAATATTAAAATGATAATAAATATTGAAGAAAAAGATCAGTTTATTATTAAAAATGTTAATGAAATTAAATAAATGTAACAGTGATCTAAATTATTTTTTTTCTAGGTCTTAAGTAAATTAAAGTCTCGATTATCCTTTGAAAAATGATTTGACCTTATCGAAAAAACTTTTCTTTTTTGGATGATTTTCATCTGTTTCTAAATTTTGAAAGTTTTTTAAAAGTTCAACTTGTTTTGAGCTTAAATTTACAGGGGTTTCAACCGAGATGTTTACTAAAAGATCGCCTTTGCCGGCTCCATGTACATTTGGAAAACCTAAATCTCGTATTCTAAAAGTTTTGCCATTTTGTGCGCCTTCTGGAATAGAAATTCTATAAGCTTTCCCCTCAGGAGTTGGAATCTCTTTTTTGCAACCAAGAGATGCTTCTGTAAAGGTGATAGGTAATCTTAAATAAACATCATCTCCATCTCTTTCAAAACTATCGTGTGGAGAGACTGTTATAAAGACATATAAATCGCCAGCAGGGCCTCCGCCTTCTGATGCATCTCCATAGCCTGTCATTTTAAGACGCATGTTGTTATCTACTCCTGCAGGAATATGAATTTTTACATTCTGTTTTTTTCTAACTCTTCCTTGGCCTCGACATGTTGAGCAAGGATTTGTTATAATCTTTCCTTCTCCTCTGCAATGAGAACAAGTAGAAGCCATACTAAAAAAACCTCTTGTTTGAAATACCTGGCCAGATCCAGAGCACGTAGAGCAGGTTTTTATGTCTTTAGATGATTTAGCGCCGCTACCTGAGCACGGATCACAGGTGATGTAATTTGTAATTGCAATTTGTTTTTCTGCCCCTTTAATTGCTTCTTCAAAAGAGACAGTTATACTAATTTTTTTGCTAGCGCCTTGTCTGAGTGAGTTTTCTTCTGAATCAAATCCAAAAAAGGATTCAAAAATTGAGCCTCCTCCTCCCATTGAGC
>JAAKFE010000026.1 GCA_011065175.1 Candidatus Anoxychlamydiales bacterium
TGTAATTTAGGTAAACAAAACTTAATTAATTCCTTGTGAGAAAATTCATATGAAAAATTTTTAATTTTATATAGTTTTTTTAAATTTGATACAAATTTTTCTTTATTAATTCTTATGGATGCAACAGATATGAATCTTTTCCCTTTTTCAATATAGAAAAAAAGATTTTTTAATGAGTCTTTAGATATTAAAATATCTGGAAATAAAAAAGTCAAAGCTGCATCTTCTTTATTGGCTTCTTCAATCGCAATATTATGAAAGTGATTCATTTGCTCGTGACGTAGTTTTTTGTCAAATTCATCAGAAATTATTTTGACGTTAACTATTTCAGCTAATTTTTTATAAAAAATGGAAGTTTTAATTATTTTAACATCTTCCCTATGAGTGAATATTTTATAAGTTATATCAGCTTTATTTTTTACATATATTAGATTTTCTTTGGTAAGCTGAAAAGGAAGGCAAATATTTAAATATGTTTGTACAAATTCTTCTCCCCAAACAGCATTAATAAAGTGCCATTTCATATTATGGTTTTTCCTTTCGGGTGCATTTTTATTGTTAAGTACAATAATACAGTTATAGATATTTTAAAAAACAAAAAGCCTTAAAGTTCTATACCCTTATAAAATTTGGTGAAATTGAGATGATTTTTTTTTCAGAATTCTTTAGAATGATTTATTTAAAAAGTTAAGTTTTTGAAATATGCTTTCTGTTTTTTCAATAATACCATCTCTTTGCAATCATGAGGGACATCAATATGAATATAATAAATCTTTTACGAAAGCAGCTTTAAAAAACAATTGGAAGTATATCAAAATAATTCCTAAAAATTGTTCAATAGATAATTTAGATAGTGAATGGCAAAAATCAATATTTGGAATGGAAACAAAAAATAAGTTAAAAAATTTGAAAAATTTCATTCCATTTTTAAAGATTTTTAGAAAAATTAAGAAAACTAAAAACCCTGTTCTATTTTCTGAAGATTTTACTATTGTTACTCTTTTTTTATTTTTTATTTGTATTTTGCTGATCAGGCCAAAAATGCAACTTTGGTTACTTTTTAGATTTGAGCATGATGTAATGATTAAAAAAGGAAAACCATATGCATATGTTTTATGTTTTATAGAACTTATTCTTGGTAAAAAAAATATAAAATATCTAACAGATAGTGAATTGGTTGCTAAAAGAAATGGTCTTTTTTTTAAAAGAGATTTTAATGTGTTGCCCATTCCTCATACAAATTCCATTACAAATAGGTCGATACTAAAAAAAGATCATCTCTCTTTTTGGTGGCCTGGGGGTCTGACTAGAAAAGAAAAGGGTCTTTTTAGAATTCAAAAATTAGCAAGTCTTTTAAAAGATACTGATGAGAAAGTTATTTTAGAGGTAGCAAAAAGTGCTCAAAGTACAATCGCATCGAGTAATAATATTCGTTTTTTGCCAACGAACCTTACAAGAGACGAATATAATCAAAAAATGTTAAATTCGGATTTAATTCTTTTGCCTTATCTTGAAAATAGTTATGGGTATAGAACTTCAGGTATTTTTGTAGAAGCTATTGTAGCTGGTATTATTCCTGCTATTAGTAAAGATACTTGGATGGCAAATGAAGCAAAAAAATATGATTTAGAAGAGCTTATTGTTGATTGGGAAAATGCGGAGTTGTTAAAAAATTTAACTTCATTATGCTCTAATAAGAAAATAAAAGAAAAAATCTTACTGATGAGAAAGAAATATTTAGATATTCATAATGTTGATAATTTTGCTAAAAAATTAAAAGACATATCTCATTGATTAAAAAAAAAATTATCCAGAAATACAACTATTATTTGGGCCATATCTTGATATTCTAACCAAGTAATGGGATAAATCTACTAGTCTATTTTTTAAATAATTACCTAAAGAGGTTCTTGCTTTTTTGGAAAAACAAAATATACAGAGTAAGATTGAAGGGATAAGTAATGATAATAGTAACTTAAAAAGATGAAAGACTTTTGAGGGCATAGATTTTAATATTATTTTTCTTAAATCAACTATACAATTTTGTGATATCAGCTTTTTTTCATTACTAAAATAATCACATATTTCTATTGCATAATCATGAAAATGATAAATTAATAAAATCGTGAGATATTTTGTGAACATAATATCTCGCTTTTCTTGAGAAAGATTTTTCATTTTTATTATAAAATTTTCTTTTGAGAGAACGTAAATAGCATTACCCCAGATTAATTGAGGATTTGTTTTAGTTGAAAAAGAGTTGTTTTTTCTTATCCATTTCTCTGTTTGAAGATCCATTAATACAAAACCTAAATTTCTTATATAAGAATCTGTTTCAGAAAAGTAAGGAGCATTTTTATGGCGATTAATAAAAGAGACTTCAACTTCGATGCCTAAGCATGATTTTTTTAAAAATTTTTCTGAACCTTTTAAAATTTCTAAATCAGCGCCTTCTGCATCTACTTTAATAAAATCAAAAGGATGTTTAAGTAAGTTTTCAATGGAGTTTGTATTAATTTTAGAAATTTTTAGTTCTTCATGGCATTCACTATTTAAAAAAGAGGATAGGGTATTTTTATTTAATTTAAATAGAGTAGAAGCTTCGGGACGTTTTGTTAAATAAAATGGAAGATTTCCTTTTTTTTCTGACCATAGAGCAAAATTGTAGTTAGTCTGCTTAGCATAGCTGCTTATGATTTGAGCTCTTGGATCAGGATCGAATGTAATGTAATGACAAAAGTTTTTTATTTCATTCCAGTTACCATCCATTCCACCTGTTGCTCCAACATCTACAAGAGTAAATAGATTGTTGTCTAATAGGGTTTTTAGATTATTGTTTTTTGCGATGGCAGGAATGAAATGAAAAAAATCCAGTTTCTTTTTGATAAAAGTTTTTAAAGATTTCATGTTTTCTTCTTCTCGTCGATTAATTAAAAGAGGTCTATAGAAAAAGTTCTAATAATTTTTTATTTAAAAATTTTTAAAATCATTAAATTTTAAAAGTGGGTAAGCAGATATTATTTCTTTTATTCCATCATCTAATGAATAATCAGGCTTCCATCCTAATCTCTCTATTTTTTCATTACTGACAATATAGTCTCTTTTGTCAGGGTCCTCTCCAATTTTTGCAGAGTGTACATAAAAATCTGAGAGATATTTTTTTATTTTTTCTGCTAATTCTCTTTTACTTAGGTTAGCTGATGATAGACCGACATTAAAAGCCTCTCCCGTCATTTTATCGAAATTCTCAATCCCGAATAAAAAAGCTTTGGCTACATCTTTTATGTGGATATAATTTCTTTTAAAATGCTCTTCAAAAAGAATTATGAATTTATCATGAAGGGCTCTGAATGTAAAATCGTTTACTAAAAGATCGAGTCTCATGCGAGGAGATAGTCCAAATACAGTAGCTAATCTAAAAGATATAGCTCTTTTAGTAGAAAGTAGTTTTTTTTCGGCTTCAACTTTATGTTTGCCATATAGAGAGATTGGAGTTAATGGAGAGTTTTCATCACAAAAAGCATTCTTTTCACCGATTCCATAACCACTATTTGTATTGGGAAATAAAATTTTTTGATTTTCATTTGTGTTATCAGCAATGAAATTAATAGCATCTAAATTTACGGATTTTGCAAGTAGCGGTTTGCTTTTGCAAGCTGGAGCCCCGACTATAGCAGCCAAGGGTATTATAATATCATGATTCGGAAGCTCTTTTTCCATAAAAGAGTAATCAGTAACATCAGCTTTGATAAATTTAAAATTTGGATTGCTACAATGAGTTATTAAAGAAGTTTGATTATACATTAGATTATCAAGTACTGTTACTTGATAATTTTTATCTAATAGAATTGGTGTTAATACAGAGCCAATGTAGCCCGCTCCGCCAGTGATGAGAACTTTTTCTTTTTTCATGTTTTTTAATCCGATTTTTTTATTTTAAATTTAAAATATTTTGAGCACTATGATAAGAAGAAGCTGTTCCTATGTCAATAAAAGAGGAAAAAATCTCAAATCCAAATATTTTTTTTGAAAGAATGGCTTTTGGAAAAAAATCTAGCTCTATTGAAAAACTTTCTAGACCCGTTATATTTTCAAAATCATTAAAGACATTTTTGTTTAATAAGTAAACCCCAGAATTTATAAATCCACTGTTTTTTTCAAATTTTTCAAGGCTTTGTTTTTCATTAAACTTTAAAATTTTTTTAGTTTTTTTATCTATTGTAATAGATCCATATCTAGAGACATCTTTTTCGACTCTATAGCCTATTGTTATATTTGCTTTTTTTAATAGATGACTTTTTAATAAATCATTTGGATTAAATTCTAAATAGGTATCACCATTTAAAACTAAAACTTCATTAGATGAAGAGAGTGTCAGAGCTTTTTTTATTCCTCCTCCGGTGCCGAGAGGGTTTTCTTCTTCAGAGAATAAGATATTTTTTTTATCTTTATATCTATCGATTATTTTTTCTTTTTTGTAGCTAACGGCTAATATGATATTTTTAATAATTTCAAATTTTTCTAATTGATTGATTAAAAGATCTAGAAAAGGAGTTCCGTTAATTTTCGCTAATGGTTTAGGAATTTCATTTCCAATTGTTTCTCTAAGCCTTGTTCCTTTTCCGCCCGCTAAAATTATCGTATCCATCCTTTAATCCTTCATGTAAATGATGGTAGATCCTTGATTTTCAAATTTAAAATCTACCTCTAATAGATTTTTTAAATTTTCTCTAATTTCATCTTTTTTATTATCAGGTGCTAAAATTGCTAAAAATCCTCCAGAGCCTGCTCCACAGAGTTTCCCTCCATAAGCTCCTGCTTTTCTAGCTAAGCTATATGATTCATCTATTTTTGAATTTGAAATTTTTGAAGATAACTGTTTTTTTAACTGCCAGCTTTCATCTAAGAGTAGCCCTAAGTCTTTTATCATATTATCTTTTGAAGATGTAGATATAAGATCTTCGGCAGTTTTTACCATATCTTTCATTTTTTTGAGATATGTATCGTTTGATTTTGATTTTGTTTTATCTATTTGCTCTTTTACTACATCTGATGCAAATCTAGTAAGGCCTGTATAGAAAATCATTAAACTATTTTCTAAAAGTTCTAATTTTTCTAAAGAGATAATCACAGGCCTAACATTTATATGATTCGGGTTAAATTCAATAATGTTAAAACCGCCATATGCTGCATGGAATTGATCTTGAGAACCAACATTTTCTTTAATAAGTTTTTGTTCGATATGACATGCTTCAAGAGCGAGTTTTTTTTTAGAGACTTTTTTACCTTCTAACGCAGCTAGAGCATTTAAAAAACCTACTGTAAAAGAAGAAGAAGATCCAAGGCCTGTTTTTGCTGGGAGATCAGAAAATATATGGATATCTAAATTTCCTGAAATATTTTTATGTAATAAACACTCTCTAATTGAAGGATGGATAATTTCTTCAGGCTTTTTTACAAGCTCGGTTTTGGAATATCCGATTCTGATATTGTGTTCGAAAAACTCACTAAGAGTATTTACACTTACGTAGGTGTATTTATTAATAGTTGTGCCCAAAACTATACCAGAGTGTCTATCATAATAAGCAGGGTAATCTGTGCCTCCACCAAAAAGGCTGATTCTAACAGGAGTTCTAGAAATTATCATTCTAGATGAGCTTTTTGTTTTGTTCATGAAAATTGACTCACATATTCTTTAAGATTACTTAGAAAAATTTATCAAAAAACTTCATTTGTGATAAAGTGTTTTCTTTTTAGTAAAAAATTTAAACGAGAAGTTTTATATGAAATGTCGAGTTTGTGATTCAAATGATTTCAAGCTAGTAGTTGATTTAAAAGAGCAGCCTTGGGGCAATCACTTTTTAAAAGAGGATCAAATTGGATCTGAACCTTTTTATCCTTTAAAAGTTTTATATTGCACAAGGTGTCAAACAGCGCAGCTTGATTATACAGTAAAAAAAGAGATAATGTTTTCTAATCATACTTATTTATCTGGTATTACTAAATCTTTGAAAACACATTTTGATGATGTTGCAAAAGATATAGATGAAAGATTTTTTAAAGATAAAAAAAATAAAAGCGTTTTAGATATTGGATCTAACGATGGAACTCAGCTTAAAAGTTATAAAGAACTAGGGTATGATGTTTTAGGAGTTGAGTCATCTATTGCTATAGCTGAAATCGCTAATGAAAATAATATTTCTACTCTACATTCATTTTTTAATTTAGAAACAGCAGAAAAAATTAATAAAAAATTTGATGTTATAAATGCATCAGGTGTGTTTTTCCATTTAGAAGAGCTTCATTCAGTAACAGATGGGATAAAAAAATGTTTAAAAGATGATGGAGTTTTTGTCGTCCAGTTTATGTACATGAAAAACATTATTCAAAATGTAGCATTTGATCAGATCTATCATGAACATCTTTTGTATTATACCCTAAAAACTATTGAAATTTTATTAAATCGTCATAGACTATCTTTATTTGATGCTTATTTTTCTCCGATTCATGGCGGATCTATTATTGCCCAAGTTACTCACAGAGGCAAAAAAGAAAAATCAACTAGGCTGCTTAAGCTAATTAAGGAAGAAGTAGAATCTAGATGCAATGAATATGAAATCTATCAAAAATTTGCTAAAAATATTGAAATACTGAAAGAAAAAAACCTCAAATTTTTAGAGATGAGAAAAAAAGAGGGAAAAACGATTTTTGCAATGGGAGCGCCAGTTAAAGGAAACACACTACTTAATTATTTTGAGATTTCAAAAGATACGATTCCTTACTTAGTTGAAAAAAATACGTTAAGAAAAAATCTTTTCTCTCCAGGAAGACATATACCAATAATTATGGAAGATGAAATAAAAAATCCTCCAGATGTTTATTATGTTCTAGCTTGGAATTTTAAAAAGGAAATTTTAAAAAACAATGAAGAATTAATAAAAAGGGGAGTAGAGTTTTACTTTCCTATAAATCCAAAAGAATAAGAAAAAAAAGGAATTTTGAAAAAACATGAAAATATTAATTACAGGATTTAGTGGTTTTTTAGGGAAATTTTTACATAAAAAATTAAAAGAGCTGGGACATGAAGTTATTGGAATTAATTCTAAAACTAATGATTTGACAAAAGTTGATGCATTAGATGAATTCAATGATATTAAATTTGATCAGATTTTTCATTTGGCTGCGTGGACACAAGCTGGAGACTTTTGTATGCATCATCCAGCAGAGCAGTGGATAATAAATCAAAAGATGAATACTAACGTTTTAAGTTGGTGGCAAAAGCATCAAACTCAAGCAAAAATGATTGCTATGGGAACTAGCTGTAGCTACGATCCAGATCTACCTCATATTGAAGGAGAGTATTTAAAAGGAAAACCAATAGATAGCCTTTTTACATATGCAATGACTAAAAGAATGCTTCTTACTGGCTTGAGGGCACTAAATAAACAATTTGGTTTAAGTTATTTATATTTAATTCCTTCGACACTTTACGGGCCTGAGTATCATTTAGATGGCAGGCAGATGCATTTTATTTTTGATTTGATGAGAAAAATAATTAAAGGAACTTTATATGATGAAAAAGTAACTCTTTGGGGAGATGGGCATCAAAAAAGAGAGCTAGTTCACGTAGATGATTTTATAGATATAATGCTTAAGCTTGTTGAATCTCAGAACAATACATTAATAAATATTGGCTCGGGAAAGGACTTTTCGATCAGAGAATTTGCATCTAAAATTTCTAAAATTGTTGGATATGATGAGGTTAAAATTAATTATGATACTTCAAAATATGTAGGAGCTAAATCTAAAATACTAAATGTTGATAAACTGCTCAAAATATTGCCAGAGTTTCAAATGAGAACTTTAAATGAAGGATTAGAAAGTACAGCAAAATGGTTTTCTGAGAATAAAGATAAACTTTTGAAACAATAAATATTATGAAAAAAGTAAAATTTTTAATAATTGGAGCTGGAATAATTGGGCTTGCTTCAGCATATCAAATTTTAAAAAAACAAAAAAATATAAATCTTATAATCTTAGAAAAAGAGAGCGAAATATCTCAGCATCAAACTGGTAGAAATAGCGGAGTTATCCACTCAGGTC
Source organism: Candidatus Anoxychlamydiales bacterium (assembly GCA_011065175.1). Taxonomy (GTDB): domain Bacteria; phylum Chlamydiota; class Chlamydiia; order Chlamydiales; family SM23-39; genus JAAKFX01. The sequence continues at coordinate 8,104 of JAAKFE010000026.1, forward strand.
TTTATTATAAACCAGGATCTTTAAAAGCAAAAAATTGTTTAACTGGCAGAAAAGATCTTTTGAATTTTTGTGAAAAATTTAATATTCCAACAAAAAAATGTGGAAAAGTAATCGTTGCAACTGAAGAAAGTGAATTAGATCGACTTTATGAATTAGAAAAAAGGGGGAAAGTAAATAAAGTTGAAGGATTAGAGATAATTTCTAAAGAAAAATTGAATGAGATTGAACCTAATGTTAAAGCTATAAAAGCTTTGAGAGTGCCAAGCTGCGCTGTAGTCGATTATTTAAAAGTTGCTAAAAAATTAAAAGAGCAAATCGAAAAATTGGGTGGACAAATTTTTTTAAACCAAAAAGTCATAGATATAAAAAAAGAAAATGATGAATTTTTAATTAAAACTCAAAATGAAACATTTAAAACGAAAAAGTTAATAAATTGTGCAGGATTGCACTCTGATAGAATTGCTAAAATGGCAATGCCTACAAAAAAACTACCTTTAAAAATCATTCCATTTAGAGGTGAATATTATGATATCGTAGATGAAAAAAAAGATTTAATAAAGTCTTTAGTCTATCCTGTTCCGGATCCAAAATTTCCATTTTTAGGAGTTCATTTAACAAGAATGATAAATGATACAGTTCATGCAGGGCCTAACGCTGTTTTTGCTTTTGCAAGAGAGGGCTATACAAAAACAAATGTAAATATGAAAGATTTAATAGATAGTCTTTTGTATAAAGGTTTTATAAAAGTAGGATTTAAATATTGGAAAATGGGACTTTTTGAGATGTATAGATCTTTTAGTAAAAAAGCATTTTTAAAATCCATGCAAAAGATGCTGCCTGAAATAGGTATTAATGATATTACACCTGGAAAAGCGGGAATTAGAGCTCAAGCGATAGATAGACATGGTAAACTAGTAGATGATTTTGCAATTGAAAGAGGGGAGAATCAAATACACGTTTTGAATGCTCCCTCTCCTGCTGCTACTGCATGTCTTTCTATTGGTAAACATATCGCAAATTTAGCGATAGAGAAGTGATTTAAATGAAAAAAATCTGTATCGATGCAAGGATGATAAATAACGCTGGGATTGGCACTTATCTGAAATCTTTAATTATAAATCTAAGTAAAAAAAACACAGAGAAAGAATGTTTTGAAAATTCAAAAAAAGAAAATTTCAAAATCTTTTTGATTGTTAATTCAAAAGATAAAGAAAAAAAATTAGATGTTGATATTTTAAATTCCAAAGACTTTGAGTTGATATTTTTAGATGCGCCTATATATTCAATTAAAGAGCAGATTTTACTGCCTTTTAAAATACCTAAGTGTGATCTTTTTTTCTCGCCTCATTTTAATGTACCTATATTTCCGATTAGAGCAAAAAAACGAATGGTTACTATTCATGATGTTTATCATTTAGCCTTTTTTTCAAAACTCAAATTTTTAGAAAAAATTTATGCCAAATTCCTTATTCGTAAAGCTGCTTTACAATCTGATAAAGTTCTTACAGTTTCAAATTTTTCTGCATCTGAAATTTTGAAATATACAAAAGCAAAATCTGATAAAATTGAAGTGATTTATAATGCTTTAAATCCAATTTTTCTAAAAAAGGAAAAGAATCAAAAGAATCTTGAAAAAAAGAAAAAAGCAAAAGAGGATCAACTTAAACTTCCAAAAAAATATTTTCTATTTGTTGGAAGTTTAAAAACACATAAAAATTTAATTAATTTAATAAAAGCATATGAAAAGCTTGAAAAAGAATATCCAGAAATAGAATTAGTAATAGTTGGAAAGAATAAGAATCTGAAAAATTCAATTGATATTTTTGAAATTTTAGATAAAAACAAAATAAAAATAATTTCTGATTTAAAAGATGAAGATCTGCCGCATATTTATAAAAATGCAATCTCTTTAGTATTTCCTTCTTTTTATGAAGGTTTTGGATATCCTCCTTTAGAGGCTATGAGTCAAAAATGTCCAGTTATAGCTTCTAATAGGGCTTCTATCCCTGAAGTGTGCTTAGATGCTGCCCTATATATAGAACCCCAAGAGTATAACACTATTTTTAATGCTATGAAAAAAATCATAGAGGATAAAGATTTTAGAAAAGATCTTATACAAAAGGGGGTAAAAAGAGTAAAATACTTTACAAATGAAAATTTTATAGAAAAACACCTCGAGCAAATTAAAAAACTTTTATGAAAACAGCAATTGTTCATGATTGGTTAGTATCTGTAGCTGGTGGAGAAAAAGTATTAAAATTAATGCATGATCTTTATCCATCAAAAATTTATACGCTTTTAAAAAATCCAAAATTTTTAAAAAACTCATTTTTTGAAGATAAAAAAATTGAGACATCTTTTATTCAAAAACTTCCATTTTCTAAAAACTTGTATCAAAAATATTTGATGTTTTTTCCTTTTGCGATAGAACAGTTTGATCTATCTGAATATGATGTTATTTTATCATCATCGCATTGCGTTGCAAAAGGCGTTTTAACTAGATTTGATCAGCTTCATATTTGCTACTGTCATACTCCAATGAGATATGCCTGGGATTTATATTTTCAATATCTACATGAATCAAATTTGAAAAAAGGGATAAAAGCAAAAATTGCTCAAATGATTCTTCATTATTTAAGAATGTGGGATGTAACATCTGCTTCAAGGGTAGATGAGTTTATAGCAAATTCAAAATTCATAGCTCAGAGAATAAAAAAGCTTTATAACAAAGAAGCAAAAGTTATTTATCCTCCTGTTGATGTAAATTTTTTTGAGCCTTGCTATAAAAAAGATGGTTATTATTTTACGGCATCTAGGCTAGTGCCTTACAAGAAAATAGATTTGATTGTTGAAGCTTTTTCAAAAATGCCAGATAAAAAATTAGTTGTTATTGGAGATGGTCCCGATATGAAAAAAATAAAAGCTAAAGCTTTTAGATTTAAAAATATTGAAGTTTTGGGATATCAAAAAGATGAAGTTTTGAAAAAGTATATGAAAGAAGCCAAGGCTTTTGTGTTTGCAGCTATTGAAGATTTTGGGATTTTACCGATAGAGGCTATGGCATCAGCAACGCCTGTGATAGCTCTCTCAAGAGGCGGGACAAAAGAGACTGTTATAGATAATAAAACAGGAATTTTATTTAATGAACAAAATATTGAAAGTGTAATTGATGCTGTTAAAAGATTTGAGAAAACAGAATTTGATCTAAACTTTATAAGAAAGCATGCAGAGAAATTTTCAAATGAAAGATTTAAAGAAGAGTTTGATGAGTATGTTAAAGGAAAAATAAAAGAGCACAATTTTTAGTGATAACAAATAACAAATCAAAAAAGAAAAATTTAATGAAAGCTATAATCCTAGCAGGGGGTAGTGGCAAGAGACTCTGGCCAATATCTAGCGAAAATTCCCCAAAACAATTTTTAAAATTTTTAGACCATGAATCTTTATTTCAAAAAACTCTTTTAAGATTTAAAAATTTTAAATTTGTAGATGAGATCGTTGTAGTTATAAATAAAAGCTTTGAGAAAATTGTAAAAAATCAAATAGCTGAAATAAATTATCAAAAAAAAACAAAAATATTAATTGAGCCTGATCAAAGAAGCACTGCTGGAGCTATTTTATTTAGTATAAAATCTTTAAAAGATAGTGGATCAATAGATGAAAAGACAAAGCTTCTTTTTTTGCCATCAGATCATTTGATATTTCCGAAAGATAAATTTTTATCTTATATTGAAAGTCTAAATAGTCTTGATTTAGATGAAATTATAATTTTTGGAATTCGCCCACATAAAATAGAGACTGGTTTTGGATATATAAAAATAGATAATAAAAAATCTGGTAGTTTAAGTGAAGTGGGGAGTTTTATAGAAAAGCCTTCTTATAAAAAAGCAAAAGAGTTTTTTTTATCAGAAAAATATTTATGGAATGCAGGCATTTTTTTATTTACTGAAAAAGTTTTTGAAAGAGAGATAAAAAAACATTCCCCAAATCTATATAAATTTTATGAAATGTCATTTCAAAAATTATTAGAAAATTTCTCTTTAATGCCAAAGATATCAATAGATTATGCATTGATTGAAAAAACAAAAAATATTTTAGTTCAGCCCTTAGATGTATCTTTTTCGGATGTAGGGTCCTGGGAGAGTATTTATGATATTTTGCAAAAAGATGAAAATGAAAATGTAATAAGGGGAAATGTTTTAACATCAGATACTAAAAATTCATTAATTTTTGCGAAAAAGAAAGTTGTTTCAACAATGGGACTTGAAAATATTATCTTAGTTGAAACTAAAGATGCTATTTTTTTAGCTAAAAGAGGGAAATCTCAAAACATGAAACAAATAATTCAAAAAATATTAAATAAATGTGATGATTAGAAATTGAGTAAATCAGAAAAATTTATTATTTTTCCAAAATAATTAGATTCAATTACTGCTTCATCGATATCACTTACATGAATTAATATAGGAATGCATGCAAATCCTCTAGGAAGGCTGATTCGAGAAATTTTTTCTTTAACCTGACTAATAATATTGGGTTTTATTTCATTTTTAGAAAATTTTATTTCACAAACATATAAAGTATTGAGTTTAGTCTGAATTAAATAATCAATTTGACATCCTTTTTGACGATTTGTTTTGCGTTGAAAAAATGGATTATCGTAAATAATATCATCTTTTTTAAGATTTAGTGCTTTTAAAATAAAATTTCTATTATTTAGAACTAAATTTTCAAATTGTAAGCCCAAAATTGTTTGGAATCCAGGTAAATTTAATAGATTTATATCAATAAATTGACCTTTTTTAATTCGAGCAAATTTTGGAGCTATATATTTTAGATAGAATCTTAAATAATTATCTGAAAGGCGATATTTGCTTAATTTTGAATCAATTCCTTCTTTTAAAATCCATGTATTATCTTTTTGTATAAAACCAGATATTATTAATTCATTAAGATAATCACTGAAAACTCCTCCTGTAGAATAATGAATTTTTGAAGCTAATGCTTCATACTCTGCAGGTTTTTTTACTAAGATTGTTACAATTTTTTTATATACTTCTCCTCTACGACCAAAGAGATTTGAAAATATATATTTGTATTCATCTACAAGTATTCCATCTGGTTGAAAACATAATCGTCTTATATTATCAGTAGCTGTAGAATCTGGATCAATTTGTTCTAAATACCACGGAACTCCACCCGTGATTGACAAAATTATGAATTTTTCTAATGAGGATTTTTTGAAACCAATATTTGTTAACATTTCATTACAACTTCTTAGTGATAATTCCTTAAGTGTAATTTTTTCAGATATTCGACCAAAAAAACCGGTGCTACTAATTATGTTTTTATCAATCCAAGATGATACTGAACCACATAAAATTAAAATTAATTTAGGATTTTGTTTAAAATATAAATCCCAAGCATTTTTAAGTTTACTTAGAAAAGCAGGATCTTTATCAGCCATCCAAGTAATTTCATCGAATAAAATGATTTTTTGGCCACTTTTTATTTTATCTGCTAAAAGTTTAAATATTTTACTCCAATCATCCACTTGAACTAATGGTAAATCGAATTGAGAACTTAAATGTAAAGAAAATTCATTTCGCTGTGTTTGAGCTGTTGTTTTTTCTGTAGGAGCAAGTCCACAAAATCTATAAAAAGAATGCTTAAAGCCGAATTCTTCTATCAGTCTACTTTTTCCTATACGTCTTCTTCCTTTAATGACCATTAAACTAGCCGTGTTTTTTTTTAGAAGTCTTTGAAAAATAGCGAGTTCTTTTTCTCTACCAACGAATTTTTGGCCATTCATTTTTTAGACCTAATTTATGATTGTTATTTTAAGTAATTTTAAATGATCTGCGATTTTTGCGCAAGAATGACATTTGTTATTTTTGCGCAACTTTTTTGTGTGTAAAAAAAATGCGCAAAATATACATTTGTCGTTTTCAAGGAAGTTGTTAATGTAAACAGCTTGTTGTTAATAGTTTAAACGCTCTCGTTCAAGTATGCGCGAATAGAAGCTTTTGAAAACTTTCTTATTTTAATATTTTTGAATAAGAATATTTAAAAATTTAATTTTTTACTAAAAGAATTTATTATATTTAATTTTTGTAAGATTTTTTAGAAAATTCATATGAAATATCTTTGTGTGTGTGTAAAAAAGAAGATAAAAACCAGTAAAAAGCCATAACAGGAAGATATAGAGAAGCTGAATCTGAAATTGATATAATCAAATAAGTTAAAAGCCCAAAAAAGATGCACATATCGATAGGAGACTTTTCTGAATTCATATTTTTAAAAAGATAATAAAAAAGAGAAAAACACATTCCAATAATAAAAAGTATTAAACCAAAAAAACCAAAAGTATTAAAAATGCTTAAATAGACCATCTCTTCAATATTAATAAATGGCAAATTAGAGAAAAAATTTACTTCAAAAGATTTATCTACTAGCCTTCCCCCGAGAGTTGTATCAAAATACCAATTAAAAGGTTTATGAAGATAAAATTTTGCAAAAATGAGAAGTATTGTAATAAAACAGAAAGAAGATATTAAAAATTTTATTAAGGATTTTTTTTTATTTTTTATTATGAAAAAATTGAAGAAAAACTCGCTTATAATAAAACCTATCCAGACTGTTCTAGAAAGAGTAAGAATAATAGATAACTTTACGATGCTTTTTTTTAAGGAGCTTTTTTCTAAGTATTTATAAAGAGGTAAAACCATTAAAAGACAAATGCCGTAGATATTGCCGTTGTTATAAGTGGAGATAAGCTTTAGAAAAAATCCTCTATGATTTATACATTTAATATTTTCTAAAAGGCCTTTTTCATGCCAGTTGGCAGTAAGAAGGGGGATTTCAAATAGAGAGCCAAAAAATCCTCTATAAAAAAAAAGAAAAATTCCATATGAGCTAATAAATAAAATTGATCTTTTGAAAATCTTAAAAAAATAATCTAAATCTAAATTTTCAATATATTCTGAAAATACAAAAAAAAATATGAAAGGCAAAAATAAAAAACTCACTAAAAAGGAGATAAAAAACCCAAAACTATCTATGCCATTTATGTATATAGATAAAAGAGAATATATCTGAAAGGGGAGGAGTGCTATTAATGAATAGATATGCTCTTTTCTAACAAAATATTTTTTTCTAAAAAGTAAAAATAAAGAAATTATAGCTAATAATAAATATCCCCAAGTTATTGGGATATTTTTAAATTTTATACCGCCTTTTGGAAAAACAACTAAAAACAGCATTAAGGTCAGAACAAAAAAATTAAATTTTGATTTTTTTTGTTTTTCTAATGAATTAGCTCTCACTTCTTTTCATGTGCTTATTTAGATGTGTAGATAATTGCATCATATCAATTGGTTTATCAAAGATTTTTGATAAATTTTTATCAGGATTGATTTGTCTTTTGTTTTTTGCATCTTGAAGTTTTTTAGCTTTGATATATTTCCAAACTTTTTTCAAGATGTCAGATCTAGATAGTTTTTTTTCTTTTACAATTTTCTCTAGATCTTTAGATACTTCAAATAAGTTAGATCCTTTTTTACCTTTTTTGTAAAAAGGGTCTCTTTTCTGATGAGCTGTTTTTGGATGATTTGCATCATATTTTTTTTCTAAATCATCTAAATCGTTTACGATAACATCACAATCTGGAAAGTTTATGCATGAAAAAAAGATTTTTCCCCTTTTTGATCTTCTCATGACAATTTTACCATCGCAGCCTAGAGCCGGACAATCAGGTCTATCTTCTGGTTTTAAAAATGCTTCACCTTTTTTAGGTATATTTACAATTCCTTGACACTTTGGGTAATTTGAGCATCCCAAAAACGCTCCAAATTTACCATATTTTAGGTTCATTTTTGATTTGCATTTTGGGCAAGGTTGCTCCCAATCAAATCCTTCTTCATAATCTTCTTTGTTAAAATCCATAAGCTCAATTGCTGATGTGAAATCACAATCTGGATATTTAGAGCAGCCAAAAAAATATTTACTTTTAGACCATATTTTTTGCAGAGGAGCTTTGCATTTTGGACATTTTCTTTCAGTTTCAATTTTTGGAATAATTGTCTCTTTTTGAGCTTTTTCAACCATCGGTATGAATGCTTCATAAAATTCTTTAATTAAGCTTTGCCATTTGCGTTTATTTTCAGCAACGAGCTCTAAATCATCTTCCATTGCAGCGGTAAATCCAACGTTGATTATCGGTGCAAAATTTTGATCTAATAGTTGAATAATTAATTCACCAAGTTGTGTTGGTTTTAGAGTGAGTCTTTCTTTTGTTGTATATTCTCTATTTTGAATTTTATTCATAATAGCAGCATAGGTAGAGGGTCTTCCAATCCCTGATTTTTCAAGTTCTTTTACAAGCGATGCTTCAGTAAACCTAGCAGGAGGTTTTGTAAAGGCTTGATCTGATATAATATCTACTAAATTTATTTTTTTTCCTTTTTCTAGATTAGGAAGCAATTTTTCTTCATCTTCTTCATCAGAAGTATCTTTCTTTTCAACGTAAACTTTTAAAAATCCAGGGAATTTAATATTTGAGCCAGTTGCTCTTAAAGTTATTTTTTTGTCAGTTTCAATATCGCAAGATACAGTATCATAGATAGCTGGTTTCATTTGAGATGCGATAAATCTTTTCCAAATAAGTGAATATAGCTTGTATTGATCAAGAGTTAACAGTTCTTTGATTTCATCAGGTGTGAGGTATAAATTAGTAGGTCTGATAGCTTCATGCGCTTCTTGAGCTGATTTTTTACTTTTATAATTAATAGCGGATTCTGGTAAAAAATTATTTCCATATTTATTTTTTACATAGGATCTGGCAGCTAAAATAGCTTCTTGAGCTGTGCTTACAGAGTCTGTTCTCATGTAAGTAATAAGCCCTTCAAAACCTTTGGATTTTAAATCAATTCCTTCATAAAGGCTTTGAGCGATTCCCATAGTTCTATTTGCTGAAAACCCAAAATGCCTAGATGCTTCTTGTTGCAGAGTTGAGGTAATAAAAGGAGGGGTTGGATACCTTTTTTTCTCTTTTTTCTCGATCCTTGAGACTATATATGTAGCTTTTTTTAGTTTATCAACTATAGTTTTTGCTGTTTTTTCATTAGGGATTAAAAAAACATCTTTTTTATCAGTTTGTTCTTTTTCAACTCTTTTGTCATCAACGCTATATAAAAAGGCTTCAAAAGGTTTTTCTTTTGATTTAGTATTTAGTTTAGTTAATATTTTCCAGTATTCAATAGATTTGAAATTTCTAATTTGAATTTCTCTTTCAACAACTAATTTTAATGCTACAGATTGAACTCTACCAGCTGATGTGCCTTTTCCTCTTTTTATGGTTTTTGATAAAATAGGAGATATTTTATATCCAACTATCCTATCGAGCAATCTTCTGGCTTGTTGAGCATCGACTAGAGCTAGATCAATTTTTCTAGGATGTTTTAAAGCTTCTAAAACGGCTGTTTTGGTAATAGAGTTAAAAGTTACCCTTTTAATCTTTGTGCTTTTTGGTAGAATTGCAGCAATATGCCAAGCGATAGCTTCTCCTTCTCTATCAGGATCGGGACATAGATAGACAAGATCTGATTTTTTTGCTGAATCCTTTAATTTTTTTATGACATCTTTTTTTGTTGGAAGATTTACATATTTCGGTTCAAAATTATTTTTTACATCTATACCGAACTCTTTTTCAGGAAGATCTCTTATATGTCCAACTGAAGAGGCAAAATTATATTTTGTTCCTAAAAATTTTTTTAAAGTTTTTATTTTTGCTGGAGACTCTACAATAATTAAAGGTTTTGTCATTTACTCTTTTCCTAAGCTTTAATCGCATCTAACGATTTTTTTAGTTTGCTGTCAATATGTAACTTTTTATCAAGAATAGATTAAAATGTAGATTAATTTGCATTTTTGTTAAAGTAAAACTGTTAAAATTTATATTAATTTAGGATTTCAATGATTTCAGATGAGGAATTACTAAGACTAAATAAAGAAGGATTTATACCGGGTCCTCTAGAGAATGAAAAAGATTTTTTACAAAGAATTGAGTTTTCAAAAAAATTAGTAAAAAACCCTAAATCTTTTTTTGAAAATGAAAAACAAAAAGAG
>JAAKFE010000027.1 GCA_011065175.1 Candidatus Anoxychlamydiales bacterium
TGATAAACAGAATAAAAAAATGTCTACATTAATTGCAATATTTTTTTACACTACTTTTTATTAATATTTTATCATTTAGTTTTTGCCAGATCCTCTACTCTGGCCATAGTACCGAAGTCAGGACCAAAATTTTTCCATCTAATCTTTTCAAAACACACAAATTTATTGATGAAATATCCCCTCCCATAACTTAAAACATCGCTATATTATAAATAAAATGTAAGAGAAATTTTTTAGATATAACTAGATATAAATAGCATTTAAAAGAAGATAAAGAGCCATACCAGCTAGATAACCTGTTAAAGCCACAATACTAATTTTTTTCATATACCAAATAAAATCTACTTTTTCTAAGCCCATTAAAGCAACACCGGCAGCTGAGCCGATTAGTAAAATACTACCACCTGTTCCTGCAGCATACGCAATCATCTGCCAAAGAGCAGAATCTGGGGGATAAGATGATAAATCATACATACCTATAGTCGCTGCAACGAGAGGAACGTTATCTATTATGGAAGATAAAAATCCAATGATGGTTGCAACAACAGCTAAATTACCGATGTGTACATCTAAAAAGATGGCTAATTGTTTTAATATACCTGTCATTTCAAGTGCATTTATAGCGAGCAAAATTCCTAAAAAAAACAAAACGCCAGAAATATCTATTCTAGCTAAAACGTAAGGAATTCTTAAATGATGTCTACTTTCATGCTTGTGATGCATAGCATCAGTAACTATCCATAGTATAGAAAGGCCTATAAACATGCCAAAAAAGGGCGGCAAGTTGGTAAGGTACCTAAAGATAGGAACAAACACTAAAGCTAAAACACCGAGTATTAAAACAGGTTTAGCGCCAGGCTCTGTTCGAGCATTGTTTAAACGTTTTTTATTTATAGAAAATTTTCCATCTAATTTTAAACCAAGTAAACCTAAAGTCACAAGAATTGAAAAAACACTTGGCAAGAAAAGAGCCTTCATAACAGATAGAGTTGTAACGTTTCCTTTAATCCATAACATAGTTGTTGTCACATCTCCGATTGGAGTCCAAGCGCCACCTGCATTGGCCGCTACAACAACTGTTGCACCAAGCAGTCTTCTATCCGATGGTTCAGGCAGTAGTTTTCTTAAAATGGAGATCATCACTATAGTTGTAGTTAAGTTATCTAAAACAGCTGATAGAAAAAAAGAGATCGTAGCTATAATCCAAAGAAGCTTTCTTTTGGATTTCACAGCGATTAGATTCGTTATCATTTTAAAGCCATTATGAGAATCTATAAGCTCAACTATTGTCATTGCTCCTATCAAAAAGAAAATGATTTGAGAAGCATCTGCTATGTGAGATTGCACTTCAGCTTTAAAAAATCCTTCAATAGTGCTTTTCCCAAAAAAAAGAAAAACCCAAGTAAAAACAGCCATTAAAAGAGCTGACGCTGTTTTATTTACTTTGATGTAGTATTCAAAGATAATTGCTAGATAACCGATGACAAAAAGAGCTGTAATTATAGAGTGAATAGCGTTCATATCTTTTTTTTTGTTTTATTTTTTTTCTACTTCGTCAAAAGAGATTTTAATCCTGTTTTAATAATATCGTGCATACGAATAAGTCCTATTAATTTTTCATTTTCTATCACAGGAATCTGAGTCACTTGTTTTTTTTCTTCCATTAGTTTCATAGCATCGATAGCTAAAGTATCTTTTGATATTCGTATCGGAGATAGAGTCATTATATCTTTCATCTTTTTATTAAAAAACTCTAAATTTTCTTTTTGTAAAACTCTTCTTAAATCTCCATCTGTAAAAATACCTTTTAATTTGTTTTCTTCATCAATTATTAATAGACACCCACATTTTTTTGATGAAAGAACAGGAAGAACATCTCTTATTAAGTCATTTGCTTTGCAAATAGGCAGCATCTCATCTTTTACCATAATATCATTAGCTTTTAAATTTATTTGCATACCAATTGCGCCAGACGGATGATTTAGTGCATATTCATTTATTGAGAATTTTTTATTATTTTGCATTAAAGCTATAGTTAAAATATCTCCAAAGATCAGTTGAAGAGTCGTTGAAGTCGTTGGTGTTAAATTATAAGGACAAAGCTCCTTTTCTAAAGGAAGATCAATAAAATAATCAGAGATTTTTGCAATTTTAGAATTTTTGTTTGAAACGATGGCGACTACTTTAGCTTCTCTTTTTTTTACATAAAAAATAAGATCTATTAGCTCTTTTGTTTCACCGCTTCTAGATAGAATTACGAAAATGTCATCTTTAGAGATCATTGCAATATCGCCATGCAAAGCATCAACTGCTGATAAAAACATAGCTTTTGTACCGGTAGATAGCATTGTTTGTGCTATTTTTTTAGCAATGATAGCGCTTTTTCCAATCCCTGTGAAAATAATAGAGTGTTTATGTTTGCAAGATATAAATAGATCTAATATCTCATTTGCTTTTTCGATATTTAGATTATCGAAAAAAAAATTAAGATATTTTTTTTGTTTTTCAAAAAGATCGATCAAATTCATTTTCCAAATATTTTTTTATTTCATTTAAAAATTGACAAGCATAAATACCATCTAAAATTCTATGATCAAACCCAAATGATATATTAATTATCGATCTTATTTTAATTTCATCATCCAAAATCCATGGCTTTTTCTTAATCGCCCCTGCACCGATTATACAAGCTTGAGGAAATTTTATTATTGGGAAACCAACTGATATATTTGTCATTCCAAAATTTGTAAGGGTTATAGTTCCGTTTTCAGAATCTTTTGCTATTAGAGTTTGTTTTTTTGCTTTTTTTACCAAATCATTCAAATTCTTGACAATATCGATAAAATTAAGATCTATCACATTATGAATAGTTGGCACTAAAACATCATTATTTACATTTACAGCTATTCCAATATTGATATCGTCTATCAAAAGTATTTTATCTTTTTTAAAAGATGAATTAGCTAAAGGAAGTTTTTTTGCAGCTATAGCAATAGCTTTTATTAAAAATGGTGTAATTGTAAGTTTTGCTGAGTATTTCTCTAAAAAATGATGTTTTTTCTCATTTACTAGTTGTATTAGACCAGTTATATCTATTTCTTCTACAATATAAGCTGTAGGAACTTCATTTGCTTTTGTCATGTTAGTTGCAATTGCTTGCCTTATAGCAGAGAGTTTAATAAAATTTTTATCCCCTTTTTGACATTCTAAAAAAATTTCAATATCTTTTTTAGTTACTCTTTTCCCCTCTCCTGTACCTTCCATTTGCTCTAAATCTTGAATGCTTACATTATTTTCTTTAGCAAATCGCAAAACAGCTGGTGAAAAAAAACTTCTTTTCTCCGTTTTTTCATCTAAATCATCTGCCGTATATTTTTCTTCTTGAACTTGAGAGCTCGTATCCTTTTCGCTACTTTCTGTAATAACAGTAGCTAACACATCTCCTACTTGAATAGTTTCATTTGGTTTTACCAAGATTTTTTTAATCGTTCCTTCTACAGGTGATGGGATTTCGCTATTTACTTTATCTGTTGCAACTTCCATTAAAGTTTCATCTTTTGAGATTTTATCGCCCTCTTTTTTATAAATAGTTACTATAGTGGCTGAAACTATACTCTCACCGAGTTTTGGAAGTTTTATCTCAAAATCTTTTGTCATATTATTCCCCTATATATCTGAGTCCATCCAAGTTGCTCTATGGTAAGTTTTTAGATTTATTGCATTTTCTTTTTTAGCAACAAAAACAGCTGCAACAGCATCTCCCATTACATTTACAACAGATGACATCATCTCTCTTAATCTATCTACTCCTATAACTAAAGAAATTCCTTCTAGAGGAAGTCCCATTACATTTAATACTAAAGATAACATCACAAGCCCAGTCCCAGGAACTCCCGGAGCGCCTATTGCAGAAAATAAAGAAACTAAAATCAATACTATTATTTGAACAGGTCCGATTGGAATGCCATATGCTTGAGCAATAAATACTGCAGATATAGATTGTCCAATAGCTCCGCCATTCATATTAATGGTAGAGCCCAAAGACAATACAAACCCTGAGATATCTTCTGATATTCCTAAATGTTTTTGAGTACACTCTATAGAAACCGGCAAAGTAGCTGTCGATGAAGATGTAGTAAAAGCAACAACCATAGCATCTTTCATACCTTTAAAAAACGGTGCTACTTTCACTTTAGCTAGATATTTTAATGCTACAGAAAAAACAATGAGGAGTTGAATCAAACAGGCTATATAGTTACAAAGTAAAAATTTAAATAAAGGAATTAGAGCTGAAATACCTATTTTTCCAATAGTTGCAGCCATTAAGGCAAAAACACCATATGGAGCTAGCATCATTACAAAATGGGTAAGTTTATGCATTACACTTGCCACAGACTCTAAAAGGCGTAAAATCGGCTTACCCTTTTCTTTAGCAAATAAAATAGCAACACCGAAAAGAATTGAAAAAATAATGACTTGCAAAACATTTCCATCTGCAAAAGCCTTAAAAGGATTAGATGGAATTAAAGACATCAAAAGATCTTTTAAAGTGAGCGCATGGCTCGGTTTCATATCAACTCTTATCTTCTCCAACCCTTGGCCTGGTTTTATAAGATGTGCTAAAACCAGTCCAATACCAATTGCAATAATTGTAGAGATTACATAAAAACCAATGGTTCGAAATCCAATCCTACCTAACTTTTTGGGACTTTCAATATGACAAATTCCAACAACTATAGATGAGAATATTATAAGTATGACAAGCATCGTCAAAAGCCTTATAAAAATGTCTCCGAATATTTGAAATATTTTAGCATTTTCTCTAAGGATAAGGCCAAAGAGAATTCCTATAAAAAGGCCTATTAAAATTTTCACCCAACTTTTCATAAAATTATTTTTTAATTTTTTTTTTAAATTCTTTTGATTTTACATCATTTTGTAATATTTTTTCAACCAAGGCTACAAGATGAGTCTCATTATGGGTTATTTTTAAGCTAATTTCTAAATATATTACTTGAAGTTTTGCTTTCATATTAGGATTTAATTTCACCATATCTTTTTCAGTTGTTACTATGAATTTAGCTCCTTTTAAAATAGATTCTTTAATAAATAGATCTAATTTTTTTTCAGAAATCTTTTCATGATCTAAAAGATCTAAAAAATTTACAATTTCAAAATCCATTTCTTTTAGTGTGCTAAAAAACATATCGGGATTTGCAATAGCCGAGAATATTGCTATTTTTTCATTTTTATCAATTTTAACTTCTTTTTTTGAAAAATCTAAAAATTTATTTGAATAGAAAGATGAGTAAATAATTGGACTATTTGAATATTTTTTTATTTCTTCTTCTAAGCTATTTATTTTAGAGTTTGCATTATTTATGATGATAAAATCTGCTCTTTTTAAGTTCTTGGGACTTTCTCTTAAGAAACCTTTTGGTAGAAAACTATTTTTTCCAAAAGGATCGATAGCATTTATTATTACAATTTCTACATCTTTTTTAAGCTTTCTATACTGAAATCCATCATCTATAAGAACTAAATCAAAATTCATCTCTGATGCATTTAAAGCAGATTTTGCTTTATCTTTTCCAATAAAAATAGAAGTGTTCTTTAAATGATTTTTTAAAACTAATGCTTCATCTGAAACTTCATTTGCTAAAAATTTAGAGTCTTTATTGATAACTACTTGTGAAGTTTCTGCTTTAGATTTATATCCCCTTGTTATTATGGCAAGTCTAGACTTATCGATAAGTTTTTTTGCTAAAAATATTGTAAATGGAGTTTTTCCAGCTCCACCAGCTACAATATTACCAATAGAAACAACTCTACATTTAACTTTTTTTGCCTTTAAAAAATTCAAATCATATAAAAGATTTCGAAAAAAAGAACCAAATCTAAAAAAAACCGATAAAAACGTTAAAAATTTTGATAAAAAAAAGTTCTTTTTTTTCCCATCAATTACATCTTTTGCATATAAAAACAGTTTTTCTTTAAACATTTGAGTGTTTTTGCTTACAACTATAACAAAAAAATCTATTCACCTCAAACATCTATAAATTCATAGCTTTGTTTTTCAACTTCTTTAAAAGTTCTATTGGGGCAAAGAGTATTTTTTCAACCATTTCAATAATGATATGAATCATTGCCATATGAGCTTCTTGAATTCTATCAGAAGTTTTAAAACCCTCTATTAAAATCTCTAAATCAGAGAGTCCTTTAGTAAAACCTCCTGTTTTACCTAAAAAGGTAATAGTTTTAGCTTTTTTCTCTTTCGCAACTTTTATAGCATTTAATAAATTTTTAGAATTCCCAGAAGTTGTAAGTGATACAAAAATATCATCTTCATTTAAATATGCCTCCGCAGCTCTTGAAAAAACAAACTCAAAACCTTCATCATTAGACACACAACTTAATAAACCTGGATCTGCTAAAGCAATAGCTGGCAAAGCTTTTCTTTTTTTTCTAAAATATCCTGTAAACTCTTCAGCAAAGTGTATAGCATCACAAAGTGATCCCCCATTTCCAGCAATTACAATTTTCTTTCCGTTTTTAAAAGCATTTGCAATCATGTGGGCAGCATTTTCGATAAATGCTATTGATCTATCTTGTTTTAAAAAAGTTATTGCTTTTATCGCATCTTCTAAGGCTAAATTTATATCTTTTTTCATTATAAAAAATTCCTCTTTTAAAAATTTCTAATTTTGTACAATCTATTTACTATAACTTAAGAATAATTTGTTTTCCATATGTCATATAATATAGCAATTGTAGGTTCAACTGGAATTGTTGGAAAAGAGCTTTTAAAACTTTTAGAAACTTCTAATATAAAAATCAAAAACCTAAAACTTTTTGCATCCCAAAAATCCGTTGGGAAAAAACTGGTTTTTAGAAAAAATAATCACATCATTCAAAGCCTAAATTTACAATCATTAAAAAATCTAGACTTTATTTTTTTTGCAGCAGGCTCAAAAATTTCTAAAAAATATATCCCAAAATTAAAAAACTCTAAAACCTATGTGATAGATCTTAGCTCCGCTTTCAGAAATAAAAAAGATATTCCTTTAATAATTCCTGAAATTAATTCTAAAATTCTTGATTTAAAAACCACTGATTTAAAAAAAAGCAATATAATTGCTTCTCCTAATTGCACTACAACAATAATGTTAATGGCTCTACATAATCTTCATAAAACTTTCAAAATCAAAAGAATAGTAGCCGCAACTTATCAAGCAGCGTCTGGCGGTGGTAAAAAACTAATGGATCAGTTAATCAATGACACTAAAAATCATTTAAACCCTGAAAAAATATCTGAAGATAATTTATATGGTTTTAATCTTTTTTTGCATGAAAGCGAATCAAATGAAAAAAAATATTCTCAGGAAGAAATGAAAATGATTTTAGAGACTCAAAAAATCTTAGATGATAAAAACATCAAAATAACTTCAACTTGCGTTAGAGTGCCTGTTTTAAGAGCTCACTCCATAGCTTTAAATGTAGAGTTCGAAAAAAAATTCTCAATAACTGAAATTTATGAAATTTTGGAAAAAACTAAAAACGTAAAAATTTTTGAAGATTTTAAAAAAAATAAATTTATAACCCCTCAAATGGCTAGTTTTCAAAAAGAGGTTTTTGTATCACGTATTAGACAAGATATCTCAAATCCAAAAGCTATAGACTTGTGGGTATGTGCAGATCAACTTCTAAAAGGCGCTAGCTTAAATGCTTTTCAAATTTTACAAAGTCTTTTGAAAATAAAATAACATTCTCATTTAATAACTTTTTCATATCTTTTTGATACTTCATACCAGTTTATATTCTTAAAGAAAATATCTATATATTTTTTTCTATTTAATCCAAATTGAGTAAGATATGCATGTTCAAAAACATCCATAACTAAAATTGGTACGCATTCAATTAAATGATTTATCTGATGTTCATCAATCCAGGCATTGAAAAATCTTTTTTCATTCACGTCAAAATATAAAATCACCCATCCAATACCTCTAATCATGCCTGTATTTTTAAAATCATTAATCCAAGTATCAAAACTCTCAAATTGTTCTTCTATTTTTTTATAAAACTTTGATTTTCGATTTATTTTAATATCCTGTTTTAAATTATCAAAATAAAGCTCATGAAGTTTCATCCCATCAAATTCAAAAGCGAAAGTTTTTTTCAATGCTTTAGATAACCTAGAACTTGAATCTATTTTGTCTAATTGATCTATACGAAGATTTACATTATTTACATAGCCTTCATACAAAGTAATATGCATCTTCATAAGGCTTTTATCAAAATCATCTATCGTTAATAGATAAGAATAATTTTTAGCCATATAAAGATTGCTTTTTTCAACTGTTAAATATTGTGCAAAAAGATTTACAGAAAAACTCATCAAAAAAATAAAAAGGATCTTTTTCATAAAATTTAAAAATTCAAAAAAACCATAATATATTTTATCTAGATTTTCTTCGAAGAAAAATTTCATTAAAATTTTAAAAGATATTATAGAAATCAAAAAAAGCCTAAATGCGTTTTTTTGATTTTGGTGAAAATATTATTTATCTTCAGGAAGCCAAACAACCGATTTTAGCTTATCTTTTGAAAAAAGATTTTTTATAAATTCTTTCATTTCATCTACAGTTATAGAGTTTATTAAATCTTCTTCTTTTAATTTCAAAAGTTTTTTAAATTCATTTCCATTTCCATTTGTTAACATATGAAAATAATACATTTTTGAGATTTCCAAACTATTATATTTTGAATCTTCTTGAATGCCTTTTTTTTCAATCTCTTTAGCAACATTTAGCTCATCTAAAATAGGACCGTTTTCGATCAAAGACTTCGTTGTATTTATCGCTAAATTATTGATATTAAAAATCTCGTCTTTAGGGCCTGAAAAACTAACAAAGTAATTAAAATTACTTAACTCTGGATATAAATAGCTGTTTGAATAATTACTAACTTCATATGTTTTGCTATTTTCTAATCTAAGAGAATCTAAAAGTTTATTTCTAAGTATTGTTTTTAAAAGATCTAGCTGCTTCCAATCTTTTAAATTTTTCGAATCTAATTTTTCTAAATCAAATCCTAAAATGCACCTACTTTTATCCTCTAAACCAGCTTTTATAATTTCAGTTGAGCTATTTTTAGGAAACTCGATATTTTTCAAATTTTTTATCTCAACTTTATTAGGTTTATCATTTGAAATGCTTCCTAGGTTTTTTTCTAAAATAGGTAAAATATTATCTATTTCAAAATCCCCTACAATAAAAAATGAAAAATCTTTCGGGTTAGAAAAAAAAGTATCTATTACATCCTTTGCTACATCTAGCTTTACTGAAGCTAAATCTATATCGGTAAAAAGATCATTTTGAGATGTAAATATTAAATTTGCCTTTTTATAATAAATTGAGTTTGGATCTAAATTTGAAAACTTTTGGTTTTCTTTTTCTATTTTAGTGGTTTTTTCAAACATCTCATCTTGATAATTTTTAGATGTAAAAATTCTATTTATCAATTTAATGATATCTTCGAAACTATCTTTTGTGGTATTTGCTGATATATTTCTTTTGTTAAACCCAAGATTAATATTTAAAGAACTATTTTTCGAATTTAATATTTTTGAAAAAGTAGATTTTTCTATTCCACAAATTCCTGAATCATAAAAATAGTTTAATGCAATTTTTGCTGAGTCTAAAATATTGGTGTCTAGATTAGCTACTGCATTTAATGCATATGATCTAATTAAAATCTCATCTTTTTTAAGATCAGTTGGCTTTAAATATACTTTTAGACCATTGTCAAACAAAACTTCAGTAATATTTAGATCTTCATCTTTTTCAACTTTTAAAATCTTTTTATCTACTTCAAATTTTGGCTCTATTAAATCTTTTTCATCTAAAACTACTTTTTCTTCTTCAATAATTTGAAGATTTTTAACATTTTCCATAGAGTTTGTAATTTCAGTATCTAATAGAGAGACACCTTTTGGCAGAGTTGCTAGAATGATGAAATTTTTTGATAAAAATCCATCAAAATCAAATTTTTTGACTTCTTGATCAATCTCATCAAACTTCAATTTACTTAAAAATTTATTTTTGTACTTTAAAAGAGCTTTTTTAGAAAAAATAATATTTTCATTTATAAAATGATTTGAGCACATAGATATATATTCACTATTTTCAATTTTATCTAAATTGTTTAATTTTTTACTTACTGTCTGTTTTCTTGTTTTAATAGCCCTTGTAAATTCATCTTCTGTAATTCCATTTTTCAATTTTTTGAGTTCTTTTAAAACTTTTTCAAATCCTAAAAGCATTTGCCCTTCCCAACACATAACTCCAAGTCCTTCGAGTTGAAGATTAGTAAGAAAAGAGTCTGAAAAAGTCCATGCTGAGATAAAATCAGAATTATTTTTAGCTGCTATATCTAAAAATCTTGCATTTAAGATATCGTGTATTATTCCAAATATAATTCCTGAATTTATATCTTCTTTTGTTTGAACTGGGTTCGTGTTTTCTCTCAATAGCAGCTCTATTACTGAATAAGATATTTCAGGATCATTAACTATGCTAAATATTTTTTCTTTATTTTTATTCACTACATATTTAGGTAAAATTTCAGTATCATTTGTTTTTTTAGAAAAATATTTTTCAATGTTCTTTTGAATCTCCTTTTTATCAAAATCACCAACAGCAATTATAGCCATATTTTGAGGTTGATACCATTTTTTATAAAAATTTCGAATAGTGTCATAAGAGCAGGTTTTTATAACATCTTCTTTTCCAAGCGGAGGTCTTTCTTCATAAGTTGTATCTTTTAAAATTGCTTTAAAATGTTTATCTTCAACTCTCCCATTTGGACCTAACAATCTTCTAAACTCATCTAAAACGATATCTCTTTCTTTATCAATTTTTTCATCTTCTAAATTAGCTCTAAAAGCAATATCACTTAAAAAAAATAAAGCTTTATCTAAATCCTCAATATTTTTTAAAGGTATTTCTAGCCTGTACTCTGTCCTATCAGATAAGGTAGATGCATTAGTATCAGCTCCCCACTGAGATCCTATAGATTCTAGATATTTTATCATTTCATAATCTTCAAAATTTTCACTTCCTCTAAAAACCACATGTTCTAGAAAATGTGCGATGCCTCTTTCTTCTTCGGTTTCTAACCCAGATCCAACTTTAATAAGCAGTCTTAATGATGCTTTTTTTTCTTCGAATCTATTTTCTTTAATATAATAACTAAGACCATTTTCAAATTTCCCGATTTTTAAAGTATTGTCTATCAAAATTTCTTTAGAGCTAACTGAGCTGAGCGTTAAAGTTAAAATCAAAAGTGTAAAAATACCTAATAGAGTCTTTTTCATAATATATCTCCTTAATGTAGCAGAATATTTTCATGGAAATCTCTCTTTTATGCAATTGAAAAAAAAAATTATATATATCTATATTTCGACTAGATTATTTTACTTCTATGAATGGCTATTTATCAGTTAAGTTTTTTAAAGATCTTTAATTAAATATCTAATTCCTCATTCATTTGCATCTCTTAGATAAAAAAATCTCACTGATTATTACTCTTTTATAGTTTTTGTAATTTTCAATTTTATTTTTTTGTAATTCTTTGATTAACAATAACTTGTATTTTTAAAAATTAATTTTCGATCATTCAAAACTCATAAAAATCCCACCCTATAATTATTATTTCTAGCAAAAAATGAAAAAAAGTTTTATTACTCATAATTAAAGGGGTAAATAAACGAAATTAACGCCTTATATTTTTTTAATTAAATTTATGATGGAGAAAAATCATGGTATTTTGGGTAGAATCAGCATTCGCTTTATCACTAATAGCGTTAGCTTTAGGAGGTTCTTTTCTTTTCTTTATAAAAACACATAAATCTCAATTTAGCTTTGGTAAATTCATAGCTTATTTTGTTATAATTTTAGCTTTTTTTTCAATGGCTTGCACAACATATTATGGAACAAAATATTGGTTCCAAGGATATTATGAAAAACCTATTTCATATTCAAAACACAAGCTATTTAAAAAATCAAATGGGCTGCCTGCAGTAAAAGAGCATAAAAAAGAAAGAAAGTATCCTAAAAAAGAAGAATATTAAAAATTAGAGCTCTGAGATTTTTTAATTTTCAGAGCTACTTTTTTTATAATGTAAAATCGGACAAAAATTAAGTGTGCGTTATTTTTCTATATGCACATAATTTTTTTTATATTTTTTTAAAAAGATGGCTTTATTTGAAATTCCATAACTTTTTTACTTACTGGATGTGAAAATTCAATATAAAAGCAACTAAGGTGAATTTTATTTAGATCTTTTTTTGCTAAATATTTTCTATCGCCAACTATTGGATGTCCTAAATTTGAAAATTGCGCTCTAATTTGATGATATCTTCCGGTAATTAGCTCGATTTCAACAATAGAACTATCTCTTTTTTCTTTTATAACTTCGTAATTTAAAATAGCTAATTTTGCATTCTTATGCTCTTTTTTGACTATTTTAGCTCTATGAGATAAATGAACTATGTAATCTGTTAATCTAGCTTTTTTTTGAGATAATTTACCTTCTACCTCAGCTAAATACTTTCTTATAATTTTTTTCTCTCTCATTTGCTCATTTAACCTACTTAAAGCTTTTGAGGTTCTGGCAAAAATGACGATACCAGTAACATTTTTATCTAATCTATGAATCGGATGAAGAAAAACTTTTGCTTTTTTATTAAACTTTTGCTTTATAAATTCTTTAGCTAAATCTTCTAAGCTGCTTAAACTAAAATTATTAGAGATATTATCTGATTTTTGAGTAGGTATATTAGCTTCTTTTATAACGACTAATATGTGATTGTCTACATATAAAATGTTTTTATGAAAATTTTCTTTGTCTAATGGCTTCATATAATAAAATTGTTGTAGATTGAGCTACGTTTAAAGAATCTATATCACCGAACATTGGGATTTTCACTAAATGATTAGAGTTCTTCATAAAAATATCTGAAAGGCCTACTTGTTCTGTTCCAAAAGCTATAGCTACACCCTTTTTAAGATCGACATCTGTATAGTTAATTTTCGCATGAGGCGTAGCGCTTATGATATTGATTTTGTTTTCATTTAAAAAGCTTATCACTTTTTTACTATCTTCAACATATATTGGAGTTGTAAATAGAGTGCCAATAGAAGCTCTTACAACGTTTGGATTAAAAATATCTGTTTTAGGATCTGTTACGATTATTGCATCAACTCCTGCAGCGGCAGCTGTTCTTATAATAGTTCCTAAGTTACCAGGTTTTTCTATTCCTTCTAAAACAACTATCAAGGGATTTTTTTTATTTTCGATTAATTTTTTTAGATTTTCTAAATCATTTTTAAAAGATTTGGCAATAGCAATTAAACCATCTGGCCTATCTCTATAAGAAATTTTTTCAAATACCTCTTTTGTGCAATCATATATAGAAGAATTTTTATTTCTTATTTCCTCAATGAGAGTATATTCATTATCTTTTAAGAAAAACTCTTCGCAAATAAATAAAGACTCTATTTTAATCTTTGATTTTGATGCTCTTAAGAGCTCTTTATAGCCTTCAATTAAAAATAAAGAATATTTATCCCTTTTATTTTTATTTCTTAATTTAATTATTTTTTTTATTTTTTCATTTTTATTTGATGTTATGATCATTATTTTGCCATATTGCATAGTATCCAGATGGCAAATTATAGCTTTTTTCAGATTTTAAAAGAAGCTCATCTATCTCTAAATGGCTATCTTTATTGAAGATTGATTCAAATAAATTTTTTATTGAGATTTTTGTAAAGAGAGGGCTATGACATGAAAAGATAATAAAGGAATTTTTTTTAGAAAGTAGTTTTTTTAAAAGATCTAAAAGAAGAGGTAGATCTTTTTCAATTTTAAACACTTCTCCTTTTTTGCCTCTTCCAAAACTTGGGGGATCTAAAATAATTCCATTATATTTAGAACCTCTTTTAACCTCTCTTTTTAAAAATTTTAAAGCATCATCTAAAATGTATCGAATATTCGATTCTTGAAAATTATTAAGTTTTGCATTTTCTTTAGCCCATAAAATGGAGGGTTTGGAACTATCTACATGGCATACATTTGCTTTATTTTTTAAAGCAAACAAACTAGCTAAACCAGAATATGCAAAGAGATTCAAAATATTTAATTTGTGATGAAGAGCGTTTTGATCTTGTATAAGTTTAGATAATTTTTTACATAAAAAAAGATGTTCTGGGAAAAATCCAATATGCCCAAAGTCCGTTAAATTTAGATTTAATTTAATCCCATCAACATCAATAGTCCAAAATTCTTCTTTTTTTAAAGCTCTCAGCTTTAAAGATTTTTTTCCTTTATATATCCATCTATTTTTAGTGTCTCTTTCAAAAATAAGATCTGCTTTTTCCCAAATATTTTTACCTAATTTAGGTTTCCAGATAGCTACCTGACATGGCCTAACAATTAGATATTCTCCAAATTGTTCAAGCTTTTTTAAATTTCCAGAATCTATTAACGAATAATTTTTCATTTTTCAAAATAGTTAAGATTGTGAGCTATTTTCCTATATAAAATCCCAAAAGCTATATTTGCACTGCTTTCTATAATTGAGGATCTAGATCCTTTTAAAGAACCTTTTAAATGCAAAAAACCAGCATCTATCTCATCACCTCTTTTAGCTACAGCTAAACTAATCGTACCAATTGGTTTTTCTTCAGTAGCCCCTCCTGGGCCAGCTATTCCTGAAACAGCAATTGCATATGTCGCATCAGTTAAATCAAAAACCCCTTTTATCATTTCTTTTACAGTTGGCAAAGATACTGCACCATGATCTAATAGAGTTTTTTCAGATACTTTTAAGATATTTTTTTTGAGTTCATTTGAATAGGTAATAAAAGAGCCTAAAAAATACTTAGAAGAGTCTGAGAGCTTTACTATTTTAGCAGACAAAGCCCCTCCTGTGCAAGATTCTGCAAAGGCAATTTTTTCTTCTTTTTTAATTAACAGATCGTGAAGTGCTCTTTCAATTTTTCCATCTTCAGAAATATATATGTATTCAGCAAATTCTAGAGCTATTTGATTTTTAATATCACTTATTTTTTTTGTAGCTTCCATTTTATTAAGAGCTTTTGTGGTAATAGATACTTGAACAAATCCATAAGATGGATAAATACCTAAAGTAATATCATCTGGCAGCTGTATGGTTTTTAAAAGAGCATCGATTTTTATTTCAGCAAGTAAACAAATATTTATAATTTCTTGATAGATTTTTTCTTTTATCGGGAAGTGTTTTTGAATAAAAACCATAGCATGTTTTTCAAACATATCTTCTAGCTCAACAGGGACTCCCGGCAGTAAAATTAAAGCTTTTCCATAATGTAAAAACGCAAAACCAGGCGCTGTTCCTACTTCATTTTTAAAAACAAAGCCACTTTTAGGAATAGTTGATTGTTCTTGCAGCGATGCAATCTGCCCAAATCTTTTTTCAATATCTGATGCAATATCTCCACTAAATTTAAGATCGATTTTTAAAAGATTTGTAACAATTTCTTTAGTGTTATCATCAATAGTAGGTCCTAGCCCACCTGTAATAATTAAAAGATCCGCTCTTTTAAGAGCTGCTTTTATACCATTTTCCAACTCTTTTTTCTCATCTGGATATACACTCGCAAAGTGAGTTCTATATCCAAATTTTAAAAGAGTTTTTGAGATATATTGAGTATTTGAATTTATTGTTTTACCAGATAAAAGCTCATTTCCTATTGTGATAATCTCAATTTTCATATTTTTTATTTTTAGCCTTTTTTAAAAATGTGAAAAAGAGCCAAATAATTCCTATTGTTATCATAGAGTCTGCCAAGTTAAAAATTGGATACGAATACCCCCAAAAATTAAAATGAAACATATCAATCACTTTTTTATAAAAAATAAAATCGATAATATTTCCCAAAGCCCCTGTAATTATCAATAAAAGAGGCATATCTTTTCTACCATCTTTATTAAAAAATCCAAGATATATTACAAGTCCAATTACGATTAGAGTTCTTATCAAAAATAAAAGAGTTGGATATTTTGAAAATAGACCCCAAGCAGCTCCTGTATTTTCTACATAAACAATGGAAAAGCTGATTCCCAAAAAATCTTTAAATACCCCAATTCCTCCGTATGGAAAAAAAGGGTGCATAAAGCTCATTTTAACAATATTGTGATAAACATAGGATTTGAGCATTATATCCAAAGCTATCAAAATTAAAAAAACAATAAAAAGCTTAAGATATCTTCTCAATGCTATAATAGTCCTTTTTCCGTTTTCTCTTGCGCATCTACTGTCATAGTTGCATATGGTATAGCAATGAGCCGAGCTTTTGGAATCTCTTTTTGAGAAATATCACAAATACCATACGTACCTTCATCGATTTTTTCTAAAGCTCTATCAATCTGTTTTACAATAAGATATTCTTTATTAGACACTTCTAAATTAATAGTTTTACCAAAATCATCTGTCCCCTCATCTGCTTGATGTTGAGAATAACCTTTGGTTTCATCGAGCTCTTTAACTTCTTCTTTAGCTCCATTAATAGCTCCATTAATTTTTTTTCTAAGTTCTAATAATTGTTCTTTAAATTTCTCTATTTCATTTGGTTTTAGCGGCATGATCTGCATCCTCGCTGTTAAAATTGTTGTTTTTCTTCTAAACAATAGCTTTCATTTTTAATGGAATCTATTGCATCTAAAATTTCTTTTATATCTTTAAATCTTTCATATACACAAGCAAAACGAATATATGCAACAGTATCAATTTTCTGCAAATGTTTCATTACGATAGCTCCAAGATCTTTTGTTGTAATCTCTCTTACCTGAGACGCCATTAGATCTGCTGTTATATGGTAAGATAAAGCTTTAACTTTATCGTGAGACACTCTTGTGTGTCTACAAGCAGCCATGATGCCGCCAAGGAGTTTTTCTTGCTTAAAATCCTCATAAGTAGAATCTCTTTTCAAAACCTGAATTGTCAAATCTATCGTTTCAAAAGTTGTAAACCTTTGATTACATTTTAAACATTCACGTCTTCTTTTTATAGCTTGACCATCCATTGACATTCTGGAATCTGTAACTTTAGATTCTTCAAAATTACAAAAAGGACATTTCACTTAAAACTCCAAAAAATTTAAAAAATAAAAATCCATTATATATCAAAGTCGATCTATATCACAAAGAAGTTTTTTCAAAAAAGTTAAAAAAATTATTTTACAATAATTTTTTTTAGATATTTGAGATTTTTAAAACTTGAATCTTATTTGATGTTTTTTGGCTGCATAGATAGATCAATTTCAATCGGCTCTTTTGGATAGTTCTCTGCTATAATATTTGGCAGATATTTTGATAATAAGGCTGGATAAATTATCTCATCTGAATTTTTAATATCATCTATTGAAAACCAAGCCAAATCTTTTACAACTTTTTTTTCCCAAGAAGTCGGGTTTTTTAAATAGACATCTTTTTTAGCTGTCTTAGCAACTATAAATCTTTGTTTAAGACGAGTTAAAGTTCCATTTAAAATTAGATCAAACTCTCCAAACCAAACAATTGGTCCTAGATCAATTTCATCTTTTTTTAAAGATGTCTCTTCGTAAATTTCTCTATAAGCAGTCTCATGATATGATTCATTTAACTCAATCTCTCCTCCGACTGTAAACCAAAATCTTCCTAGATATTTACCATCTGCTGCTGTAGTTTTAGGATCATCTGCACACATTAAAAGAAGTTCACTTTTATCATTTAAAAGTAAAACTTTAATACTGCTTCGAATTGGTTTTGTCATAACTTTATTGTTTTTTAATTTCAAAAGTAATTAAATTATATATATTAATAAATAAATTATCAATAAAAAAATAATTTAGTGCCATTTAAATTTTTAAAATAAATCCCTTTTTAACGATAATAGACTTCTTGCGTAACTAAATTTTTTAATTTATACTATTCTTTTTTTTTAAAAGGAAAAAAAGAATATGAATAAATATGAAAACATAAAAAATCTTGCTCCTGATAAATTTAGAAGAT
>JAAKFE010000028.1 GCA_011065175.1 Candidatus Anoxychlamydiales bacterium
GATTTTGAGGAAGCTAAGGCTTCTTTTTGTTCAAATTTTCTATCAATATCAAAAGCTTTATAATTCGAAATCTTTAATAACTCAAATGACTATGGTTGCCTGAGTAGTTCTTCAGGCTCGACTTAACTAGTGACCTTTCAAAGAATTATTAGAATTATTTAATCTTAGATAAGTTTTCTATTTTACTTTTAGGGATTTCATTCAGATCACTTATTTTACTTATAATCTCAAGTGCTGAGTTATTCAGGATTAGATATATTACTTATACTTTCACACTAGCAACCATATCTATTAGACGCTTATGTGCTTCGGTGACTTTTTTTTCAAACTCTGTTAGCGCTTTAGCTTTCTTATGCATACCAAGAGTAGCAGCTACCATGTTTCTTAGTATCATCTTATTAACAGTTTGTGAAGTCCAAATTGCCTTAAATCTAAGACAGACATTACCTAAGTTATATGTACCATTTTCAATGGCAAATTCAAAAATTTCAACTAGCTTTTCGTCTGGTAAATCCAAGATATTTAAAGGCTTTGCTTCAGTAGATGGTGTAGATGACAGTGGAGGAGAAGTTCTCTCAGATAGTAGGTCTAATCTCATTTTTTTACTCCTATTTTATGTTTTATTATTAACAAAAAATACAATTGTAATTGTTACACATAATGATTTTATCAAACGCAATAATTAAAAAAAACTATTAAATTAAAAAAAAATGTATTTTAAAAATAATTATTTGATATTTAAAACTTTAATATCATTATAAAAATTGACATTGAAGCACGAAGTCACAAGAGGTAAAAGTTAAGTTTCAAAATGCTCGATACAAGTTTTTTTTCATTTTTTTCTCAAAAAATAAAAACAGATTTTTATTTTTAATTTACTAAAAATTTATTGAAAAGAAATGTTTTTTTCTGTTCACTGAGCTTAAGAGGAAAAAATATTAAAGGGTCATATCATGGCAAAACAAAAATTTACAGCATATACGCTTTTTGCAGCTTTAATTGCTGCTATTGGTGGGTTATTGTTTGGATACAATACATCAGCAATTTCTGGAGCAATTTTATTTTTAACGAAAGATTTCAATCTATCTACTGTTGCACAAGAAGTAATAATTAGCGTTATATTAATCGGAGCTCTTATCGGAGCATGTTTTGGTGGAATATTAACAGATAGAATTGGAAGAAAACCTACTCTTCTTTTAACGGCTATTATTTTTTTAATAGGTGTTTTTATTGTTATGACAGCAGATCATGTAACTAATCTTATTGTTGGAAGATTAATCCTCGGTCTCGCTATTGGAATTGTCTCACTTGCTGTTCCTCTATATATATCTGAAATGTCAGATCCAAAACATAGAGGTGCTTTGGTATCTTTAAATCAATTAGCAATAACAATTGGTATTTTACTAGCTTATGTAGTTGATTATTTTTATGCTCCAACAGGTGAGTGGCGATCAATGTTTGGTATTGCTTTAATTCCAGCTGTTTTGCTTTTCATCGGACTTTTTTTTATACCAGAGACACCATCTTATTTAGCATCCAAAGGAAAAAAAGATAAAGCTTTAAAAATACTTAGAAAAATAGAAATAAATACATCTAAATCAGAAGTTGTAGTAGAAAAAGGGCCTTCTAAAAAAATGTGTTCATGGAAAAAGCTTTTTGAAAAATCTATGAGACCTGCTCTTATTGCCGGAATTGGAATTAGTGTTTTTCAACAAATAACAGGGATAAATATCGTTATTTATTATGCACCTAGAATTTTTCAGTTAGCAGGAATAGAGAGCGCAGCTTCGGCGATCTTAGCTACCATGGGAGTTGGAACAATAAACTTTTTAATGACTATAGTTGCTTTATGGTTAATCGATATGGTTGGAAGAAAACCTCTTCTAATAGTTGGGCTTATTGGAATGATTTTATCTTTAGGGGTTTTAGGAATAGGCTTTTTAGAAACTACAAAAGCAACTAGTGTTATCTCTATTGTAAGTTTGATGACGTACGTTTCATTTTTTGCAATAAGTTTAGGGCCTATTGCTTGGTTAATCATTTCAGAGATATATCCTATGGGAATTAGAGGTAGAGCTATGGGAATCGCAATCTTTGCTAACTGGGTTTGTAACTATATCATCTCCCTTACATTTTTAACTTTAGTTGATATTCTAGGAAAATCTGGAACTTTTTGGCTTTATGCTTTCATAGGCCTTTTTGGACTTTGGTTTGTGATTAAAAAAATACCAGAGACTAAAGGAAAAGAACTTAAAGAAATTCAAAAGTATTTTAAAAAGAAGGCAGCAAAAAATTAATATTTTCAATATTATATAAAATAAAAAAATGGAGACTTAAATATGTCATATTCAAAAATTCAAGAACTTTTGGGTAAAGATGCAAAAAATCTGTTAGATCATAAATCTACAACTATGCCAAAAGATAAATTACATATTCCAGGTCCTGATTGGGTAGATAGAATTTTTTCCATCTCCGATAGAAATGGAAGAACCCTTAGAAGTTTGCAAGCTCTATTTTCTCACGGTAGATTAAAAGACACTGGTTACTTATCAATCCTTCCTGTAGATCAGGGCATTGAACACTCAGCTGGAGCATCTTTTGCTCCAAACCCAATATATTTTGATCCTGAAAATATTGTAAAATTAGCTATCGAAGCGGGCTGCAATGCTGTAGCGTCAACTTCTGGTGTACTAGCTATTGTTGCTAGAAAATATGCTCATAAAATTCCCTTCGTTTTAAAATTTAATCACAATGAACTACTCTCATATCCAAGCACCTACGATCAGATTAAATTTGCATCCATTAGACAAGCCTATGAAATGGGATGTGTTGCTGTCGGCGCTACGATCTATTTTGGATCTGAAGAGAGCAATAGACAAATTGTTGAAGTTGCAAAAGCTTTTGAACATGCTCATGATCTTGGTATGGCAACAATTTTATGGTGTTATTTAAGAAATTCAGCTTTTAAAGTTGGAGATAAAGATTATCACTCTTCTGCAGATCTAACAGGTCAAGCAAATCATCTCGGCGTTACAATTCAAGCAGATATTATTAAACAAAAGCTTCCAACAAATAATGGAGGTTATAAAGCTGTAAAATTTGGTAAATACTCAGAAAAAATGTATACAGAGCTATCATCAGATCATCCAGTTGATCTTTGTAGATATCAAGTTATTAATAACTACATGGGAAGAATTGGTCTTATAAATTCAGGTGGAGCCTCTGGAGAGAACGATTTGGCTCAAGCAACTGAGACGGCTGTTATTAATAAAAGAGCAGGGGGCATGGGGCTTATTTTGGGTAGAAAAGCTTTTCAAAAACCTATAAAAGAAGGTGTTGAAATTATTAATTCAGTCCAAGATGTTTATCTTTGTAAAGAAGTTACGATTGCTTAAAAAATTAAGTAATTTTGCATTTCACACATCAATAGAGATTTAATCAAATTTCTATTGATGTATTAAGATATTATCCGTTTGTGTATCAGTGTGTGGTGGATTGGTCTCATCTAGAGAATGATACGTTACTGGTACAGTCATACTTTACTCATTTTGTTGTAATTTAATTATAATTGAAATTTAGTATTTATATCTTATTTTTTTATTTAAAAAAATCAAAGATATTATTCGGACTACTAGGAGCTCTTCTTCTTCTGATTTTCCCTTCCCAAGGAAATGGTCTTTTAGCAGGGGGAATGCCTTGATCTTTTTGAAATTTCGTAACAATACCACCAATTATGGCGCCGATACCACTAGATTTTTGAAGAGCTGAAAGTGCTAATATTTTAGCAGTAGCTTTAGATGCATCAATTTTGGGATTTTCAATTGTGCCTTTTATTGGGATTTTGATAACGTAATCATCGGGAAGATTTTGAATACCAAAAACACTCTCTAGTGTATCCGCTGTTATTCCTAAATTCATTCTTAGAGTTCTGTTATTTAGATCTATTTTTCCCCAAGTACATAAATGAACAGCTTCATCAATCAAAAAATCCATTCTATCTGAATAAAGCATACCATTTTCTGTTTGAATGTTAACATTTGTAAACCACATACCTACAATATTTGAAGATCCAAGTTTAGCTAAAGAAGTGAGTGTTCTAATAACTCCTGTATTAGATATGAGCATTTTATTTAAATCTAAAGACATATGACCAATTTTTAGATTTTGAATTTTAAAAGGGGATATTGGATATGAAAAATTATTTTTTGAAATTTTTATTACTATTGGAGAATTTTTTTGAGATGCAAGATAGGTAATATTGTTTGCAAATTGAGGATTTATAGGAGATAAATTTAAAACAATAGTAGCGTCTTTAGTTAAAGTTATTTTATCTTTTTCATAAAAAAGATTTAAAGAAGCATTTGCATTTGTAGATTTTAAATCTATGTCAATCGGTCCTTTAAAATTTTCAAGGGTAGACTCTAAATGTAGATCTAAACTAGAGCCTAGAATTTCAGATAAAAAATTTTCATATTTTGGATTTTGATAAAATAGTAGCTGATCTATACCGATTGTAGGAATGTTTTTTCCATTTATAGTTGATTGAATTTTCCCCTTTGAAAATTCAATAAAAGCTGTAAAATTTCCTTCAAGGTTATTTTCAGTTGTTTTTCCTTCAATTTCAATAGAATCTATTCCCTTTAGATCTGCTTTGATAGAAGCATTAACATTATTAAAATTGGCTTGAGATTTGTTTGGATAGTGTATAACTACATTTAAATTATCAACTTCAGTATTAGCAAAAAGCTTTAGCTTTTTATAAGATTTTATAGATTTATAAAAAGATAAAAGACTCATGTTTGATGTGATAGAGTCTACATTCATATCAATGTTTGGATCTCTATATTTTAAGTCTCTAATTTTTTGTGGACCAAACCAGGTTAAATGAAAAGATTCAATTTCAATTTTAGCATTTGATTTTTTCTCTATTTTACTAATTAAAAAGTTAGTGCCTGTTTTAGTTGAGAAAAAAGCAGGAAGAAAAAAAATAAAAATAGCTAAAGCTATGAATATACAAATGAAAATAGTATAAAGTGGTCTTTTTGTTTTTTTTTGTTTTTTTGTTTTTTTCATTCTACTGTTACCGATTTTGCTAAGTTTCTTGGTTGATCTATATCTGTTTTTCGTATCTTTGCAATAAAATAAGCAAATAACTGAGCTGCTATAGTTGATGGGAAAATAGAAAGCTCATCTATTGTATTATCTAACCAAATAACATCGTCTGCAATATCTTCTATCCCATAAGAGTTTTTGGTTGCAAAAGCTAGTATCTTAGCTTTTCTAGCTCTAGCTTCCATTAAAGAAGATAACATCTTATCGTAGGTTTTTTTGTTAGCGCAAAAAGCTATGATTGCAAGTTTAGAGTCTATTAAAGCTAATGGGCCATGTTTCATTTCACCTGCTGGATATGCACTTGCATGTAAATATGAGATCTCTTTTAGTTTTAGGGCTGCTTCCATTGCTGTTGGATACATTAAATTCCTGCCTAAAAAAAAGAAATTTTCAAATTTTGAATATTTTTTTGCTTTTTCTTCTATTATTGAGGTGTTTTTTAAGATTTTTCTAACTTTTGAAGGGATTTTTTTTAGCTCATTTAGAAATAAAATTCCCTCTTTTTTATCCATTAATTTTAATCTGGCTAGATATATTGCAAAAAGATATAAAACTGTTATTTGTGAACTAAAAGCTTTAGTTGAACAAACACTTCTTTCTATTCCTGCTTTTAAGAATATTGAACTATCTGAAATTCTAGAAATCGTTGAGTTTTCTACGTTTACTATAGATAATATTTTTGCTTTTTTTTCTTTAGCTGTTTTAATAGCCGCTATCGTGTCTGCTGTCTCGCCTGATTGAGATATTGCAATAACTAAAGAGTTTTTTGTTAAAATTGGTGATTTAAATCTCATCTCTGAGGCTATCTCCGTTGCAACTACAATATTTGCTTTTTCTTCAATTAATGATTTGGCAATGAGTGCTGCATGATAAGATGTTCCACAAGCCGTAATTAAAATGTTGTCGATTTTAGATAAAAAGTTTTTAGAAAATTTTAGATCTTCGAATTCAACAGAGCCACTATTTTCTATAATCCTTCCAAGATATGCCCTTTGAATTGTTAAGGGCTGATCGAAAATTTCTTTTAACATAAAATGCTCAAACCCTTTTTTCGAAAATTTTATGTTTTTTGCGTTTATCCTTTCTGGTTTTTTTAAAACGATCTTATTTTTTAAATTTATAACCCTAATATTTTGGTTTTTTATATGAGCGATTTCATCGTTTTTTAAAAATATTATATTTAAATTTCTGCCAGAAAATGCATTGGGATCAGAAGAAATTATAAATTCAGTTTTTTTATCATTAAATCCTATAGCTATTGGAGAGTCTCTTTTAGCTGCTATTAGTTCATTTGGATGATCTTTATGAATCAAGGCGATAGCAAAAGATCCCTTTAGCTCTTTTAAACTTTTTATGCTCGCTTCTATTAAATCATTTTTATAATGAGAAGAGATTAATTGAGCTATAACTTCTGAGTCTGTATCTGATCTAAATTTAAAATTTTTTGCTAAGAGTAACTCTTTTAAAATATTGTAATTTTCAATTATACCATTGTGAACAATTGCTAGATTTTGTTTGTCATCAAAATGAGGATGGGCATTTTTCTCTGTTGCACTTCCATGCGTTGCCCATCTAGTATGTCCGATCGCTAAGTTTAATTTTAAATCTTTTAGATTTATTTTTTTTTCTAAAGATTGAATTTTACCACTAGCTTTAAAATGAATTAACTTATTATTTTTTATAGATGCAATACCCGCAGAATCATAGCCTCTATATTCTAAAAGTTTTAAACCATTAAGACATTCTTTTATTGAACTTTTAGATCCTAGATAACCAAAGATTCCACACATAAATTACCTTTCGGGTTTTTCTCAATGTAACATAAAAGTAATTTATTTGCTCTTATCTTTTTCTTTCATCTTGCATCTTTTTATGATGTAGACGCCAAGATGGTTTTCTAAAATATCTAATTATAAATGGTATTATACAAAACAAAAGAGTTCCTCCAATTAAAAAGATCTCATATGATATTGCGTTAAATCCAGGAATTTGCTCTGGCATTATATATCCAACAATTATTGCAAATGTAGTGCCTATTATTCCTATAGATCCAACTACCCACATACCAACATTTTTAAATGGAATTTTATATGCTCTTTCAACATTGGGTTTTTTATACCTTAAAACAATCGCAGATATAAACATGAGTATGTACATGATCTGATATAAATGCGCAGTTAAATTTAGTAGTATCCAATAAGATGAACTAATAGTGGGCATTAATAAAAATACAAATGTTAAAATTGTTACGATGATAGCTTGCAATACTAAAAGATTTACAGGAGCTTGATGTTTGTTTAGTTTTTGTAAAAAAATAGGAAGATCGCCATGCTCTGCTGTTGCATACATACCTTTGATCGGTCCAATTGTCCAAGTGCTTATCATTCCAAGAGCGCCGATAGTAATAAAAAAAGCTACAACAGATGTTAATTTTGGGAGGTTATATGCTCTAAAAAAGCTAGCCATAGCTTCGATAGCACCAGCTGGAAGCTCAATACTTCCTGAAGGAATAACGATAGCGATTGCAAGAGCTCCAAAAGATAAAATTGAAATAATAATTATAGCCGATATTAAAATGGAAATAGGGTAGTTCTTTTTAGGGTTTTTTACTTCTTTTGCGTGAACAGCAGACATCTCAAGACCGCTCAGTGACATCAACACTCCAGAGAGCAGAGCAAATTGTGATATCGATTTAAAATCTGGAAAAAAAGTTTCTTTTGAAAAAGTTATTTGAGATGGATTGCCTAAAAATAGCCAAAGACCTGCCAAAACAATAATTAAAACTCCAGGAAGGATTGTACCAAATATTGCGCAGATAGTACTTATCCATCCAGATATAGTCATTCCAAAAAAGTTAACGATAGTAGATAACCAAAAAACTATAATTATTGAACTTATTATAAAAGTTTTGTTTTGAGCGAGGCTTGGATTAAAAATATAGGCAAAACTAACAACAGCAAAAGATAGAGCCGTTGGATACCATATCACATTTTCAATCCACTGTAACCATATCGCTAAAAATCCAAAATTATCTCCTAGGGCTTCTTTCACCCAAATATATACTCCGCCTCTTTGTGGCCAGCCTGTTGCTAGCTCTGCAGAGATAAGTGCAATTGGAATAAAAAAAGCGATTGAGGAAACTGCAATAAAAAAAATGGATGCAAAACCATATTTTGCAGAAACTGATATATTTGCAATATTTACTAGTGCTGCGACATTTATCATCGCTAGCATAAAAACATTAATCGTTCTTCCTTTTTGAAACATTTTCTCCAACTTATTAAAATTTAAAAACTATCAGTATATTTCATCTAAACTTAAATTTAAAAAAAAATAATTAAAAAATAATTTTGCAAAAAAAAATATTTTCATTTTTTCTTATAGGACTATTGATGTATAATATTTTTTAAAAATTTTTTAAATACTTATGAAACCATTTGAAAAACGAGAATCCTGGAAGTCTAGAACAGGATTTATTTTTGCTGCACTCGGTTCTGCAGTTGGGCTTGGTAGCATTTGGAGATTTCCATATGTTGTAGGGCAAAACGGTGGCGCTGCTTTTATTTTGCTTTATTTAATTTTTTTAGCTTTAATTGGTTTTCCGATTTTAATTGCTGAAATTGTTGTAGGCAGAACTGCTCAACTATCTCCATTTGGAGCTTTTAAAAAAATTGGCAAAAATAAATTTTGGGGATTCTCTGGTAAATCAGTAATTTTTACAGGATTTATTATCAGCTCTTTTTATAGCGTGATAGCAGGTTGGATGCTTGGGTATTTAATAGAATCTATTTTAGGTCATTTGAGCTTTTCGGCTTCCTCTCAAGCTTTAGATCATTTCGATAAGTTAAGCTCATCTGCTTTTTGGTCTGTTGGTTTTCATTTTCTTTTTATGGCTCTTTCCATTTTAATTTTGTTTTTTGGTGTAAGAAAAGGCATTGAGCAAAAAAGCAAAATAATGATGCCTCTTTTGATAGTAGTTGTAATTATTTTAGTAATTAAAGGAATTTCGCTTCCATCTGCATCTAAAGGTTTAAAATTTTTACTCTCTCCTAGATGGGATCTAGTAACGCCTGCCGGGATATTAATAGCTCTTGGTCAAGCTTTTTTTACTCTCTCTTTAGGGCAAGGAACTATGGTTACATACGGAAGTTATCTCTCTAAAAAAGAGGATATCCCCAAAAGTTGCTTTCCTGTTGTTTTATTAAATACTCTTATCTCTATTTTAGTAGGTATTGCTATTTTTACTATTGTATTTTCTCAAGATTTACAGCCAGGAGTTGGTCCATCTTTAATTTTTGAGACTCTACCGTTGGTTTTTTCTAAGATGAAACTAGGTTATTTTTTATCTATTTTCTTCTTTCTTTTGGCAACATTAGCTGCTTTAACATCAGAGATTTCTGCATTAGAGCCTTTTATTTCATATCTAATCGATGAAAAAGGATGGAAAAGAAAAAAGGCATCTATTTTCACCGGTGTTTTAGCTTTTTTAGTAGGTGTGCCATCTGCTTTATCTTTTGGTCTTCTGAAAAGATTTACTCTTTTTGGATTAAATTTTTTCGATTTTATCTCATTTTTATCTGTAAATATTTTAGTGCCTCTCGGCGGTTTTTTAATTGTCGTTTTAGTCGCATATGTCTGGGGCATGAAAAAAGCATTTGAGCATCTAAAAGTATCTAAAGAAGCGTTTTTTCATCATAGACCTTTAGTTGCTATGTATTTTAAAATTTGCTTAAAATATATATCTCCAATATTAATTATTTTAATTCTTCTTAATGTTTTAGGCTTTTTTTGATATATATCAAATTTTAAGCAAGATTAAAAAAAATGGCGTTTTTTAAAAATTTTATAATTGTTGTAATTATTGTCGGGATTTTAACTAGAATAGCTCTCTTTTTATACTCTAAAAAACTTAAAAAGGATATGGCTATTTTTTTAGCTTTTTTTACAGTAGCTGTAATAATTCTTCCAATAGTTTCTTTAACTTTAGGATTTGATATTGCTGTATCTGAGTACGTTGTAGCTCTAGTTATCTGGCTGCTTTTTGATATTATGAGAATAAAAATTACTACAAAGAAGGGGAAAAAATGAAAATTTTAATATATTTTATAGAGTGGACCATAGCTTTTTTTATTATTTGGGGATTAAATTTTAGTTTAAATAATCTTTTGAGAAAAAAGCTAAGCCCTATTATGTCTTCCATTTTTACTTTTGTTATAATTGGTCTTTTTTGTTTTCTTATATCGCCTTATCTTATAACTTTTACTTATCCATCATTGATCTATCTTCCAATAGCATTTTTTTTCTTTGTTTTAACGATAGTCAAAGTTACCAAAGTTTAATCTTTAAAAAGAGAATCAAAGTCATTTTTTGAATCATCATCTGATTCTTCATCGAAGAGTTTTTTAGAGATATCTTTTTTTGATTTTGTTTCTTGATCTGATAAATTATCTTTAAATGAAAATTCTTCACAAAAGTTATATTTTTCTCTATCAGATACATATTCGGTATTTGGAACTAAGCAGTCATTTGGTTTTCCAATTAAGTGAAATCTGCAGTTTTTACAAACATGTAGATCTGCTTCGCAAAAAAAGCAGGTTTCTTTGAACCCTACTTTTTTACTTGGCAGATCTAATTTTTTTTTGCATTTATGACAATACATTTTCTATTTTAGTTTATTTATCTTCTTGGAACTCTTTTTCCGGCTGTAAATGCTGCGCTAGAAGCGGATGGTCCTGCGGCACTAGGTGAAAATGCAGGGCGGCTAGAAGCGTTTCTTCTTGCGACTCTGTCGGTTGCTGGAATTCTAACTACAGCTCTAGGTGATAATGGAGGGGCACTAGGAGCGCTTGGTGGTGAAGAAGAATAGTCTCTAAAAGGAGCAGATGGTGCCGCAGGAGGTCTTGTTGGTGCTCTTGGAGCTGAATGATTCTCTCTTACAACTAGTCTTGGTCTTCTATGCATTGGAGAAGGTGTGGCAACGGGCTCTCGACTAGGAAACGATGAAAATGCAAAAGGGTTATATTGGGCATACCAAGGTCGTCTTGGCAGGGCAGGGGGTATAGTTACAAAGCCAGTAGAAGCTGAAGAAGCATCTGAAGAATTAGATTTAAAAAAACTAATAATCGTTGCAATAATTATTCCAGCAGATACAGCTGTAGCTCCAATAGGTGGCAAAAATGCATAAGATGCAATAGTACCTAAGGTTGCAAGTGCAACTCTAATAATTTTTGAGAAATAATTATTATTTTCATTTCTTCTCGTTGGAGAAGAAGGGCTAGCATATGCGCTAGGTATTGATCTTGA
Organism: Candidatus Anoxychlamydiales bacterium; assembly: GCA_011065175.1. GTDB lineage: Bacteria > Chlamydiota > Chlamydiia > Chlamydiales > SM23-39 > JAAKFX01. The sequence goes on from JAAKFE010000028.1 coordinate 11,416, forward strand.
GGCCATTTTTTTTACTCCTTAAAATTTATAAAGAGGCTTCTTTATAAAAAGCCTCTTTTATTTATTCTCTTTTTGGTACACGAGCTTCATTAATTGCACGAACAGCAACTCTTGAAGTAGGGGAAGAAGGTTTTTCTTCTGCTTCAGGATTTTGCAAAATTGGAGAACTTCTTCCTGATCCACCTGATCCACGAGATTCATTAATTGAACGAACAGCAACTCTTGAGACAGGGGAAGAAGGTTTTTCTTCTGCTTCTGCCCTTGCTTCTTCAATTGCTGTAGATACTTTTTGTTGAACGGGATTTGCCATATATTTTTCCTATTCTACTCTGTTAGCTTTAATTTCTTGAAGAGCGTAATCTTTAATCCTTACATTAATTAAAAAGTTATCATAAGTATTATTGAACCAACCTTTTGAGTTTGTTCCAATGATTATGCCGTCTTGAGCAATCCATTTTTCTAAAAGACGTTTTTGAGAAGGATCACATTCCCATAGTGAATTATCTGTTAAGATGACTTCACATGTAGTTGGATTAATTGCAGCTATTTGTAGCGTGTATGGATTATCTGAAATTGGATTTAATTGCATTTTAACTTCAACAGATGTGTTGGTATTTGCATTTATCATTTTATATTTATACCCATGAAAATATGATGAATAAAATGAATCATTTTTTACGATCACAATTGGATCATGTTCTTGCCAAGAAAAAACTTCTTTAAAATAACCAGATTTTATATTCCACTCAGAGCCATCTTCAATAATTAAATAATCACATAAAACAGAAACACCAACTAAATTGTGGATGGTTTGATTAAAAACTAAAGGTGGATATTGATTGTTATAAATTGCTTGTGAAAACACTTTATTTTCCGTAGAAGAAAATTCTTGTTTTTCCTGTTCGATGAGTTCTTTTTTTTCATTTTCTGTAAGTTCTCTAGAACTTGTTTCTATTCTATTTTCATTTGCAAAAGCAAAAGATGCTAAAAAAATTGTTACAATAGCTAGGTATTTTGTAATAAAATTTTTCATTTAAGTACTCCTTTGTTAAAAAAGAGTTCAGATGATGCAGAAGTTTATTTTTTTTTTCAATTTAAATAAAAATTTCATAAAAAATACAATTTGTTTATAAAGAGATTTTATGAGGAAAAATGTTAAAAAAAATAACTTTGATATTTTTTTTATTTTCGGTGGTTTTTGTTTCTGCAAACGAAAAAAATTTATTGTATTTAGGCGCTGGGATAAATAATTTTCGAAGACCAAATTCTCGCTCAACAGCATTTAGAGCTGAATTTAAATCTAAATATTCTAAGTGGCTTTTTCATCCAATAATAGGCGCTTCTATGACTACAAAAAAACAAGTCTATGCATATGGGGGAGTATCCTTAGATTTATTTCCAAATCCCCATTTTGTAATAGCACCGAATTTTGCAGCGGGTTATTACAGCAAAGGAGATGGTAAAGATTTAGGGTTTCCTTTAGAGTTTAGATCAGGAATAGAGGCTGCTATAAAATTTACAAATCAAATGAGAATTGGCGCTCATATCTCTCATACTTCAAATGCTTCTATTGGTCGTAAAAATCCAGGGTTAGAAACGATTATATTTTTCTTAGCGATTCCTATATAGTTAAAAAGTGTATGTCGCTGAAATTATCCCAGATGCAAAATCTGTTGAATTTTTTCCTCGAACAGAAAAGTGAGAGCCTGCTAAAACTCCTAGATTTGCTGAAAAGTTATACTCAATAGCTGGAGCTAAAGATGTTTGATTACTAGTTTTTTTTGCGTTGCTTGCAATAGATCCATCTTCTGCTAAGCCAGGCATTCCTTTAAAAGTTGTTTTGCCAGAATAGGTCTGAGCTATATCCATTGCAAAAACCCATCTTTGAGTAAAGCTAAACTCAAATGAAAAAATCCCTGAAAAAAAGCCTCCTGGTTTTACTTTGCCGTTAGTGTTAAAACCCCCACCGTATGTGTTGAAATTTTTAACAGATACTTTTGTTGAATATGTATATGTTGGGTTTATTCTATATCTTATTGGATGAGATTCAAACCAATAAACAACTTTTTCAAGTACAAAACCAAATAGAGTTTCATAAGAGCCACTTCCGCTTGCATCAATTCCTAATTTGTTAGGATTTAGATTTTTGTATTTTCCGGTTGGGAAATTCTCTGCTATCGTAAGTCTAATAGCTGGAATCATGGTAAACATTTTGTCTCTTAGAAGCTGAATGCCAATCTCTACATTAGTATCACCAACTTCAAAGGATTTTTCGCCTTCTTTATCTTTATATAAAGCATTTCCAATAAATTTAATATCTAACCACTTTGTTAATCCCGCTTCAAGCTCTAACTGCGAATGAAAGGTAAAAGTGCTAGGAGCTGATTGATGCCCCCAAGATTTATTATAGACACCATTTGTATCTCTAAAAAATAAGTATGGTTGAATATTAACCTTTCCTTTTGCTGTGTTGGTCCCATTATCCGCTAGTAGTGGTCCTGTATACCAAGGAGCATATTCCCTTTGAGCAAAGATTAAACAAGGGAAAAATAATAAAAATATAACAAATAACTTCAAGTTCACTTTTTTGCCTATTTTTTATTCTTATAACAAATAAATGTTTTTTTTAAATTTTTAATTAAGGCTATTTGTGAAATTATTATTTTAATTATATATTAAAATATTTGTTTTAAATAACATGAAATTCATTATATCGCTAATTGTTAATAACTTAAAAGATATTAAGTAATTAATTTAAATAATAAAAGCAATTTATTTAATAATAATATTTTAAATTAATAGTATGTTTTAAAATGTTAAATTGTGATATTATATCGTTTATGAAAAACTTAATGAGGAGAAAAATATGACCGAAGTAACGGATTTTGGATTAAAACCAATAAACTTAGATGAATTAAGAGCATCTGCAGCTGAAGATAGATTAGTAGAAGCGAAAAGCTGTAGTTGTCCAAACGTTATTAAAAAACTTTCATCGTTTCCCTTTAAGATTATAACAGCGCTCGGCAGCTATTTACAATCAATGACTTACGATAGAAAGGTAGCTGAATATAAAAAAAAAGATGCTGAAATCCTATCGGATGAATCTAGATTTGCCTCTTTAGCTTAAAAGATCATCATTTTTATATATTAATACTCTGTTTTTTTTATTAAACTATTAATAATCTTTTGTTTTTAATGCATTAATTATGTTATAATTAATTTTAAATAGCAGTTTTTATTAAATTAATATAAATATTTAAAAAAAAGGATAATAAGCTATGAGTTCAGATTCAACTTTAGGATTAAGACAAAGATCCTCAGGTTCAAACGTTGCATCAGATGGAGCTGCTAATGCCGAAGGTAAATTAGTAGAAGCAAAAAACTGTAGTTGTCCCAGCGTAATTAAAAAACTTGCAAACGTGATTATAAATCTCGGTATGTATTTAGGATCAATGATTTATAGTGGAATTTCTCATGCTATTACATCTAGAGCTAATACTCCTAAAAGTGAGCCCAAAAAAGAAAAAGAAGGAAAAAGTGGTATTTCTTCTGAATCCGATGGATCTGTTAGCAAAGAAAGAAGCGAAAATTCTGGGCTTAGTGAAGAAGAAATATTACAAAAGGTACTTGCCGTAAGTAAACTTGATAACCCAACAACTGAAGAAGATGAAGATAATAATAATAGTAGCTTGAGCTCTTCTTCTAGCTCTAGTAGTTCTTCTTCAAGTTCTAGTAGCGCTTCCGCTAGTAGTCTTGCAAGTAGTAGGCCTTACGGAAAGTTATCAGTGTTAGAAAGAAAAGAAAGAATAACAAAACTTTATAGTTTGGGAGTTATTTATCAATTACCAGAGAATTTAAGTGAAGTTCAGGGGATTCGAAATGCAGGAAATTCATGCGCTATTGCATCATTACTATTTAATATGTTTGCAGCAACTGATGTTTTTGATGAACTTTTGCTTGTAGGTCCAGAAAAAGAAGCTGGCAATGCGAAAGCAATTAGAGACCAATTAATAAAAATTACAAATATTCTTAGATCGCCAAAAGATATGTCATTAGTTCAGGGAAATGATTTACTTCGTCTGCGAAGATTAGTTATGGGAGATTATAGGAAAGGAGATTTTTTACAACCCGATGAATTTTTAAGTCGTCTTTTTGAGAAATTAGGGATTAATTGGGAAGATGATAATGAATTTAATTATTATTCATTAGGAAGCAATGAACTTGCCCCAATAGGACAGATAATAGATCAAATCATTGCTTATTTTTCTGAAGAGATACTAGATCCTAAAGGGTTCGTGACCATTCATGATTTAATTCAACGAGAAAATCAAATTAGAATAAATCATGAAACTGCTGAAAAAAATATTCAACAAGCTTTACAAACAATACGATTAGGAATTGATGAAGAAACTAAAAGTTATTTTGAAATGCAATTTATAGCGTATAAAGAAAACGGAGGAAAAGCCTGTACCACTTTACTTGAATTCATAGATATGGTAAGCCGAAGATGTCAATCTTTTTCTAAGATGAGGATAGAAAATGATAACAAAGTATTATTTATACAAAGCCCTCGTCAGGGCTATTCAGCTAGCAGAGCTTATGAAGCGATAATACCTTCTTTATATTTCTCTTTTGAAGGGAAAAAGTATAGATTGCAATCTGTTCTAGCAAATGAAAATAATAATCATTATGCGTCTTGGGTAAATTTTCCCGAAGCTAAAGATGAGAACAAAATGTATTATTTCAATGGAGGAGGAGCCGGCACTTCAAGAATTGTACCTAAAAAAGGGCTCGATGAGCTGTTATTTGGAGCTGAAGAGGAAGCTGAAGAAGCGGGACATGAATTAAGAAAGGACTATCAAAAATTGACAGAAGAAGCCTCTTTTTTCATTTACGTTAGAGTAGAAGAATAACTGTTTGTCTTCTGTGATTTAAGATAATTAAAAATCACCTGTTTTTATTATAATTAATCTATAAATATCTGTAATTAATCATATTACAATTAATGTTGATTTATAATTAATCATTTTGCAAAATAACAATTAGAAAGATTGTATTAAAGGATAGTTATTTTGTGAGTGAAGAATTAGAATTTAATCCTCTACCGTTTATAAAAGGCTCTTTCCCTCAGACATTTATGGGGTCGTTGCCTGCTATTAGACGAGGCCCTATATCTCATACGAGCTTTGTAATGCTGCCGGATGGGGATCATCTCGCTTTAGAGGTTACAACACCAAAGAATTGGAAAAAGACAGATTCTAGTGTTTTGATGATCCATGGTCTTTGTGGTTCTCATAAATCGGCTTGTTTAGTTAGACTTGCAAAAAAGCTTGAAAAATTGGGAGTTCGAGCTATTCGTTTAAACTTAAGGGGTTGTGGATCTGGACTGGGAAAAGCTAGAAAAGTTTACCATGCAGGACAGAGCGATGATGTGTTTGAGGCTTTAAAGTTTATATTAGCAGAGACTCCTGAATCAGAAATAACACTTTTGGGATTTTCTTTAGGTGGCAATATTACTTTAAAGTTAGCCGCTGAGCTTAGCATTGCAAATTTAAAGCTTTTGAAAAAAGCGATTGCTATCAATCCTCCTGTAGATCTCTATTCTAGTATTAAACTTTTATCTACTCCTAAAAATAGGGTCTATGAGAAATATTTTGTAAAGCTTTTAAGAGAGGATATAAATAATAGATGTCAAACATTTCCGGATCTTAACAAAGTAGAGTTTCCAAAAAATCTTCATTTTCAAGATTTTGATAGGCTATATACTGTTCCTCAATATGGTTTTAAAGACCATATAGATTATTATAAAAGGTCTAGTGCAAAATATCTAATTCCAGCTATTGAATTTGAGACAAATATTTTATTCTCAGAAGATGATCCAATAATTAAAATCCAAGATTTTGAAAATTTTGTGATGCCTAAAAATGTTCACCTTTTCAGAACGAAAAGGGGAGGCCATATTGGATATATTGGAATGCCCAGTAAATCAACCGGGTTTCATTGGATAGATAATATCGTTTTAGACTGGATTTTAGATTGAGTTCTTTATAAACTTCAAATAGTTATTTTTTATACAATTTTAGGAGTTTTTATGAAAATTTCAAGTCCTGATTTCCAAAACAATCAAATGATCCCAAAAAAATTTACCTGCCAAGGGGGAAATATTAATCCTACTTTAAAATTTGAAAATATTTCAAAAGATGCAAAATCTTTAGCCTTAATTATGGATGATCCAGATGCTCCAAATCAAACTTTTGTCCATTGGGTAATATTCAATATTCCAATTGTAGATAAAATCGACGGAAACTCTTCTTTAGGGATTGAGGGAATAAATAGCGCTAGTGAAATTGGCTATATTGCTCCTTGTCCTCCTACAGGAACTCATCGCTATTTTTTTAAACTCTATGCTTTAGATGTTTTGTTGGATCTTGAAAAAGGGGTCACTAAAGAAGATTTAGAAAAAGCAATGAAAAGCCATATTATAGAGCAAGCCCAATTTATAGGTCTCTATATTAAAAGTTAGAAAATAGAAAGTTTTTAATTGCTTAATTTGAATAATAATTGTTATCTTTTTATCTAATAAACAAGAGTTGAGAATATTTATGGGTTTTATAGAAGAAAAAGTAAAAACATTTGCAAAACCAAATATCGTATTCAAAGCCTGGTCT